>JAIXVI010000215.1 GCA_027483065.1 Planctomycetaceae bacterium
CATCGCTTGAATTCCCACGGCAAGGAGATCACGCGTGCCGTCTTTGCCACCTTCGCGTGCGAGCGGATGTGAGCCATCACGAAAGGGTCCGATGTCGGCGGGATCGTGATCCTTCAGCCGAAACTCGCTGCCATCACGGACACAGTGTCGCTTCGCGAATCGACGTGAAACCTCGATGATTTCCTGCATGGACGGCGTATCTGGCATGAGACCTCCGCAAGAGATCGTCGCAGGGAACGCACACGTGTGCAATCGAGCTTCACCATTCTTGCAGGCTGCCGCGCTTCACTCGATGGGCTTCGATTCGAGATACCGCGCGTCATGCGGCGCGATTGGCGGCAACTCGATTTTTCCCTCGTGGATACCGAGCTCTGCGCCCGACCAGCGATCGCGAAACGCGCGCCGACCCTCGAAGCGAATGACGCGGCTCGCAGGAGTTTCTCCCCAGTTCAGTTCGACGTGTCGAAGCACACCACCACCCAAATCGACGACACCCGACGCAAGCGAAAGATCTGCAAATTGCGCGGCAATTCCCGTTGGTTTCGACAACGCTTGCACCACGGGAACTTTGTCGCGTGGAAGCCGCGAAAGGTCATCGCCCGCAAGCATCGCGCCGCCAGTTGCCGCAACGAGCGTCGCATGAAAGCGCGCTTCGTTTTCAGGGAGCCCCGTTTGCACGAGCGTGTCCGGATCGTTCCACCAGAGGTTGCCGTTCTGCCAACCACGCAGCAAATTCTCCCGCCCTGTGCGGGAAACACTGCGCCAGTTCCGCTCGATATCGAGCGAACTGCGCGAGCCATCGATCAAACCAAGCGACGGCCAAATCGGGTGATTACACCCGAGGACGTATGCGTTCTCACCAGCACCTCGACGAACCGCTTGCATGCCGAGCCGATACGCTTCGACGCGCGATTTCGAAGCATCGTGTCGCACGCCGCCGTGCATCATGCCCCAGAAAATCGCGTCAAGTTTGAAGTAGCGCACGCCCCACTTCTCGCGCATTTCTTGGAAAAGTCGCTTGAAATGCGCTTGTACGGAAGGGTTCGTTCCATCGAGTACGTACCACGGTCCGAGTCGCCAACCGCCGAACATCACGCGGTCACTCGGCATCGGCTTGCCGTCTTCGCCTTTGACGAACCAATCGGGATGTTCGCGCAAGATCTTTGCATCAGGACTCGCGACAAAAGGCGCGACCCAAATCGCAGGCTCGCGTCCGCCACGCGCGATTTCAGCCAAAATCTCTTCGACTGGTTTGCCGCCAAACCCTGGTCCGGTGTCGAGCCAGTCGCCCATCGTCGGCTGATACCCATCGTCGATCTGCACGAAGGTGAGATCAGGAAAATCGGCCTTCATCGCCGCGAGATTGTCGAGTACATCCTTCGCCGTCACCCTCGGTCCAAAGCAGTACCACGAGCACCAACCTGCGGGCGGCGCTGGGTATGACGTACGCGCATGTTGACCTGCGATATCACGAGCGAGACTCGCGAGTAGTGCGCCGTGTGCACCACCTTCGCGAAGGACGAATGACTCGAGATTCCACGTCGCGCGCGGCGGCAAAATCAATCCTTCACAGTCGATCGTTGCGCGAAAGTGGGTTGGCGAGATATCGAACGCGCCAACAAATCGATGGCACGACGTGAACGCCGCAAGTATCCGCGGCGCGTCCGTCGGCTCGAGCATGCACACGCCGTAAACGCGACGAAACCCCGCGGGCTCAGGCAATCGATAGTGCGAACGATCGGGATAGTCGCCCACATCTTCGGGCGCCGCAATCGTGCCCGCTGTTTGTGCGAGCATTTGCAGGCCTTCGCCGTACATCCGCGTGTCGGGCGCGAGACCGTGCGCGACGTCGAAGAGAACGACTTCTCGTACCGCGACGGGCTCATTCGAAGTGTTCGTCACGCGCGCCGTCGCCACGTCGCCCTGCCACGCGACGTCGACGCGCAACGCGTCGGACGCCGCCGGATCGACCGCCACCGCGCGCGGTGCAGTCGAGTGGATCCGCTCGACGAGCGTGGGCGCGGCGTCATGCGCGGCGCGCGCGGACGACGGTGCCCCCGCGAGGACGAGCAGCGTGAGGACGAGAACCACGCCGCGGAGCGGCGAAGGTGCGAGCAGCGCGGACGTCGCGCCACCGACGACCGACACCCTGCGGATCCATCGGAGCATCACGGTCATCCTCGAAGTGTACGGGTCAGTTCAGCTGCCGCACGGACCCCACGCGGCGAGCAGGAGCGCGAGATCCTCCGCACCGACGGTGTTGTCTCCATTCACATCCGACCGCCCTGCCGCGATCGCGCCGAATCCCCAGTCGGCGAGGAGCCTCGCGAGATCCGCCCCGCCGACGCCGCCGTCGAGGTCGAGATCGGGGCGACAGGCGTCGGGAACCAGGTTCCACGTGTACGTCTCGCGCAGATGCGTCGCACGCAGCATCTCGTTCCGCACCTTCGTGGTTGGATCGACGACTACGAGCCGCAGTTGCGTGCCCGTCGCCGCGGCGGAGATGTGGGTCGTGTCAATCGACGCCGAGTTGGCGCCGGGAATCGCCTCGGTCCCGCGGTACCACTGGAGCGAGAGCGCGTGGTTCGACGGCTGCAGAGGCGTCGCCGCGACGCTCGCCCCGCGCACCACCGTCGCGCCAACCGAAGGAACCGCACCGTCGAGCATGACGGTCGACTGGTGGATCTTCACGATCATCTGCTCGAGGCTCGGGCCGTTGAAGGGAACCCCGAGCGAGCGCATCAGCGAATCCGACGTCGGCCTCCGGATGCCGAACTGGTAGTAGCGTGCGCCCTCGTACGCCCCGTGCATGCCGAC
>JAIXVI010000002.1 GCA_027483065.1 Planctomycetaceae bacterium
CCCAACCATGCGTTCGATGCGCGGAACACCGGCGCCGGGTGCGGCGAGCTTTGGCTCGTGTTCCTGCGGGGCTACTAGGCGGTTTCGTGGTTCGACATTCGGTGCCTTCGCAGGCGATGCAACTGGTGAGGGATGTGTCATGGAGGCAGACTAGCGCATCACTTGCAATTTGCAAGTGACTTGCCACGAGCGCGAGCACCAGATTTCACGCGAAGGTTCGCCACCGCCATGAAAGAAGCGCCCCGATCACGGAGATCGGGGCGCTTCGAAGTCTGCACAAATTGAAGGTGATCAATGCACGCGCTTGAACTCACGAGTTTGAACGCATGAGTTCGAACGCATGAGCTTGAACGCACGAGCTCCAACGCATGGTTCCGACCTCACGGCTTTGAAGTCACAGCGTCCAATTCGCAATGAGCTGGCTGAGATCCGGCGCATTCACCACGCCGTCGGCATTGAGGTCGCACGCTCCGCTGCCGCCCCACTGCGAGAGCAGGATGCTGAGGTCAGCGCTATCGACGCGACCATCGCAGTTGAAATCGGTCGCCGCGCAGGCGGACTCGATCTCGATCACGGTCGTCGTAGTGGCGCCGGTCTCGTCCTTGAACTGGACGGTGAGCTGGTTGCCGCTCGCAGACTGCGGGATCGTGAAGCTGACGCTCGCCTTGCCCTGCGAGTTCGTGACCGACTGGCCAACGATCGCGCCGTTGACGCGGGCCGCCACGCTGTAGCCGACGTTCGCGCCCGAGCTGCGGACGCTCTCGGCGGCAAGCTGGACGGTCTGTCCGCGGGCGCCGCTAACGGGCGTCGAGCGGAGGGTGGTTCCCTCGATGTCAAGCTGCCAGAATCCGGGCACCGAGCGGCCGGTCTGGCCATCGGTCGCCGAACCGAACACCATGCCGTTCATGCCGACCGCGCTCGGGAAGGCGTAGCGCTGGCCAGCGGGCATTTCGAGCGGGGTGAACACGCCGTTCGGCCACGCGACGGCCTTGATCTGGAAGCCACTGTCGCCCGAGGCGTAGTAGTAGCCCGCCACGATGCCGTTGCGACCCATCGCGAGGCCAGAGGCGCCGCCGAAGAGTCCGGCCGGGATCTCAAGCACATTGACCGTTCCGTTGTTCTGAACGACCGCGGGGGCGCGGCTGTAGCCACCATCGAAGTAGCCGTTGATGAGGATTCCACCGAGGTTGTCGACAGAAATGCCCTTGGTCTCGAGGCCTTCGCTCTGGACGAACGCAACGCCTTCCGAATCCCAGCGCAGCGCGGCCGACGGAGTGGCGATCGGCGCCTGAATCGTGCCGCTGATCACGCCGGCGGAGTTGATGGTGTTCGCGAAGCTCCAGATCACGCCGTCTTCGGTCTCGAACTCGGGCAGCGGAAGCAACTCGAGCTCGCGGTTGACCCAGCGCGCAGCGCGGTACTGGCCCTTGCTGATCACATTGCCGATGATCACGCCGGCCTCGTTGATGTCGTTCGCGTAGCCGCCCTCGCCAAGGTCGGGAAGCTCGATGCGCTCGCCGTTCGACCAGAGGACTGGGATGCCGTAGCTGCCGGACACCTGGAACTCTGTGCCGACGATGTCGCCGTTCGAGTTGATGGCGACCGCGTAGCCGCCATTCACGGTCGGAAGCGGAGTCGGGGCCGAGTTCGAGGTCTGCCAGATGACCGGCACAGACGGAGCAGACTCGTTCTCGACGCGCACCGCGCCGACGATGATGCCTGAAGAGTTCACATCGGAGGGCTGGCCACCGAGGCCGAAGTCGGCGAGCGGAGTGAACGGGACATCGGCGACGGATGCCGTGGTCACCATGAGTGCGGCCACTGACGTGAGAAGTGCGGGAAGTGTGTTGTTCATTGTGATCCTTTTGTCGTGCGAGTCTGTCGTGCAGAGAGAGCGTTGATCACGAGACCATTGATGAAAACAGCGTTGCTCCCGAACTTCGGATCCGAGCAAGTCTCATCACCTCGCGCGGACTCTTTCGAGGCGTGGTTTCGCCCGGTTTCGCAAAGGTTCGCAAGGTTTCGCAAAGTTTCGCAGTCCGTTGTGGCACGGATTCGTTTCCTTGAAGGCCTCACCTACTCCTTTCACTCCCGCTTCAACTGCGTCGCTCTTTGCTGTGCGACTGCAGTACTCGGGACGCCGAGAGCAGCGGGATCAACGCGTCTCGCCGTCGCATGGCGACAAAATCAAGTGACAGCGCAACGCGCTATCAAGCGCTCTGCCAGCGAATCACGATCGTCGCGAATCCCGTGCGCCCCGAGCATGTCGTCGCCGTGCGCTCAGCCTTCAAAGATGCCACGAGAGACATCGCGCAAGCGCTTCAAGATGCAGAGGCGCATGATGGAAAACTCAGCGGAGCTGAGCGGCTGATCGATATCCGATTGAAGTTGGATTTCCGCCCTGAGGAGTGGACGGAATTCATGCGAAGGCTTCGCGCGGTGTACAACTACGCGCAGGTCGTCGCGGAATCACGGAGTCAGAGCGCAACGGATCCCATCGCTGCGTGCGATCACGTCTTGGCGATCCGCATCATGCCAACGCGTGCCCCGATGCTGCTGGCGCCGACCATTCGTCACGCGAGTCAAGAGCAGATCCGCGCTGCAAGCGAAACTGATTCGAGCAGCATGCGCCAGTACGACGACCTCTCCGAGCGTGAACGGCAGGTGGTGGCGTTCCTCTCCTCCGGGATGACGCGCCCGCGCATCGCAGAGCGGCTCGGAGTTTCGCTGAACACCGTCTCAACACTCGTGCGTCGCGCCTATCAGAAGTTGGATGTGACGAGCCGTGAGCAACTGCAGTTTCGACTGGCACGTATCCGCGGTAGGCACAGCGCTGAAGGTTCCGCATCGCAACCGCCAACCGGTCGTTGATCGAAGATTCCGACGAAGGCACGCGCATGCCGCGTGAGCGTCGGCGGTATCCACGCAACGATTCGACCAACGTACGGCGCACAGCGATGTGTTCAAACAGCCTGAAACAGCCTCAAACGCCCTCAAGTACAGTGAGGCGCATACGTCTCCCTCGACGGAGCCTCGGGCCACACATGCAGACGAATAAGCACACCCCCGCTTCTACGGCTCGAGCCGCACGTTTCACGAGGCACGCGCGACCAATCACGACCGCGACGCAATTCGCCGCGATCACGCTCGTCCTCACCGTTGGCCTCATTTTTGGCCTCGCGTCAAGCGGTTGCCAAGTGGCGAAACAAACACTGCGCGCCGACTTCACCGACTTCAACACGATTATTCAGCGCAGCCAGAACGAGCAGATGCTGCTCAATCTCGTACGCATGCGCTTCCGCGAGGCGCCGCTCTTTCTGCAAGCCGGATCGCTCACGGCGTCCTACGAGAACACCGTCTCGGCCGGCGCAGACGCCACCGCACAGCAAGGCGATCAATCACTCATCGGAGTGACGGGCACGTACACCTTCTCGTCGAAACCGACGATCGCGTACACGCCTGTTGAGGGGCAGCAGTATGTGCAACAGTTGATGAACGAGATTCCTCCGTCGCACTTCGGCATGTTGCTTCGTGCCGGTTGGCCGGTGCAGAAACTCTGCGATCTTCTCGTTGAGAGCGTGACGCCGACGGGCGGAGAACTTCTTTCCGCGCGACCGAAGTCGCCGTCGAACCACGAGTACAAGGAGTTTGTTGCAACGCTCGTCGCGGCGGAGGCCGTTGGGCAACTCGCGGTTGTCAAGCGCGCCGATGGAGGCTTCGATCTCAAGGCCGAGAGTAAGACGATCGCGCTTGAGAACTTTCGCTTGCGGTCGCTCTTCTCTGCGATGTTCGAAGCAGCGGAGAGTATTGAGGTTCCCGAATCGCAACGCGATTGGACGACGGCCGCGAGTACGTCGAACGAACTCCGCATTCGCGCGACCGCGAAGCCGTCGATCGACGCGATCGTGACGGTCGAATACGCGGGCTGGTACTACAGCATTGCGAACGACGACATTCGTTCGAAAGACACGCTCGCGCTCTTCATGCAACTCTGCCGCATTCAGTCGGGCGCGCCCGCGCCGGGCCCGGTGCTCACGATTCCGGCGCGGTGAGGCGCGATCGTGCGCGACGTTCTCCGCGTCGTCCAATCAGCTCGTCCTAACCACACCGAGCTTTGCATGACTCCAAGCTTCGCGTGACTCCAAGCTTCGCGTGACTTCGAGCTTCGCGTGACTTCGAGCTTTACGTGACTTTGAGCGTCACCGCACAAAGCTCCCCTTGTCGCGACCGAGAACCCGCGGCTGGCCGCGGCACACTCCCGCGCTCCGATTGATTCGACCCTGATTCCTCGCTCTCTCTTGACACGCGCGGCTTCGGAGACACCCTCCGCCTTTCTCCCCCGCTCACGGCGCACGTCAAACCTCGCACGTCGCACGTCGCCCACATCAGCAGACTCGCCGTCTCACGAGTTGCTTCACCACTTGTTTCGCCATGAAACCCTCGGACACGCCCCACGACCAATCTCGCCGTTCCTTCCTTCAGACCTCGGCAATGCTCGGTGCCGCGATGTGGCTCCCCGCGTTCCGCGTGCTGCCGGGAATGTCGATGGCCCACACCGGCAAGGGTGGATGTCCCGAGCCGCCGAACTTCCCGAAGCGCATCCCCGTCTTCAAGCAGGCGTATCGCAACTGGTCGGGTGAGATTTCGATCGACGCGATCTGGACCGCCACTCCGTCGTCGCCGCAAGACGTCGTGACGCTCGCGAACTGGGCACACGCGAACGGTTGGCGCATCCGTCCGCGCGGCATGAAGCACAACTGGTCGCCGATTTCAGTCGACCCCGATGCAACGTGCGAATCGCCAACGCTGCTCGTCGACACCACCGCGCATCTCACATCGGTGTCGATCGATGCGTCGATGAACCCACCGACGGTCACAGCACAAACCGGCATCTCGATGGAGGCGTTCCATACCGCGCTGCAGAACGCCGGCTTGGGCGTGACGAATTGCCCCGCACCGGGCGACCTCACCCTCGGCGGCGTGCTCGCGATCGATGGCCACGGTACATCGGTGCCCGCTGTCGGCGAGACGCCGATGCCTGGCCACACGTTCGGCACCGTGTCGAACCTGTTGCGCGCGGTCACCGCTGTGGTGTGGGACTCGACCTCAGAGACCTACGTGTTGCGCACCTTCCAGCGCTCTGACCCCGAGATGGCCGCGCTGTGCGTGCACCTTGGTCGTGCGTTCTTGGTCGAAGCCACGCTGCAGGTCGGTGCCAACGTGCGCCTCCGCTGCCAGAGCTATCGCAGCTATTCCGCCGCCGAACTCTTCGCAGCACCCGGCTCCGGCTCCACGGGCAGGACCTTCTCCGACTTCCTGAACGAAAGCGGCCGCGTCGAAACGATTCTCTTCCCGTTCACCGCCAACCCGTGGTTGAAGGTGTGGACGATCACGCCGGAGAAGCCGTTCTTGTCGCGCGAAGTTTCCGCGCCGTTCAACTATCCCTTCAGCGACAACATTTCGAAGGAAGTCTCGCAACTCGTCGCGCAGATCACGACGGGCGCGGTTTGGCTCACGCCTGCCTTCGGCGCTGCACAGGCGTTGGCAGTTGACGTTGGCCTGGCCACCGATCTTGCGTGGGATCTCTGGGGTTGGTCGAAGGATTTGCTTCTCTACATTCGCCCGACCACGCTGCGTGTGACGGCGAACGGCTACGCCGTCAGTTGCCGCCGCGCCGACGTGCAGCGCGTGATCAGCGAGTTCCATGCGAAGTACATCGAACTCCAACAGACCTACCGAGATCGTGGCGAGTACCCGATGAACTCGGCGGTCGAGATCCGCGTGTGTGGGCTCGACCACCCCGAGGATTGCCGCGTGCCCGGTGCGCAAGTGCCGCTTCTTTCAGCGTTGCGTCCATGGCCTTCGAAACCGGAATGGGATACCGCGGTGTGGTTCGACATTCTGTCGATCCCCGGAACGCCCGCCGCGAGCAACTACTACGCCGAAATCGAACAGTGGATCTACGCGAATTACGTCGGCGACTACGCAGGCGTGCGCGTCGAATGGTCGAAGGGTTGGGCGTACACCAATGCGGGCGGTTGGAAGAATGAAGGCGTGATCGGTACGAGCATCCCCGCGTCGTTCACGAGCGGCATGCCTGCGGACGCGAGCTTCCGTACCGCCGTCAACATCTTCGATGCTCTCGATCCGCATCGCGTGTTCAGCACGAAGTTCCTCGATGTGCTGATGCCGCGCAGCGCGGATCTCAACGGCGATGGCAGCGTGGGTGCGCCGGATCTTGCAACGATGCTTTCGGCGTGGGGCTCGGGACGCGGGCCAGCTGACCTCGACAATAGCGGCGGCGTCGGCGGCGAGGATCTTGCCGACTTGCTCGGACGTTGGACGACGAAGTAGGCGCCAGGCGCGAGCGCGTCACGCGACGCGCGCATCGCATGGCGTCGATGTTTGGATGCACTCGAGAATGAACACGGCCCGCGGAGAACTCCGCGGGCCGTGTGATTCCACCATGTTCAGTTGCGTATTCAGCGACGACGACGACCTGCGAGGCCCGCGAGGCCAAGGAGCGCGATCGCGCCAGGCGCGGGGACGGACACGGACGTCAACGACAAGTCAAACAGTGTGCTCGAATACGAGACCGTCGGTTCAAGCTCGATGTAGAAGTCGAAGACGTAAAACTGGCCGTTCGTCGTCGCAGCAAGCGTTCCCCATTCGTTGAACGATCCTGCACTGAGATCTTCCAAAATCCGCGAGGCCAACGTGCCGTCCGCGTTGAGGAGGTCGATCGTCAAATAGCCCAAGGCATTCCCAATCGTGCCCGTGAGCGAGAAGTCGACGTCGCTCGTTGCGTAGAACGACTGCGTCACAGAAAACTCGTACTGGTATCCACCGACGACACTCGCGGAGAGCGAAAATCCGCTGGGCGTGAATTGACTGCACGTCGCCGAACCAGAGTACGGACTGCTGTAGGACACCGGCCCATTCAGGGGATTCCCCGAAGTTTGGCTTGTTTGTATCCCTTTCGAATCGACGCTGATGAATGTGACCTCTGCAGGGATGCCATCCGGTGAAACCGCAAGGCCGACGACGCTTGCGTGTGCTTGACCGAGCATTGCCGCGAAGGCTGTCGCCCCGATGGCACCAAGAGTGATTGCACTATTCTTCATCGTCGACTCCTTCAGGGGCTCAGCCCCGCTCACAAAATGCACGCGGCGCGGTCACGAAAGCCGCACTTGCGGCCGATCGACGTGCGCGTTCCAAGGACGAAAGCGCAAAGGGGCATTGCGCCCTGTCAC
>JAIXVI010000310.1 GCA_027483065.1 Planctomycetaceae bacterium
TCGCCAACCGCGCGCACCGTGACGGTGACGGGCCAGAAACTCGGCGAGACGCCCGCGAGCGTGCCCGAAGTCGTGACGCCCGAACCGATCACACCCATGTTGCCAGTCGAGATCGTCTGCGACGATTGACAGGCATCGCCCACGCCGTTCGAGTCGCAGTCGGATTGCATCGGGTTCGCGACAAGCTGGCAGTTGTCCGACGCATCGGGCACGCCGTCGCCGTCGGCGTCCTGCGCGAGAGCGGTGTTCGACGTGAGGCCAGCGAGTACGCAGGCGAACGGGGCGAGCCAGATGAGGGAAGCGGTTCGTAGGTACATCGCGAATGCCGATCGTGATTCGGATTGGGGTCGAGCCGTAGGAAGTCAACCGCAGGACGCTGCGATGACTCCAGTGTTTGCGCGAGAGTACTGCCCCATCGGCCCGAATCCAACTCGACAGCGGGGAATTTGTGATATCGGCCGTGAGGTTCGACAGTTGCCCTTTTGGAGCCACTTGCGGAGCCCGTTACAAACATCCTCGCGCTCACACCATCTCAGGCTCCACGCCTTCGGGCAGCGCGCCCATGAAGCGCTTGCCGTAGAACTTGGTCACGATGCGCGGATCGAGCACGACGATGCGCCCTGAATCCTCGGCGCTGCGGATGAGTCGCCCGACGCCCTGCTTGAAGCGCAGCACCGCGCGCGGCAATTGGTCGTCGCGGAACGCATTGCCCCCCGCTGCTTCGATCTTCTCGTGACGAGCTTGGATGAGCGGATGGTCGGGCACGTCGAAAGGGAGCTTCGTGATGATGACGTTGCGCAATGCGCGGCCACGCACATCGACGCCTTCCCAGAAACTCGCCGTGCCGAACAGGACCGAGTGATCATGCTCGCGGAAACGCTTCAAGAGTTGCGAGCGCTCGCCATCTTCGCCGTGGATGAAGACGGGGTAGCCCGCTGAACGCAGGACCGGCGCGCAGCGCTCGGCCACCTCACGCAGCGCGCGGAAACTCGTGAAGAGGACGAACGCGCCGCCGCCGGTTTCCTCGATGTGCTGCAATATGCGCGGCACGAGTTCACGGTTCGCTTCCGGCGCGTCGGGCGTCGGCATCGTGCGATCGATCATCACGCGCATCTGGCTTGCGTAATCGAACGGGCTTCCGAGCGCGAGCGTCTGCGCGCCGTCGGCGCCTAGACGCCCGACGATGTGCGAGAAATCGCTGCCGGAGGCAGCAAGCGTCGCGCTCGTCGCAAGCGTCGCGCTCGTCATCGTGATCGAAATAGGCATCGCGAACAATCGGTCGCGCAGGACAGGCCCCACGTCAACCGTCGCACACGAGAGCGTGATGAGCGGTCGATTCGAGCCGTAGCCTTGCCGTCCGCGCTCGACCCAGTACACACAACCTTCGACGCCTTGACCAATGAAGAGGTCAATTTCGGCCGCAAGATCGGACACGCGCTGCGCCGCGCTTCCAAGATCAAACTGGAGCGACTCGTCGGCCGAGCGCTCGCGCAGTAACTTCAACTGCGTGGCGAGGTCGCCCAATGCCGGCGACAGCGGATTCGGGAATGCATCGGGCCCCGCGACGCGGCCGCTCTGACCAATCGCACCCGCGCCCGATTCGCCAGCACGCCAAACGCCGTCGAAGAAACTCTCCGCCACCGCCTGTGCGTCGAGCGTCGCGCGAATGACCGCGTCGACTTCTTCGGTCGGCAGCCCCGAACCACCCGCGACCGACGCTTCGATCCCAGCGAGCGTGCCGCGACCCGTCGACGCGTTGTAGAGCGTGCGCAGCACGTGCTTCGCGCGCGATTCCGACACGCGAATGCCGAAGTGGCCGCTCGCGACATCCTCGAGGTGATGCGCTTCGTCGAAGATGACGTGGTCGTACGCGGGAAGGAAGCCGGCGCCCTTCGAGCGCAGCGCGAGATCACTGAAGAAGAGCGCGTGGTTACAGATCAGGAGATCCGCGTTCTCCATCCGCCGCCGCGCCGATTGGTAGAAACACTTGTCGTACGTCGGACAGCGGCGGCCCATGCAGTTGCCCGCGTCGCTCTCGACGTGCTCCCACACGCTTGTTCGGGGAAGTTGCGGAAGCGTCGCGCGCGAGCCGTCGTCGGTTTCGTAGGCCCAATCTTCGATCAGATCGAGCGAATGCTCCTCCTCTTCGCTGTGGCAGATCTTCGACTTCTTCTCGCTCGCGATCTTGAGACGACGCAGCGAGACATAATTGCCGCGCCCCTTGCACAGCACCGTCGTGAATTCGTCGGGAATCACGGCTTTGAGAAGCGGTACATCCTTGTCGAAGATCTGCTCTTGCAGCGAAATCGTGTGCGTGCAGACGACGACGCGTTCGCGGCGTTCGAGGATGCGGCGAATCGCCGGCACGAGATAGCCGAAGCTCTTGCCGACGCCTGTTCCTGCTTCGACGAGGAGACGGCCCTTCGACGCGAGATTCGCTTCGACAGCCTCCGCCATGCGGAGTTGTTCAGGGCGCGATTCGAAGCCCGCGATGCGACGCGCGAGCGGACTTTCCGGCCCAAGAAAGTGTGCGGGGTAGAGCGACACGACAGATAAGTAGGACGCGGAGAGTAGCGTCCCTACGCGGCCGTGGCGCTCAATTCCCGATTTCGCGCACGACGAAGGGCTCGATGATGGCGCGCGACTCGGGCGTCAGCAGCGCGAGAATCGCGCGCGCACGTTCTGCTCGAGTTTGCGCGAGGGCCGCTTCGCCGGTGCGCTTGGCGAGGCCACTCGCAACCGCCTGCGCGAGTGCCGCCTGCGAACGGCTGTCGGTGTCGCTTGCACCTGCAGCGAGGATCGCGTCGAGCGCGTCCGCGGCAGCAGCTGCAGTTCGCGCCGCACCCGAGAGATCACCGAGTGCCGCCTGCGTACGAGCTTCCGAGGCACCGAGATACGCAGCGCGCCGCGGATAGCCAGCAACATTCGGCGCGCGCTGCGCAGCTGCTTGAAGATCCGCACGCGCGAGTCGCCAGCGCTCCAGCGCTTCCTGTCCGCGTCCGACTTCTTCCAACACTTGTGCGGCCGACTCATACGCCTCGGCGCGATCGGAAAGCGCCTCGTGGCTGTCCGGCGCGCGCTCGACACGCGTTGTGGCCGTGACACACGCCGCAAGCATGCCGTCGACAGCCTCATTGGCGCGACCATTCCGCGCAAGTGCTCGGCCAAACGCAATCTGCGCACGCATTGCTTCACGCGCGATGCGCGCATCGTTCGGCATCATCGCGGCAAGTCGCGCACGAATCGCCGACAACTCTTGTGCGAGTTCGAGCGCCCGTGCATTTTCGCCAGCACGCTCCGCGCGCGACTGAATCGCTGCGAGGATTTTTCCAAGCGAACGCAGTGCATCTTGATCGTCGGGCATCGCCGCGAGGTTCGCACGTCGAAGTTCGAGCGAGCGCTGGAAAAGATCGGCCGCGGCTGCGCGATCGCCGTCCAAATCGGCGATTTCCGCGAGTTCGACCAAGACCGTCGCATGACGCTGGCGTTCGTCGTTGGTCGCGACTGAAGCGCGGGCGTCGCCCATCGTCTTTGCTTCCGTGAGCAGCGCCTTCGCCTCCGCCATTCGCCCACGCACGCGGAGCGCATCGGCGTGCAAAATCAATGTCTGCATGAGTTCAAACGCAATACTCGCGCGAATCTTCTCATCCGCTGTGACCGTCGCGTCACCTGCGAGCGTGCGCAAAATCATCGCCGATTTCACGTACTCCGCCTCTGCAGCGGTGAAGTCTCCACCGCTCTCTCCGCGCACATCGCCGCGGACGCGCCCGAGTCCGCGATGCGCGGATGCGCGCAACCGATCGAACTCTTGATCCGCGACGCGCTGACCCGCAATGACATTTTGCGCCTCAAGTGCCGTCAACTGCCGTGCCACAACATCGGCAATACGCGTACGGATCTCGGCCGCACCTTCGATCGCACGCAAACGGTTGTAGAGGTCATTCAGGAAGTCGCCAGACAACTCGCGCACTTGTGCGAGGCGCATGTCGGCGAGTTGCTCCTGTGCTTCGCGAAGCGCGGCTTCACTCGACGCTTTCTGCGCAAGAAACGCGCTTGCTGTTCCAGCAACCACCGCTGCGAGGCCGAGCGACGCAACCCCCACCGCAACGCGATTTCGTCGCACGAATCGATACGCGCGACCTGCAAACCCGAGCGGACGCGCTTCAATCGGTTCGCCGCGCAAATGGCGAAGTACATCAGCGGCGAGCGCTTCCGCCGTCGGGTAACGCTGCTCTGGCGCTTTCGCGAGTGCGCGGAGCGTGATGACGTCGAGATCGCCGCGCAGTCGCTTCCGCAAACTCTCGATCGCTGCGCCGCGCGCTCGTGAGAGCTGTTCCGCTGGCACTTCGCGCGCGACGACTTTCGTCTCACCACTCGCCGAAGTCTCGACGATGATCGACTCCGCAGGCTTCGCGACAACAGTCGAAGGAACGAGCGGTTCTTCCTCACAGACGATGCGCTCCATCTCGCGCATCAAGCGCGTGCGAATGCGATACGGGCGATGCCCCGTGAGAAGTTCGAAGAGCACAACACCGAGCGAATAGACATCGCTTGCCGTCGAAAGTGGTTGCCCACGAATCTGCTCAGGGCTTGCGTATTCCGGCGTCAACACGCGCGTTTCCGCCGCGGTTGGATCCATTTGCACGGGCGAGAGTGCGCTGTCGACGAGTTTCGCGATACCGAAGTCGAGCAACTTCGCCGTACCGTCGGCGGCAACAATGATGTTCGATGGCTTGAGATCGCGGTGTACAACAAGTTTCGTGTGTGCGTATTGCACCGCGCGGCACACCTGCACGAAGAGATCGAGGCGCTTTTCAATACCGAGCCGTTTCCCATCGCAGTAGCGATCGATCGGAAGCCCTTCGACATACTCCATCACGAAGTACGGCCGACCATCGGACGCAGAACCCGCGCCGTACAGCCGCACAATGTTCGGATGTTCAAGCGCGGCGAGCAGTTGCCGCTCGAGCGCGAAACGCCGGAGGATGTCCTCCGTGTCCATGCCGCGGCGTACGAGTTTGACGGCAACATTCCGTCGGAACTCCGACGTTTCCTGCACTGCGAGCCACACAGATCCGAGACCGCCACGACCGAGTTCGCGGATGAACCGCAGGCCTTCTGCGATAGGCGCATCATCGATTGCGCGTGGCTCACCGTGTTCCGCCGTCACGGCAGCGTGTTGAGATGCGCCGAGAGACGACGCGACGCGCGAACCGCCCGTAGACGCGGACGACTTGGGTGCCTGGGTCGAATTCGCGGCATCAGACGCGGACTGCGGTTTCGACGTTGACGGCTTGGAGGTTGACGGCTTGGATGTTGGCGGCGTTGAGGTGGACGGACCGACGAACGACGAAGGCTGTCCCGTCTGCACATTCCATGCCGCTGTCTCGTCAGGTCGAGGGATGTGCTTCGACTCCCCGCTCGCTTGTGCGGGCGGAGTCTGGTTCGAGTCCTGCTGTTGGTCGTGTTTTCGGGTTTCGTCGCTCATCACAGCCTCTTTCCACGCGAGATTTTGTCTTGCTTGGGCGTTCGTCGACTACTCCGCGCCTGAATACTTGCGTCAGGGCTCGCCTCAAGGGTAACGGACTCTGCACCCAGCGAAGTCGGGCCGGGGTCGGCGCATTGCCCAGTCTCCACCGCATGAGACGGGTGAGTCTCTCCGCGAGCACGACGCAACACTCCACCGTTGCCCTGCGATTGAGCGGGACTCCCGCCGAGAATCGCCCGAAGCCGTGCGAGCACACCCTCGGTTGAAAGCGTGGTTCCAAGACGGTCGACAATCAAGGGAAGGGCGAGCGGCGTTGGGCGCGCGGTCTCGCGCAAAAGCAGCGGGCCGGACGCGAGTCGTGCCAAGGCGCGCGAGAGCCGCCCCTCCTCGAACTGCCGATCGAGGACTTCGCGCTCACTCTGGCGAAGCAGCAAGTTCTCCGCGTCAAACTCACGCAGCACGTCGTAAATGAGGCCCGCGCCCGCCTGTACTTGTCGCCCGGATCGCTCGGCGCCCGGATAGCGCTGGAAGACAAGCCCCGCAACGCGCGCGATATCGCGGAATTGTCGGCGCGAAAGCTCGCCGAGATTGACGGCTTCGAGGAGATCCGCCGCGAGTCCGTCGGTGGTGAACAGCGACGGCGCGAGATGCTCCCGAAATGGAAACGGGTCATCAGAGTGAAGCGCGAGACCGTAATCGTTCAAGTTCACCGCCAAAGTCCCCGGACAGAGCCGGCCGAAGCGAAGCGCGAGCAGCACTGCCAGCCCTTCATGCACAAGCCGTCCCTCGAAGGGAAACAGGAAAATCTGGTGTCCCCCGTCGGCATTCCCAAACTCCACAAGAATTTCGTCGGGCGCCGGAAGCGCGGAGAGCCGCATCTGCTCCTCGAGAATCGATTGAGCCAGTCGCATTTCGGGGCCGCTGTAGATCCCCCGCCGCGCCTCGTCGAGTGCGCGGCGCACCGAGGCAGAAAGCGCGGTCGAAAGCGGAAAACGCGAACCATTCCATCGCGGCGTGACGTCCGCCCGTTTCGTGCGACGAACCCAGGCGGTCATGTCGCGGATCCGAACAAACTCCACGACGTCTCCTGCGAAGAGGAACGCATCACCTTCGTTCAATCGCGCGACGAAACTCTCTTCGATCGAACCTAAACGTCGCCCGCCCACCAGCGCGACCGAGATGGTCGCATCCGCAGAGATCGATCCGATGTTGAGTCGATGCACCGAGGCGGCTTTCTTCGAGGTCACTCGATAGAGCCCATCCGCATCCAACTTCAAACGATGGAACTGCTCGTAGCGCGTCAGTGTCCGACCACCGCGGACCGCAAGATCGAGGCACCAATCGAATTCGTCGCGCGACAGTGCCTCGAAACTCGCCGTTGTGCGGACTTCGTCGAAAAGCTGATCGGCGTCGAAACCACCGCCCGTTCCGCAGGTCACGAGATGCTGCACGAGGCAATCGAGGGGAACATGCCATCCGTGTCGTTCCTCGATCTCACGCAACTCGATCGCGCGCCGCGCCGCGGCAATTTCAACGAGTTCAAGTGCATGCGTCGGAACGCATAAGACTTCGCAGGATGCACCGGGGCGGTGACCCGAACGACCTGCACGTTGCATCAAACGCGCGATCCCCTTCGGCGAACCAATCTGGACGACGCGCTCGACAGGCGAAAAGTCGACGCCGAGATCGAGGCTCGATGTGGCAACCACGATGCGGAGCCGTCCATCTTTGAGCCCCGCTTCGATCTCCTCACGCTGCTCGCGTTCAATCGATCCATGGTGAATCGCAAGAACATCGCGCCACTCTGGTTTTTCCCAAGAAAATGCTGAAAACCAGCGCTCCGCCTGCGAGCGCGTGTTGGTGAAGACGAGCGTCGGCTTCGCAGGGTCAAGCCACGCAACGAGGGACTTCAGCATCGTGAGTCCGAGGTGCCCAGCCCACGGAAAACGCTCGACTGCATCGGGAAGAAGACCAGTGACGCGAATCTCGCGAGGGAGATCCGCGTGCACGATTTTCGAGGGATTCGTCGGACCGACGAGGATACGCGCGGCTTCGTCGATGTTCCGCAACGTCGCCGAGAGGCCCCACGTTCGAACCGTCGGGGCAAATCTGCGAAGTCGTGCGA
This sequence comes from Planctomycetaceae bacterium, assembly GCA_027483065.1. GTDB lineage: Bacteria > Planctomycetota > Phycisphaerae > Phycisphaerales > SM1A02 > QWPT01. Next base: position 7,614 of record JAIXVI010000310.1, read on the forward strand.
GCGCGAGTTCGATTTGAACACCACGTTTCGATGCGAGGAGCTCATGCCATTCATCGACGATCACTCCACGAACATGCGCGAGCAGTTCATGCGCACGATCATTCGCGATCAAGAGCGAGAGCGACTCCGGCGTGGTGACGAGTACGTTCGGAAGTCGGTCGCGTTGCCGCGCGCGCTCAGCGCTCGATGTATCACCGGTTCGCGATCCAACAGTGATCGGAAGTGCGAGCTCTTCGATCGGCGCACGAAGCGCGAGTTCGATGTCCCGCGACACCGCACGGAGTGGCGTCACGTAGAGCAGGCCAAGCCCTTGAGGTGGTTCTTCTGCCGAGACCATTTCTTCGAGGAAACCGAGGTACGCCGCGTAGGTCTTTCCGCTCCCCGTCGGAACGTGTATCACGCCACTTTCGCCTGCACGAACCCGCTGCCACGTTTCGCGCTGAAACGCATGCGGAGTCCAACCTCGGAGCGTGAAAAATGCTTCCGCAACCGATGAATCATCACAGTGCGCGCGCGACCGCCGCGTCTCTCGCGTACGTCGCACAGCATCGGGCTTTGTACGACGTTTCACATCATCTCCGTTCGATGGAGAGAATCGTGACGTCGTCTTCGAATCGCTGCTGAGAGAAACTGTTCAACGATGTCACGATGGTGTCAACGTCATTGAGATGCGAACCGCTTGCGCCAAGTGTTGCGACGACACGATCGAGGCCGAAACGTTCATTCGCAATCGATGGTTGCTCGTGTACGCCGTCGGTCACGAGCACAAGACGCTCACCTTTCCCGAGCTGAAACGTCGAAGATTCGTATCCTTCGCCAGCCAACACGCCAGCGGCGAGCCCAATCTTCGTCTCGAGTCGCGCGACGTCTCCCGCGCGTACAAGAAAGGCGAGCCCGTGACCCGCATCGCATGCGTACACTGTGCCATCCACAGCGATGGACGCGACAAAGAGTGTCGCAAACTCTGTTGCTTCGCTGCGATGACAGAGGAACTCGTTGAGCGACGCGACGATCTCGCCAACGTCCTGCGCGCGCTCTGCGGAGGCGTAGAGCCACGCTTGCGCGCTCGCCATGAGCATCGCCGCTGCAGGACCCTTTCCAACCACATCGCCAACCCACGCGAGTACGGATCCGTCGGGACGATGCGCCACACCAGCAAAGTCGCCCGCGAGCAACGCTCCCGGCTGCGAGAGCAAACGCCATCGAACAGGCCCCGTTTCGCCATGTTCTCCCGGTAAAAGTCGCTGCTGCACAATGCGCGCCCGCGCCACATCTTGTTCGAGTTCTTCGAGCCGCCGACGCTGGAAACTCTCGATCACGAGGGCACAAATACGCGCGGCTGCGCCGATGAACTCTGCCATCGCGCCATCAACCGAACTGCGTTCGCGACGCGAGTCGAGATAGAGATAAATGCGCTCACTCTCATCAAGCGCGAGTCGCGCGCAGACAATCTCACGCACTCCCGATCCCGCGATGCTTTCGGCAGTGCGAATGTCAGAAATCTGCGAAAGGTGTGCGACGCGCGAAGCATCCTCTGCAGCTGCAAGCACTGTGCGACTGATCGCTCCCGCACGCGCGCCTGCGCTTGCGATGATCTCAACTTCCGTCCCGTTTCCGCCCATACGAACAAGCAGCGCACGTTCGAGATTCGTGACCGAAACCAGTCGCTGCAACAACATCGCGCCCGCGGATTCCTCATCACCGTCGCGCGGAATCTTTCGAACGACCTCCATCAACACACGCATCGCGTGATCAGCGCCACTCTTCGTACCAACTTGGATCGTGCGCACTGCTTCTGCGTCGCCGGCCATTGTCGACGTCGCAAGTCGTTCGACGGCGTAGCCGAGTCGGACGGCAGCGGGCCCAAAGTGAAGGACGTCTGCAGCGCCAACACGAACAGGTTTTCCTGCACGCACTGGCACGCCGTTCACGCGCGTGCCGTGGCGACTGCCGAGGTCCTCGACATACGCACCATCGGCGCGAAGTGAAATCGCGGCGTGTTGTCGAGAGACCGATGCGTTGTTGATCCAGACCGCGCAGTCGGATCCACGGCCGACGATCAGCCGATCGCCTGCGTTGAGACGAACAGCGCGCAACTCCGGCGCATCAAGTTGCGTGAGTTCGAGGGGGAAATCCGGTCGGCGGCTCGAGGTGTTCACGGCGCGATGGTACCCGAGCCGCTCGCGCCGCTCGCACCACCCGTCAGCCGCCCAACGCGCGCGTACACGATGCCCACGCCGACGAGTGCGATTCCCGTCACGAAAAGCAGCGCGACACGGACCAAAGTCGGGGCGTTTGCGAGGTCCACGAGGAAGAGTCGAATGACGAGAAACACGAACGCGAGCAGGCCACCCCATCGAAGTGCAGGAATTTGCCGCACGAATCCGACCGCAATCTCGGCAACGCCCACACCCACAACCCAAACCGCGAGCACAAATGCACCGAGGCCGCGACCCGTACCCGTCGGAAGTATCGACGCAAGCAGAATCGCGCCCAGTGGAACAACGGCCGTCGCGAAAAGGCCTGCGGTCCATGCGGCGCGCGTGGTCACGAGCGCTTTGCGATGCACGATCGTTCGCCACCAACACCACGCGGCTGTGGCAACCGCCACCGTCGCGACCACTGCGGACAAGAAACTTGGTTTCGCCTCGTCGCGCGGGTCAAAGAGAAGCATCAATCCGTGGATACATCCAACGATGACGGCGATGATTGCGACGAGCGCGCCCGCCGAGATTGCGTGTGGTCGCGCATCGACTCCGTCGTGTGGCGACAACGTGCGCTTCTCTCGCATCAACGCACCAACCGACAATAGTGCGGTGGCAAGTAGCGCCAATGTCGCGATGAAGATGAGATTGAGATCGGCGGCGAGTGCACCGCTGATGCTTCCCACATCAACAGCAATCGCAGCGATTCCAAGGACGGTGACGGTCATCCCCATCGCACCGA
>JAIXVI010000259.1 GCA_027483065.1 Planctomycetaceae bacterium
ACGGTGGAAATCGCTGGCGAAATCGTCGATTCGAAGTGTTGGCTCGGCGTGATGAAGCCAGGCGACGGCAAAGCGCACCGCGATTGTGCGACGCTCTGCATTCGTGGTGGAATTCCGCCGTCGATCATCTGCGAAGCACCGGATGGAACCGAACGACGTGCGATTGTCGTGGGTCGCGATGGTGCGCCGCTCTCCTTTGACTCGATCGCACCTTGGATCGCTGCGCCCGTCGTAGTGCGGGGCAATGCAGAAGTCGTGGATGGCATGGCGTTCGTGCGCGTCGAGGAGATCGCACGCGCCGACGTGCTCGTTCGATCAGCTGAGCGCGAGTAAACGCGACTTGCGACCTTACTTCGCGGCCTTCTTCTTCTGCTCCGCCTCGTACGCATCGCGATCAGTCTTCGCGAGTTTCGACCAGCCAGCGTCTGCTTGGGAGACGGTTTTCGGCGCAGTTTCCGCCGTCACTTTCGCGTCCCACTTCTTCTTCGCGTTGCCAAGCCAACCCTTGTAGAAGAGGTAGACCTTGCCGTCGATGATTTCGTAGTTCAGCGGATCGATTGCCACTTTGTCGCCATCAATCACGGCCCACGCGCACCAACCGCCGTAGGGAGGCTCCCACTTGACGGGGTCCAACTCAAACTTCTTCTTGTTCTCCTCGCTCGCGAATCGATAGGTCACGCCGCGATACACGAAGGAAAATGCTGGCTTGCCCTCCTTCGGCCCGCTCTTGTCGAAGTAGCTCACCGGGTCGTAGCCGCCGAGCGCGACTCCGTTTTCATCGAGATTGAAACTCGTGCGGCGAAGGGCATCTGGCGTGTCATCCTTCGGTGACGCGGCAGCTCCGGTCGTCGCTGCGTCCTGCGAAGCGCCGATGTGCGGGGCACCGGTCAGTGCGAGCACGGCAGACGAGATCGTGCAGGAGAGGGCGAAAGCGAGAGCGAAACGTGAAGCGCGCATGCTCGATTTATAGCGGATGACGCGGTTGCGCTCAGGACGAAAGATCGGGAGACTTTCCCGCGTGACTCTTCGTCGAACAACTGCGCATGAAGCCCAATGTGGCTACTCATCGCTGCGAACGTCGCGGCCGATGAACAGCGTGGCTGGTCATGTTGCAATGTGCAGCGCGTGTCTGTTGGTCGTCGGCGGTCTTTCGCAGCGCGCGTGCGCCGACGGGGATTCCAGCGCGGAGTTGCACGAGTTACACCGTGTTTTTCGCATGGGGCCGGATGTCGGCAACGTAGCGCTCTGGCGCTCGAAAGTGCGCGGATTCATCAACTTCGACACCGTGAGCGAGGTCGAACCCCTCTTTGGTGGTTCGCAAGCGGCAGCGCCATTCTCATGGAGTGACGCACGTCCGGGCGCGATGGCGCATCCGAAGGCGATCGGTGCGTTCGAGGATCCATTCTCGTTCGCGACCACGCCGATGCGCAACGCGCTCGCGTGGGGACGTGAGCACGGAATTCGTGCGGATATCTACGAAGCGCTCGCGTGGCAAGCAGCAAGCGACACGTTGCCCGAGACGCGATCGACCGCAGGTGGTGCGCGCTTCAACGCGCGCATCGATGCGCTTCTCTTTCGAAATGCGGGCGAAGGTCAAGGGCATGTCACGGTGCAGTTTCGGCAGAACAATCAGTTTCCGCAGAATGACGGCAACATTTCGAGTTCCGTTGCGTCGCCCGTGTATCTGAACGAACTCGTTTCGAGTCGCGATACGTTTCTCGCGCGCGCGTACTACAGCCAGAGTTTTCTCGACGACACGCTTGCGGTCAGCGTTGGCAAGATCAACCCGAACGATTACGTCGCACTCAACATCTTTGCGAGCGACGAAACCACGCAGTACCTCGCGCAGCAATTCGATGGAAACGACGTTTTTCCGCTGCCCTATCAGTACTACACGCCCGGCGTGGCGGCACAGGCGATCGTCACGAATTGGCTGGCGTTGAGCGGATTCGCCGCCAGCGCGGACGGAGCGACCGACGACGGGTTTGGTATGCAACTCGACACTGGATACGCGGTCGGTGCCGAAGCGAATGTGTTGTTTGAATTGTGGGATTTGCCGGCACGTGTGAGTTTCGCGTGGTGCGGTTCGGATGTTGCTGGAGCGGGCGCGCCGAGCGGAGTTGGCAGCAACGACGTGTGGGGCAACGCCTACGCGTTCATGGCGCAGTACTTCGTCACCGAGAGTTGCGGCGTCTTCTTTCAGTGGGCGGTTGCCGAGGAAGACATCGCTGGCACGTCGACCAACGAAGGTGGTTTCGGCGTGACGATCGACGACGCATTTGGTCGCCTTGGCGATGGCGCAGGACTCGCGATTGGTTGGTCGGAGCCAACAGATCCAACGCTCACGACGCAAGGACTTCTCGAGGCGTACTACCGCCTGCAAGTCACGGGAAGTCTGCAGGTTTCGCTCGATATTCAAGTGCTCGCGCCAACCACGACGGACGAGCTCTCTGACCCAACCGTCGTCGGCGGCATCCGCGCTGTGATTCGATTCTGATGGGCGAGTGATACGTGCGCACGGAGCGGCGTTTGTCGCATGAACGTGCACGATGCATCGCGAAAGTCATTCACAGTTTCCCTCGACGCATGCGACGTGGATCGTCGAATCCCTCGCGAACGGCGAGCGTGGACTTCAGCTGGCACAACTCCACGTGATGGAGCGCTATCGCGATGCACTCATCGCGTATGCGACGGCGCTGCCGGCGCGCGCAGTTGCTGAGCCGGCGGAGCTCGTTTCCGGATTCTTCACGCGCCGCGTCGCGACCGAAGGCTTCTTGACCGCGTGGCGCGCGAGCGGGCTCTCGCTGCGCCGATACCTCATGAACGGTCTCTCGCTTGATGCGCGAACGGTCCTGCGAAGCGAGCGTCGTGAGGCGGAGCGCCGACGTCGATTTGCGACGGAGGAGGCGGCCGAAGCGCGCGAACGGGCGCGTCGCGAAGCGGATGCAGAGGCAGCGTTCGAAGGTGCGTGGGCGAGGGCGGTGGTTGGTGAAGCATGCGAGCGTGTGCGAGCCGAACTTGTCGCAGCAGGTGACGCGAACGCGTGGGAGGCTTTCGAGGCGCATGTCATGCGTGGCGAGCCGTACGCGCGGATCGCGGCGGCCCGCGGCGGGGCGGGGGCGGCGGGGGAAGAGACGCGCACGGCCGAGAAACTTGCGGCCGAGAAACTTGCGGTCGAGAAACTTGCGGTCGAGGTGCGGCGCGTGGGGCGACGGATGCGCGCGGCGCTGAGAGACACGCTGGCGGAGGAAGGCATCGCGCCCGGCGAGGTCGAGCGTGAACTTCGTGTGGTACTCGCGAGGTTGCGCGCGTGACAGACGAAGAGCGCAGCGGCGCGCGAGCGCACGGGCAGATGCGGTCTGCGTACACACGCGATTGGCTTTCCCGTGCCGATGCGCGCGCGCGTTTCGCGGACTTTTTCGACGCGATTGAGCAGGACGGCCAAGAACGGGCTAGATCGCGCGAAGGTGACGTGCGTGCACGAATCTCGGTCGTCGATCGCGACGACTCGGTCCGCGAACCCGCGCTTGGAGTGGCCTCCTCAGCAGTTCCGAAACGAACTCGGGGAATTCGGAGATTCCTGTTCCCGATCACCCTCGTCTTCGGCTTTGCCGCCGTGCACGCGTCACAGGTCGTCCCGGTCGCGGCGCGTGGACAAATGCACGGAGATGTACGCGAAGACGTTCGCGAGAGGAGTTCGGTGATGGCAAGCAATCGCGCGTTGGCGTTGTTGGCGAGTGTCGCAGGTGTGGCTGGACTCTCGTGTGTCGATGGCGCGCTGGGGGACGCCGTCGAATGGCGCGTCGCCGACGGCGGGAATGGGCATTGGTATGAAGTCGTGCCACCGGCCTACGAGTGGCGCGACTGGTATTTGGTGAAGGCGCTCGCCGAGAGAGTCGGCGGGTACCTCGTCGTGATCACGACAGAGGAGGAGAATCGATTCCTCGCGACGAGTCCCGTGTTCGCGCCGATCGACAGTTCGCCCGCAGAACAGTTCTGGCTTGGCGGTATTCGCGTCGGCTCCCAATGGACATGGATCAACGGAGACTCTTGGAGGTATCTGTCCTGGGACTCTTCCCCGTCCTGTTATGAACCGAATGCTCAGCCCGACGGAACAGGACGTTGGCTTGCGGCTCATTGCCGACGAGATGGCCTTCTTCGTTGGAACGACATGTCGACGGATTTGCTACCCGATCCGCCAGGCTTTTACCTTCCGATGGGCTACGTCATCGAATACTCCGCCGACTGCAACTCCAACGGCATCATCGATTACGGCGAGATTCGCAACGGCTTCGTCGAAGATACGAACGGGAACAACATTCCCGACGCGTGCGAATGCGCAGCCGATCCGTCGCTCCCGATCTGTTGTCCGGCAGACGTCATCGAAGATAGTGCCGTGAACGCGATCGACCTCGCGGCGATCCTCAACACGTGGGGCACCGATGGCGGAAAGTTCCCGCGCGCGGATGTCGACGGCTCGGGTGTCGTCGATGGCGCTGATCTTGCAGCGGTGCTGAGCGAGTGGGGGCCGTGCGGGAAGTGATTCGTCCAGATCGGAAAGCCACAAAGTGCGGTGGTTGACCGAACTCGAATTCCACCAACTCGACTTCGCCCGGTCCGAGTTCCCCGCGTTCGATTTCAACCTGACATCGCGTACGCGACGGCGATGCGCGGACGTGTCACTGCGTGCGTAGGGCTTCGATCACAACGGCGATCGATCGCCCCATTCTCGGCAAGTCTTCAACCGCGGTATCCCAGAGGACGCGATGGTCGACGCTGTCATAGCCGTGCGCGATGAAGTTCCGCATCGCGATAGCCTCGTCGGCACCCTCGATCTGAACGAACACTGCAGGATGTACTCGCTGAAGCCTTCGTAGCGACTCGCCAAGGATCTCAAACCTACGTTCGAAAATCGCCTGAAGGTCAGTGCTCGACATCAGCCGATCGAGATCGATTGTGGCCGTCTTCGAGAGCAGATCATCGATCTGCACCTGTGCATCGAGCAGGAGAGCGAGAGGCTCATGCTGCGGCATACACGGGAACCTTCTGGGCGTCGTGGAGGGCACGCCAATGAGGGCTTCGCAGCCCGTGCACGCTCAGCACATCGACGCGGCATTGGAAGAGTTGCTCAACCTCTCGATGAAACGCGAGCGCTCGGCGCGCGAGTCCCGGCTGATACTCGCCAAAATCGACGAGCAGATCGAGATCGCTTCGATCACTCGAGAAGTTCCCGACCGCAGCGGAACCCACAATCGCCACCGTGCGCACGCCATGTCTCTGCGCGATGCCGGGAAGCTTCGCAATGCCTTCACGGATCGCGGAAGGCAACGCGTGGAGTCGGGGGTCGAGCGTCGAGCTAGACATTCGAGCATCCTATCCGTCGCTCCCGTTTCGACAAATGATGCATCTCAAAGTCCTCAACCTTCTCGGCCAACTCCATGGCGGTTCCGCGATCGGCGCTTCCTGACGAGTTGGCTCCCTGAAACGGAACCCCGTCTACATCGGTTTCCATCTGCGTCTCTCAAGCTGAACGCGCAAGCGCCCAGCCTGCAGATCTCATTGATTGAACCGATCGCCTCACTTCGTCAACGCCGCCTGCACTGTGCCCGGCGCCCCCGACAAGAGTCGCGCGTCGATTTCCGCGGCGATTCCCGCGACAAACGCATCGAACGGCATTTCGCCGAGGTTGGCCTCGACTCCACGCGCACGGACGCTGACGACGCGATTCTCGGCGTCGCGCGGCCCGACAACCGCCATGTACGGAATCTTCTCTTCGGCTGCGACCTTGATCTTCGCCTGTACGCGGTCGTTGCCGTGGTCGACGCTCGCACGAACGCCGCGCGCCTTCAGCGCCGCTACGAGTTCGTCCGCGTACGGTGCGCTCTTCTCCGAAATCGGCAGCACGCGCACCTGCTCTGGGCTTAGCCAGCAGGGGAACGCGCCCGCGAAGTGCTCGATCAGGACGCCGCAGAAGCGCTCCATCGAGCCAAACGGTGCGCGGTGGATCATCACCGGACGGTGCGGCTTGTTGTCCTGCCCCGTGTACGAGAGATCGAAGCGGACGGGCAGGTTGTAGTCGACCTGCACCGTGCCAAGTTGCCACGAGCGGCCGATGACGTCCTTCACAACGAAGTCGATCTTTGGCCCGTAGAACGCGGCTTCGCCTGGTTCCTCGCTGAACGGCACACCGAGCGTCTTCGCCGCATCGCGGCACGCTTGCTCAGCCTTGTCCCAGTTTGCCGGGTCACCGACGTACTTCGTGCCGTCCGGATCACGCAAGCCAACGCGCACGCGGTATTCGTGCATGCCGAGCGTCGCGAAAATGATCTTGACGAGCGAAAGGCAGCCAAGCACTTCTTCCGCAACTTGATCTTCGCGCACGAAGAGGTGCGCGTCATCTTGCGTGAAACCGCGGACGCGCGTCATGCCGTTGAGTTCGCCCGATTGCTCCCAACGATAGACCGTGCCGAATTCCGCGAGGCGCACCGGAAGATCGCGGTAGCTGTGCGGTTCGCTTGCGAAAATCTTCGCGTGGTGCGGGCAATTCATCGGCTTCAGGAGGAAGCCGTTGATGAGTTTGTCCGCGTCCATCACGCGATCCTGCGCGATCACTTCGCGGCCGGTGCGTTCGTTGAGTTCGCGCGCGAACTGCGCGCTCACGCCATCGATCCGCGCAACGAGTTCGCCGCAGGAACAGCCCGAATCGCAGAGTTTCGTGAGGTCATCGCCCTCAACGATCGCGGGGAACTGCGACTCCTTGTAGTAGGGGAAGTGTCCGCTCGTCTTGTAGAGATCGAGTTTGCCGATGTGTGGCGTGTAGACCTGGTGGTAACCCTGCTTGCGGAGTTCGGTGCCGATGAAGTTCTGGAGTTCGTTGCGAACAATCGAGCCCTTCGGCGTCCAAAGGATGAGTCCTTGGCCGACCATCTCATCGATGTGGAAGAGTCGCAGTTGCTTGCCGAGGGTGCGGTGATCGCGGCGTCGCGCTTCTTCTTGAAGGCGCGCGTATTGCTCGAGTTCTTCCTTCGTCGCAAACGCGGTGCCGTACACGCGCGTGAGTCGATCGAGTTTCTCGTCGCCCTTCCAGTAGCTCGATGCGAGCGACAGCACTTTGAACGCGCCGATCTTGCCCGTCGCCGGCACGTGCGGGCCGCGGCAGAGGTCTTCCCAGTTCTTGCCGGGTTCGCCGGTTGCGTACCACGAAAGTGACTTCGAACCCGCTTCGACCGCGCGCTGCGCGTTGTCGAGTTTGAACTTCGAGCCTTCCTTCTCAAGCTTCGCGATGCCGTCAGCGATCGGCAGTTCATAGCGCGTGAATGGGCGGTTTTCCGCGACGATCTTGGCCATTTCGGCTTCGACCTTCTCGAAATCGTCGGCCGACATCACCTTCCCATCGGGGAAGAGCATGTCGTAGTAGAAGTTCGTTTCGAGCGGCGGGCCGTACACAAGTTGCACGCCTGGATAGAGCCGCTGAATCGCTTCAGCCATCACGTGCGCGCACGAGTGGCGGAGAAGGTAAAGCGCGTCCGGGCTCACCGTGCCGTCGCGGTTCTTCGCGGTCACGATCGCAAGCGACGAGTCGCTTTCGATCGGGTGCGCAAGGTCCACGAGTTCGCCGTCTTTCGCGAGGTTTGCGCCCGTCGTGCCGACGCGGCCACCGAGCGCGCTCTTCGCAAGACCTGCGCCGATCGAGGCGGCGACCTCGCCCACCGTGGGGGCGTTGGCGAACTCTTTCACAGAACCGTCGGGAAGGGTGATACGAACCATGGGGCGGCGAGTGTAACTCGCGAGACGTGCGGGCGGTACGCTGCGCGGATGCTGTTCGCTACCGTCATTCTGCTGTCTTTGGGGGTGCCGCCCGACTCGCAGTTGGCGGGCGTTGCGCCGCCGGCCCAGGGTGTCACGGCAACGCCCGTACTGCGCGTGGAAGTCGACCGCGACAACATCGAAATCAGGGAGTCTTGCGTCCTCGTTTTTTCGAAGCCAATCGCGGACACCGACGGTAACGGCGTCGTGCGTGTCGTCGCCGACGGGATCACGGTTGATCTTGGTGGTGGCACACTCCAATCGAGTCTCGACGCGGGGCCGAATCCCGCGCGACCGGAGCTTTTCACCGGAACGGGCATCGTCGTCGCCGCGAAGTCCGTCACGCTCCGAAATGGTGGCGTGCGCGGGTTCAAGATCGGAATCGATGGCGATCGATGCGACGGTGCCACCTTCGAACGGCTGGACGTTTCGGACAATTACGCGCAACTTCTCAAGTCGTCACCCGAGAAGGAAGACGCCTCGGATTGGTTGTATCCGCACGAGAATGATCGCGGCGAACAACTCGCGCAACACGGCGCGGGCCTTGCGATTTCATACGCGCGCGAAGTGACGGTGCGCGAGGTGCGCGCGCGACGCACACAGAACGGCATCGTGCTTTCTTCGGTGCACCACTCGAAGTTCTACGACAACGACTGCTCGTTTCTCTCGGGTTGGGGACTCGCGATGTGGCGTTCGTCGGACAACGTGATCTGCCGCAACGCATTCGACTTCTGCATTCGCGGCTACTCGCACGGCATCTACAACCGAGGCCAGGATTCCGCCGGAATTTTGATGTTTGAGCAGTGCTCGCGGAATGTCGTGGCGCTCAACAGTGCCACGCACGGTGGCGACGGCGTCTTTGGTTTCACGGGTCGCGAGGCGCTCGGCGAGAAGCCTTCGCCTTCGTCGAAGATCGATTTCGACGCAGAAGGCAAGGCAAATCTCGATGCGTGGTATCGCGGTCGTGGTTGCAACGGCAACCTCTTCGCGCTGAACGATCTCTCGTACGCCGCCGCGCACGGCCTCGAGATGACGTTTAGTTTCGACAACACGGTGGTCGCGAACCGCTTCGTTGAAAACGGAATCAACGGCGTGTGGTTTGGATACGCGCGTGACTCGCGCATCCTCGGAAATGACTTTGAGAAGAACGTTGCGGGCGATATCGCTGCAGAGCACGCGCAGCGTGTGCGCGTCGAGCGCAACGGATTTCGCGGTAGCCGCGTCGGGGTCGCGTTCTGGGATGACGACGATCCTGGCCTTGCAAAGTTGCCGTGGACACTCGCCAACGGAAGTGCGTGCGTAGACAATGCGGTGGTCGAAAATCGCTTCAACGACGAGGGAATCGCGATCGAACTGCGCGGCGCGCTCAAGACGATTGTGGTTGACAACACGTTCGAAAAGTGCGTGAAAGAAGTCGTGGAACAGGTTGTGAAGGAAGCGATGCCGGAAGGCGCGGAGAATGTCGATGCGGCGGCAAGCAATGCAGCACAGGCCACGGCGCGCAGTGGCGCCGGAGATCTCGCGCGGTTGATCGCGCCGCTCGATGCGCTGCCCGGTACGGCGCGACCGATTGGCGCGCGATTGGCACTGCGTGGGCGCGACAAAATCGTCATGGGGCCGTATGGTCCAAAAGAACCGTCGGTGCACGAGCAGCCGACGGCAAGTGCGCCCGCCGAGCCGGCATCATCGAAGGAGCAAACGCCGTGATCTGCCCATTCTGTAAGGCCGACGATGACAGTGTGATTGATTCACGCGAAGCGGATGGTGGAACGGCGGTGCGTCGCCGGCGCGAGTGCAATCAGTGCAAGCGTCGATTTACGACGTACGAACGCTTCGAACGCGCCGACAAACTCACGGTCGTGAAGCGCGACGGAACGCGCGTGCCGTTTAATCCTGACAACGTGATGCGCGGCATTCTCGCGGCCTGCGGAAAACGCCCGATTTCCTCGGAGAAAAAGGCTCAAATCGTCCGCGAGATCGAAGACAGCCTCAATCGCGAGTTTGAGCGTGAAGTTGCATCGGTTGAGGTTGGACGGCGTGTTGCTGCGAAGTTGCGCGCGATTGACGACATCGCGTACATCCGATTTGCGAGCGAGCACGAGGACTTCCGCACGATCGAGGATCTCGCGGCGGAAGTGAAAGACGTGCAGGAGTCACCGCGCGATTTGCCTGAGCAAACGCGTTTGTTTGACGAAGAATAGCGGTAGATTGCGAGCGCGGAGCGAAGCGCAGCGCGAGAGGATGATGCCGTGCGTCCCGAGACGTTGCGTGTGGCATCACCTCTGGTGATGGCGTGGCATGGACTGCGCGATGGCCCTCGTGGATGGAGTTTGAGTCGTTGGGGGGTGTGGGAGACGCTCATCCACTACCTCCTGCTTCGCAGGGGGGTAGTGCCACACGAAACGCCAAACGACTCCGACGTTCGTTTCTCAGGCTTCGCTGCGCTCCGCCTTCGAAAACATCGGTTGCCATCCGCGCCAGAGCGAGCGAAAGCGGCGGTCGCGAACCGCAGGTTCGCCCCGCCGCCAGTCGCGAGCGCTCAAGCATGTTGCGGTCGCCGCTGCGGCGGCTCCCTCTGGTTGTGCCCTTCGGAGTGAATCCTCAGGGCACCGGGTTGTTGTTCGTGATTCGCGGTCGCGAACCGCAGGTTCGCCCCGCCGCCAGTCGCGAGCGCTCAAAACACCGTCAGATCTCTTCAATCTCCGCGCACTTCTTCGTCGCGAGGGCGTCAAGTTGATCGCAGTACTTCTTGGTCAACTCGTCGATGTCTTCTTTCGCGCTCTTCGCGGAGTCTTCGGGCACTGGGTTCTTCTTATCCGAGACGAGCGCGTCGATCGACTTGTTGCCATCGCGACGCTCGTTGCGAACCGCAACCTTCGAATCTTCCGCGAGTTTCTTGACCTGCGTCATCAATTGCTTGCGGCGATCGGACGACGGCGCTGGCACATTGATGCGAATCATGTTGCCTTCCGACATTGGATTCAGCCCAAGCCCGGAAGTTTCGATCGCGCGAATGATGTCATGCTTGGCCCCTGGATCGAAGGGCTTCACCACCAACTGGGTCGCTTCCGAGACGGAAATCGCCGCGAGTTCACGCAGGTCTGTGTGTGAACCGTAGTAATCGACCTTGATGTACTCAAGAAGCGCGGTGTTCGCGCGCCCCGTTCGGATACCGCGGAGTTCGCGGGCGAGGTAGTCGGTTGAGCGCTGCATGCGCTCTTCGGTCTCGAGGAGAATGGTGTCGAGGTCCATAGCGCGGCGAGTGTAGCAGGGCGGCGAGTTCTGATTCATCGCGAAAACTCACGGGTCAAGCGCCTTGACCGCGCGCGATGAAACGGATGCAATGCGATGATGCCTTCGTCGAAAGTCCCACAGCGTCTCGTCTTGAAAATCAGCGGCGAAAGCCTCTCTCCCGTTGGTCAACTCGGGATCGATACTGCGGAACTCCGTGTCATCGCGGGCGAAATCTCGTCGGCCTGTGAACTCGGCGGGCAAATCGCAGTTGTCGTTGGTGGCGGCAACATCATTCGTGGCGCGCGCATGGCGAAAGACGGCGTCGTCCATCAGTCGACCGCCGACTACATGGGCATGCTCGGCACGGTCATCAACGGACTCGCGCTGAAAGAAGCGCTTGAAGGTATCGGCCGACCCGCGCGCGTGATGAGCGCGATCAACGTTCCCGCCGTGGCGGAGCCGTTCATTCGTGGCCGCGCTGTGCGACACCTTGAAAAGGGCCGCGTCATCATTCTCGTCGCAGGCACGGGCAACCCGTTCTTCACGACCGACACGTGCGCAAGCCTGCGCGCGATCGAGCTCAACGCGAGCGTCCTCTTGAAGGCGACCAAGGTCGACGGGATTTACACCGCCGACCCGAAGAAGGATCCGACCGCGACTCGGTACGACCATCTCACCTTTGCGGAAGCGATCGAAAAGCAGCTCGGCGTCATGGATCTCACGGCGCTCACGATGTGCATGGAGCACGCACTCCCCGTGTGCGTCTTTGACTACAAAGCGCCGGGCAACATTCGTCGCGTCGTCGCCGGCGAACGCATCGGCACGCTCGTGACGCGTTGATGTTGGAGAGGTCGGCGGGTTGTCCGACAAGCGGTCGCAGCGATCCTTGCCAGACCATCGTTTTCTTTACAATCGCCGCCTTTCTGGCGCGTATTCCCCCTTGTGACGAATGTGCCTTCCAACCCCGGTTCCGTTCCGCCACCGCCGATTGGAGCGGTTGGTGGGGTGCGTAACGGGGCGCCTGAAGGGCCTGCGTTGAGCGAGGAGCAAATCCTTCGCAACGAGCGTCGTCGCATGGTGCGCGAACGTTGGTTGCACCTGTTGCTCCTCGGATTTGCGCTCTCGATCGTGGTACACGTCTTGATCTTGCTCCGCCTCTGGTGGATCAAACTGCCGGAGCGCGTCGATCCCGATGTTCCGACGGTGGAGTTGAAGCTTCAGGAATTGCCGCCCACTGTTGAAGTGACGGAAGACGTGGAGTTACCCGATCCGTCGCCGCTTGTGATGGGGCCCGTCTCGACCGAGATCGATCCGCTTCCGAATCTCTCGAACGATCTCGCAAGCGACAATCCAAACGAGAATAGTTTCGGCGCGATTGAAGCTCCGGGTGTTGGTGCGATCGTCGGCCCGGGCGGCGCGGGAAGTGGCATCGGTATCGGCAGCGGTAAAGGCGGCGGCGGTACGAGTTTCTTCGGGATCGGCGGTCGCGGTTCGCGCTTCGCGTACATCGTCGACGTGTCGGGTTCGATGGAGCAAGACAACCGCATTCAAACGGCGCTCTCCGAACTCGCCCGGTCGATCTCAGCACTCCCAGACTCTACGCAGTATTACGTTGTGCTCTACTCAAACGGCGCGATCTTGCCGCAGTGGGACACCGGAAATTGGCTTCGTTCGACGCGTTCCAACATCGCGCGCACGCGCCAGTGGCTGCAAGAGCAACTACCGCAAGGTGGCACGTACCCACTGCAAGCTTTCGAGCGTGTGTTCAATCTGCCATCGCCCCCTGACGTCGTGTTCTTCTTGACCGATGGGGAGATTCCCGCTGATACGCCGTATCACGTGAAGGACTTCGTCGACAAACTCAAGCGTGATGTGATCGTCAACACGGTCGGGTTCTCAAGCGAAGCAGGCAAAGATCCGCTCATGCAAATCGCGAAGGAAAATCGCGGTGTTTTCCGCTTCGTTCCAGCCGGAGCGGGGGTGCGACCATGACGCGCGCGCTTCACATCGGCATCGTCGCAGTGGCCGCGAGTTTCTTCGCGCCGACACACGCACTGGCAGATATCACCGTCATTCTTCGCGGCGGTGTCGAGCCAGTGAAGGGTTTGAACGCCATCGCGGCGCTCCGTGGACTCGAGGTTCAGCAGGGGACGTCGAAGGCTGCGGTCACCATTCCATGGGACATGGTGCGCGAGGTTGAAGGCGCAACGATCTCCGGCCTCGAGAGTGAACTCGCGATCGGTCAAGATCTCTGGCGAGGCCGCATTCGTGTCGAGCGCGGCGATGAGGCGTTGGCGGAACCGCTCTTCGTCAAGCACTGGGATCGCTTTCGTTTGCAAGATGGCCCGACGACTGCGGTGATCGCCGAGGGGCTTCTGCGCTGCGCTCTTGCAAAGAACGAATTGCGCGCCGCGGTCGAGCCGTGGTTCGTTTGTTTGCGCATCGGTTCGAATGGCGAACCGTCGCGGTACTCCGATCTTCCTGGCGTACTCGACGATACGACCGGTTTACTTCCTGAACTCTCGCCGTTTCTGCCCGCGTCCATTCGAACCGACTTGGCCGGCGCACTCCGCGATGCAGCAACATCGATGTCGGCAGCACAGGCGGGTGTTGCGAATGAAGCGACGACGCGACTCTCGCGCATCCTCGCCGCGTCGGAACGCGACGCGAAGCCCACGCCTGTTGCAGAATTGAGCCGCGATGCAGCGCCAGCGGTGCGTGCGCTTGGTCTGATCGAAGCGATTGTCTCGGCGCCTGATGCCCGCGCGGCTGCGAAAGCTGTCGCCGAGTTTGAGCGCATTCTGCCCGAAGCTCCGGCGTACCTCTCCGCCTGGAAGTTCGCAGCGGCGGGCACGCATGCTGCGCGCATGGCCCGCGCGACCACGGGCGATGCACGCAATCGCGCCTTGGAGGAAGCAGCGCTCGCATTTCTCGCGGTTCCTGCTTCGGGACTCGACAAGACAGGCCTCGTCGATGCGTATGCACTTGAGGAAGCAGTCGCGCTCTTGAAGGAGTCGGGCGACAACGTGTCGGCTGCGCAGGTTGCGACGATTCTCGAGGAGAAAGTGCGTGATGCGCGGCTGCGCATGAACGCAACGTCAGATCAAACGCGAGGGAATCCGTAAATCGTCTCCACGCGCCGAAATTGAAGCCATTTCAACCAAACACTCCGCGCGCTTCCGTCACCGAGCCGCGCCACAACAGAATCACGATTCGAAGTGAGCCACGACATGCAGAACCTCATTCCCAACATCCTCATGCAAGCCGCTGAAGCGGAGTCGAAGGACGGAGGATCGCTCCTCAAGTTCATCACCGGCGGCGGCATCATTGGTTACATCATCGTGATTCTCTCGGTGGTCGCGACGGCCTTCGTCATCATCCACTTCGTGCAGATTCGCCGGACGGCGCTTCTCCCGACAGAGAAGGTGCAAGCGGTGCGCGAAATGGTGGAGCGTGGTGATCTTGAAGGCGCACTTGAGTATGCGGCACTTCCTGCGAATGACTGCTACTACCTGCGCGTGATTGCCGCTGGTTTGAAGCGCTTCCTCCGTTCGCCCTTTGGTGCATTCGAAATCAAGGCTGCGATGGAAGAGGCGGGCGCTGAAGAGACCGCGAAGCTCTATCGCACGATGGACGTGATCGCGACGATCGGCTCGGTCGCGCCACTTCTCGGCCTCCTCGGCACCGTGCAAGGCATGATCGGAGCGTTCGACACCGTCGCAACCGGTGCCGCAAACAACGCGAGCTACTACGAAGAACTCGCCTCAAACATCGCGATCGCGCTCATCACGACCTTCCAAGGGCTCGTCGTCGCGATTCCCTGCGTTTCGATTTACGGCTACCTCCGCAATCGCGTCGACGCGCTCGCAGGTGAATGCGCAGGGAACGCCGAAGAAATCGTGACGCTCGTTGAGAAGGGTGCGCGCAAGGGCGGGAAGTGACGACGACACAGACCAATCGAAAGCCTGCCATTTCCTGCTGAAACGAAGCCTTCACCGTGCGATTCCAAAAGTCCAACTCCAGCAACCGAGCCGTCGTCATCGACATGACACCGATGATCGACATCGTGTTCCAGTTGCTGATCTTCTTTCTCGTCACGGCGCAGATGGCGCAAGTGACGAGATCTGATCTCGATCTTCCGAAGGAGAAGGGCGAAGAATCGAAGGAAGTCGAGCAAGCAGGACTCACCATCAACGTGCTCGCCGATGGCAGTGTCGAGGTCAACGGTTCGGTGGTTTCGCTCGAAGCGCTTGATGGATTTGTGGATGAAGCAATTGAACGCGCGGGCGGCGTTGACCGGTTGAAGCCGCTGATTCGCGCCGATCGCTCGGCAGATGCCGCGCAACTCAATGCTGTCTTCAATCGCTTGAGTGGCCGCGGCCTCACCGCGATTCGCCTCGCGACCGAAAGGAACGGCTGACATGCGATTCAAACGCCAAGGCGGCGACCGCAAGCCAGAACTCAATCTCGCGTCGATGATCGATGCGACGTTCCTTCTGCTTTCGTTCTTCATCTTCACGACGGGCGCGGGCTCGAACGAGTCGAAACTCTCGCCAAATCTGCGGGTTCAGCAGGGAACCGACGCGAAGGACGACCTCGAACCACAAGTCGTCGAAGTACTGCGCGTCGATGGACAGATCGTCTATCGACTTGGCTCGGCCGATCATCCGACGCGCGAACTGCTTGCGGCAGCGTTGAAGGAACTTCCGCTCGATCGTGGGCTCTTCGTGCGCGTCTATCCAGGTGTCGATGTCGGTGCAGCGGCTGCGGCGATCCAAGTCGCGCGTGATACAGGATTCGAGGCGGTGACCTATGTGCCCGGAAAGTGAATCGATCGACACTCTTCCTAGAGCGCGGCGCGCGAAGTTGATGACGGCAACGTCGTTGTTCGCGGAATGCTGGCACAAGCGCGTTTTCGCGCCGATCCTTCCGGGTTTCGTCGCGCTTTCCCTTTGTATGGGCTGTATCGGCGGCGCAGCACGCGCAGATGACGTGCTCGATTTCCTCGAAGCACGCGGTCTCGATTCGCTCGCTGCACTGCGTGTTGAAGAGTTGGCGTCAAAGGCGAGCCCTGAAGATCGCGCGCAACTCCTTGATCGCTTGGCGGAGATCTTCGCGCGGGTACTCGACACCACCGAGGATCAGGCCACGCAAGAGCGGCTACTCGCACGCGCCGACGCGCTCGTAGAAGATCTCGCAACCGCGAAGGGTGACGCGTTGCGTGTCTCAGCGGCGCGCACGCGCTATCGCGACGCAGCGCGACTCGCGGAGGGTATTCGCGCGGGTATTCCGGGCGATGCGACAGCCGCAAGTGCAACGCTTTCCGCGCAGGCGGCAGCGCTTCTTGAGGTTGCGAAGCGCGCGGAGAAGCGTGCTGCGGACATCGACAAGCGCGCTGAGCGTGCAAGCGGCCTCGCGCGCGACCTCGCCGTCGACGCGATGGATGAGGAGCGATCGATGGCGGGTCAGGCACGCTATCTCGCCGCGTGGAGTTTGCTCTACCGCGGGTTCCTCGCCAAGAGCCAAGAGGACACGACCCGAGCGCGCACGATTTTCGGCGATTTGCTCGGGGCTTCTGATGGCAAGCTCAATCCTGATGACATCAGCGATGATCTTCGTTCCGACGAAGCGTTCGCCAGTGCGATTCTTGGCTACGCGCTGGCAACGGCGCGCGTGCAAGGCTTCGCCGAGAGTTTCAAGTATCTCAAGCTTCTCGAGAGCGATGAAACGCATCCGTCTGTCGGCGATGCGTTGCCAGGTTGGAAGTTGATCGCGGCACTCGAAGCGCGTTCCTTCGGCGATGCGCGTCAACTTTTTACGCGTGTCGCTCCTCGTGAAGATGCAGCGAATTGGGCGCGCGTGGCGGTGTCGCGTGCAGTTGAAGATGGCGACGCCGCGAATTCGTCGGGCGGCGCGAAGGACGCTGCGGTGCTCCTCAACGAAGCGGTCGCAACGCTCGCGGCACGCCGAGATTTGGGCGCGATTCGCGATCTCGTTGGTCGCTATGGCGAAGGAATCTTGGGTGCGGACGCTGCGGGATTTGTGCCGCGCTATGTGCGCGCGGTTCGGCTCTACGACGACGCGCAGTCCGCGATTGCCAAGGCTGGTGAAGATGAAGACAAACTGAAGAGTGCGGAAGTTCGCGGTCCTTCGCAAGAAGCTGCGGATGCGCTTGGTGCGGCACTCGAAGCTGCAGATATCAAGCAGTACGAGGACGCTGCGCAGAGTTGCCGCTTAATGCGCGCGTGGAGTTTGCGCGGTGCGGGCCGCTTTGCAGATGGCGCAAAGGCTTTCGACGAAGTTGCTGGGGCAAGCCTTGGCGAACGCGCTGAAGATGCCGCGCGCGCAGCGATCGCGTGCATCGACGATCAGCATCGACAAACGACCGACGTCGCATCGCGCGACGCGGCGGAGAAAGAGTTGATCTCGCGGATCGACGCGTATCTCTCGCGTTTTCCGGCAAGCGATGCAGTACCGAGCCTTCTGGTCCGTAAGATTGCGCTTGTTGCTGATCCGGCATCAGGCGACATCGAACGCTTGCTTCAAGTTCGGCCGGATACCAAAGAGTGGCTGCCTTCGCGACGACAAGCGCTCTCTGCGCTCTATCGCGCGTTCCGCGCAGGCAAAGAGCCGCGCGAAGAGACGGGCAAGCGATATCTCCAGATCCTCGGTGAACTTCCCGCAGATCCAAAAACGCAACTTCCTGCGTCAAGCCCTGCAATTGCGCGACAGGCGCTTGAAGTGGTGCTCGCGAATGAAGTTCGCGATCTCAAGACGGCGATGTCGCTCATCGCGGCGCTTGAAGCAGCTGGTGCCGCGGGTGAGTTTGATTTGCGCGCAGCCGACGAGGAGATCGCGTACCGCAAACTTCAACTCGCGATCTTGAGCGAGCGTTGGGCCGATGTCGAAGCCGCGCTCGCGCCGTTCGAGAAGCCTGAAGCGACGGAACTCTGGGCTGATGCGGCGTTGCGTTTGGCGATCCGCGGCGCGGAAGGAAAGCGTCGCAGTACGCCAAGTGATTCGCCGGCGCGCGCGGGTTATGTCGCGACGATCGTGCGCGCGGGCGACGCGATTCTGTTGCGTGCGGGTGGCCCTGCGGTTGCGCTCGCCGACACTACGAAGGACTCGCAGGCCTACGCGCAACTCGCGCGTGTGGCACTCGACGCGCGCGTTGAACTCGTGAAGAGCTCAGCCGATGCGGACAGCGCCAAGGCAGGCCTTCCGATCGCGGAGGCGTTGCTTGCGAAAACGCCGCGTGATGCCACGATTTTGCGCGCAGCAGCGGGGCTCGCGGAAGCCGCTGGAAACTACGAAGACGCGGCGAATCATCTGCGCGCGCTCGTTGGTGGACTTCCTGCGCGCACGAATCCGTGGTTCGAAGCGAAGGTCGATCAAATGCGTGTGCTCGCGAAACTCGATCCAGTGCGCGCACGCACGGTGATCGATCAATACCGCACGCTCTATCCCGACCTTGGCCCCGAGCCGTGGCGCACGCGCATTGCGGAAATCGATGCGACGGTGCCGAAATCAAGCGGTGGTTCACGCACGACGGCACCAGACGCAACCGATGCCCCACAAAGTGATGCGGATGACGGTGCGAGCGGCGCAGGCAGCGCAGGCACTGCCAAAGGAGTGACGCCATGAGTGCTCCTCAAGATCGATCGAGAGAAGTGCCTTCCACAACGAAGCGGTTTCTCGGTGTCGACGCTAGCTCTGATGATCGCGTGCTTCTTGCACTTCCCGCGGGTGACTTGAAGAGCGGTCAGATCGAAGCCGCGCTTGAGAAGCGCCTCGATGAAATCGCGCGCCATCCGCTCTCGGGAAGTGCGGAAGCAAAGCGACTTGCGCAACAGTTGGAGTCGGCAGCGGATCGATTGCAAGCCGAAATCGCACTGGTTGCGAAGGGGCCGTTGCATCCCGCAGCAGCGCGGCGTGCGGCGAAGAAATTGCAGTCCGCGGGTATCGGTGCATCGAATGCTGGAGGTACGCCGTCCGCGCCGAAGCCAGTGCAAAAGCCCGGCGTTCTCGCACCGGATGCTGCGAAGCGCCCAGGCGTTGGACTCAGCGCCGACGATCTCACCGATTTCGATCGGCTCGCACTCGCGCTGCTCGTTGTTTCGGGCGGTTGGAACGCAAAGAGTGCGAAGCGCCTCGCGACCGTTGCCGGTGAATACGGCGTTTCGGTCGAAGATCTTGATCGCGTTGTGCAAGGGCTCACCACGTTCCTTTCCGAAGGCGAGGGCTTGCGCGGTGCGATGGGTGAAGTTGGATCGCAAGCGCGTTCTGCATGGATGCAAACGCCTGCGCAGACATCACGTACCGATGCGGCCGAAGGTGCAGTTGAACGCGTCCTCTCGCGTCTCAATGATGTCATTCGCGACGAAGTCACGAGCGGCTCGCAAGCCTCGCAGATTCGTCTTGCCGTCATCTTCGGTGGCATGGCACTCTCGTGGATCGGCGTGCTCGCGTGGCTCTTCTTCACGCCGGAGAAAGCCCCTGATTCTGCGGGCACGAGTGCCACAAACAACGCAACGACCGCGAGTGCGAGCAATCGTTCGAGTTCACCGTCGGTTGACACGAGCGGACTCGATGTCACGACCGGCGCCAATGGCGAATCGATCGCGCCAGTCGCGGCGCTCGCAGCGCCGGCGAAGTATCCGCGTGCACCTGGCTTTGTTCCGTCGAAAGCACCGAAGTCGGTGATCGAGGCGGCGAGTAGTGGCGCGCAGTGGATCGGTGACCTCGAAGACGCGTCGCGTCAGATTCGTGTTGCAAAGGGCAAGCTGAATGAGGCGCCTGCAACGCGGATTGCCTCGGCGCTTTCGCTCGCTGCGGACGCGTGGCCATCGGCCACCGGCTATCGCGCCGATGTCGTTCGCGCTGCGGCTCAATGTGCGCGTGAAACGCGCGGTACCGACTCGTTGCGGCGTTTGATGCAACTCGTTCCCGGTTCGATCGCTGATGCCAATCGCGCTGGACTTGCGCCGTGGCAGCGCATTTGGCGCACGTCTTTCGGCGCGGGCGTACTCGGCGCGATCGCGCTTGACGCAGCGCAGCCACCTGAGGTTGCTGCGGCAGCCCGCGAAGAAATGCGCGTGCGCGCGATTGCGATTCCGCGTGGCGACGTCACCGATGCGTTCGGTGCAAGCGCCACGGGCGAACTCGGAAAAGGCGCCCGCGAACTGGCCGAAGGTATGGCGCTCGGAACGATCACAGATCTTGAGGATGCGTCGCGTTGGGCGCAGGCCGTTGAAGTCGCGGCGCAATCGCCTGTCCTTCGTGCGAAGGCTGCGAAAGAAGCGATCGATGCAGCGTTGCGCTCGCCGGGCGCGTTGGATAAGCCCGGCCCACTCGTCGATTTCCTCGCATATGCGATTCACATGCTCGACTACACGGGCCGTGGATCTGATGCGCCGTTTGTCCGCGACGCGCTGGCATCGTGGATTGTCGATGAGGGAATTCCTCCGACGCGCGTGTGGGTTTTCACGAGTCTTCTCGATGCCGATCTCGCGATCGCGTGGTACGGGCCGGATCTTGTTCTCGCGACAAACGCCGACAAAGCAGCGCGCGGCGCGCTCGCCGATCGCGTGCTCGCGGCGTTCCCGAAGGTTGGCAATACCGCCATCGGACAAGCGATTCTCGTGGAAGGTTCGCAACTCGATGGCTGGCGGAAAAACGTTGCGCTGCTCGATGGTCTCACGAAAGCGGATGTTGCCGATCGACTGCGAAATGCGGCTGTTGCGCTCGGTTCAGCGCGCGTCGCCCGTGCGTTTGAACTTGGCGATGGAAAGCTTGCGAAATCTGCCGACGAGCAGATGGTTGCACTGATGGCGCGTGAAGCGAAGGAGTGGAACGCGTCACCGACGGGTGAGCGTGCGGGCCTTCCAGCGTCCGGTGTGCGCGACGGCGATTTCGCCGACGCATGGCGTGGGGCGGGTCGTGGTGTGGAGCAGCGCATTGATCTTGCGCGAACACTCGCGGCGCGGCCGAGCGCGGGTGATCTCGGCCCGATCGACGCGCAAGTGGTGGCGTTTGAAGCGTTGCGCGGCAACCAACCTGACGTGCGTGAAGCGATCGCAACGGCGTTGGTCGATCGCTACGCCAATGGCCCTGAAGCACTGCGTGCAGTGCTCGATGTTCTCGCGGATGGGGCAAACAGTCAGTCGGGTGCGCAACTTGTTTCGAGTCTCGTGGGAACGACCGTTGCGGGCGCAGATTGGCTCGCGGAAGCGCGCGCGTTGTTGATCGAGAAGATTCGGCTTCTGGAAGATGATCGCGATCATGCGGTTGATGCTGCGAGCGGCGAGATTGCCACGATGGCAAGCGCGCTCGCGGCCTCGTACGCGAAGCAAGGCGCACTGACCGTTGGTGGTCAACGCGCGGATCGCGCGCTTGCCTCACTCGCGGATGCGCTTCGTGATGAAGCGGCCACGAAGTTCCTCGCGGCGCCATTCCCAGCGCCTATCGATGAGATCGAAAGGTTGCGCGCGGCACGTCGAGGGATCGCACGCAGTGTGACGCAGCGTATGGCCGCAGAAACACCGGCGATTCTCGATTACACCGCGATGCTCGTTGCGGCTCGTCAACCCGCGCTTCAATCGAAACTCACGACGATTCTCGACAATGCTCGTCGTGCTCGCGCGACCGCGGGCGGCGCGAGCGAGCAGGTGGAGTCGGATCTTCGTGCGATGCTCGCCGTCCTCGGCGAAGTGCTCGCGCCCGAAGCGACGAAGCGAGATGAGGAAGCATGAGGTCTCTGATGAAGACACACACGTATTCCAAGAAAACGAGCGTCATCCGCCTGAGTTGCGCGGCATTGTGCGCACTTGGGGTCGTTGGCTTTGTCGACGCGATCAGCAGCCACTCGTTCGCGGGGTTCCACGCGCCTTCGACGCTCGTCGCCGCCGGGCACGCAACCCTCTCCACGCAGTCATCCGCTTCTGTGGAGCGTTGGAACGAGCGATTGGAAGCGCTCGATCCAATGCGGCCATACGACTACCTCGCGCTTGCGGAAGAAGTCGCGGACGCCGCTTCGAGTGAGCGCGAGCGCCAACTCGCGCGCGAACTCTTTGGTCTCGCCGGCGCGCTCGACACGGAGCGACTTGGTCGAAGCGCGCTCCTCGCGCTTGCGCAATTCGCTTCCGATCGTCGTGAACGCGAGCGTGCGCTTGCCGCCGCGGAAATCGTTGGTGGTCGTGGCGGTTTGTTGCGATCGTTTCGGATTGAACCCGAACAGTTGGAGGCGCTGTCGCGCGCATTTAGTTTCTATCGCCGTGGCGAAGGCCGAAAGGCGCTGAATGTCTTACGACAGGCAGACGCTGACGCGGTGCTTGAAGAGATCGGCGATGCAATTCCCGGCGGCGCCGCGGGTTTTCGCGCCGAGCTCGAGGCGATGCGCGGCGGCGGCGCGGCACGCCCTGATCCGCAGTCGGTGCGCCGACTGCTCTTACTTGAACTCGCGTTACGGCAGGGCGATGGACGAGCGGTTTCGCTCGACATGCTGCTGCGTGGCGATGAGCCGTTGATTGAGATCGACCCGAGTGACCCAGCCGCGCTTTGGCAAGTCGATCCGACGAAGCCGTGGTGGCGCAACGGCAAGTGGAGCGGCGGGACCTGAGTTCTCGCGCCTGAACGCGTGCGAGTTTTCGCGCGCGACTTCTCGGGCGCACCGCCGAGAGTGACTTCTGTACACTCGGGGGATGTCGACCCCGCGTGCCACTGCTCCAGTTTTTCACAACATCCTCGAGATGATCGGGAACACTCCGATGCTCGAGATCACGCGGATCGACACCGGCCCGTGTCGGCTCTTCGTGAAGATGGAGTCGATGAACCCTGGCAACTCCATCAAGGATCGCATCGCGGTCACGATGGTGGATGCTGCGGAGAAGTCGGGCAAGTTGAAGAAGGGCGGGCGCATCGTCGAAGCGACCGCGGGCAACACGGGCCTCGCGCTCGCGCTTGTGGCCGGACAGAAGGGCTATCGCTTGACGGTGGTCGTTCCCGACAAGATGAGCGATGAGAAGATCTCGCACCTTCGCGCGATGGGCGCGGAAGTGGTCCTGACGCGCTCGGACGTCGCGAAGGGGCACCCGGAGTACTACCAAGACGTTGCCGAGCGCATTGCGCGCGACGATCCCGATGCCTTCTACGTGAATCAGTTCGCCAACGAGGCGAATCCGAAAGCGCACTACGACACAACGGGCCCAGAAATCTGGGAACAGATGGATGGCAAGATTGATGCGTTTGTCGTGGGCGTTGGCTCTGGTGGCACCGTGTCTGGCGTTGGGCATTTCCTCAAGGAGCGCAACCCTGCGTGCGAGATCATCCTCGCCGACCCCGTTGGATCGATCCTGACGCCGCTCATCAACGAGGGCAAGCAAGTGCCACCAGGCTCGTGGCTTGTCGAGGGTATTGGCGAGGATTTCGTTCCCTCGATTTGCGATCTCAAACTGGTGAAGAAGGCTTACGCAATTCCCGACGGCGAAGCGTTCCACACCGCGCGCGAACTCTTGCGCAAAGAAGGCGTGCTCGCAGGTTCGTCGGTGGGCACGCTGTTCGCCGCGGCACTTCGCTATTGCCGCGAGCAAACGGAGCCGAAGCGCGTTGTCACGCTCATCTGCGACAACGGCGCGAAGTACCTCTCCAAGATGTTCAACGACTTCTGGATGGTGGACAACGGCTTCATCGAGCGCAAGAAATACGGCGATATCCGTGATCTCATCGCGCGTCGCCACCTTGAGAAAGAGGATTACTGCCTTACGCCAGATCTGCCTGTTGTGCAGGCGATCAAGCGCATGCGCATGTTCTCGATTTCACAGATGGCGGTGGTGGATGAGAAGGATCACGTCGTCGGCATTCTCGATGAGTCCGACGTGTTGCTTGCACTTGTACGTGATCGCGATTGCGCGACGCGACCGATTCGCGATTACATGTCGAGCCGCGTTGAAACCGTGCGACCGACAGCGAGCGTGAACGACCTCATGCCAATCTTCCGCGCTGATCGCGTGGCGGTCATCGCCGACGAGAAGCACTTCTACGGACTTATCACGAAGATCGATCTCATCAACTTCCTGCGGAAGCAACTTTGAACTTCCTCCGCAAGCAACTTTGAATTCCCGACGCGCGCTCGCGCAGCAGGACTCTGCCATGACTAGCCCAGCAAACGCACATCTCGCGACCGACTGCATCCACGGCGGTCAACACGCCGACCCGACAACGGGCGCGGTGATGCCGCCGATCTACACGAGTTCGACGTTCATCCAAGAGTCACCGGGCGTTCACAAGGGTTACGAGTACTCGCGTAGTCACAACGCCACGCGATTCGCGTTTGAGCGTTGCATCGCGACGATTGAGCGGTCCGGCCTCTCAGAAGAAGCCGACCGCACCTGCGGCGGATTCGCGTTTGCGTCGGGCCTCGCGGCGATCGCGACGGCACTCGAGTTGATGGATGCGGGCGACACGATTGTCTGCATGGACGACGTGTACGGCGGCACGAATCGCTTGTTGAATCGCGTGCGCAAGCGCAGCGCGGGTTACAAGGTTGTGCACGTCGATCTTTCGGATCTCGCCAAGGCTGAAGCGGCGATTCGCGAGCACAAGCCCAAGATGGTTTGGCTTGAAACACCGACGAATCCCACGCTGAAACTCGTCGATATCGAAGCGGTGTGCCGTCTCGCACGCGCGGCGGGCGCGATTTCGGTGGTCGACAACACGTTCGCGACGCCGATGTTGACGCGTCCGATCGAACTCGGTGCCGACATCGTCATGCACTCAACGACGAAGTACTGCGGCGGACACTCGGACACCGTTGGCGGCGCGCTCATCACGGGCTCACGCGAAATCGCCGAGAAACTCCGCTTTATGCAGAACGCGATCGGCAGCGTGATGGGGCCGTTCGACGCGTATCTCGCGTTGCGCGGGTTGAAGACGATGCACGTGCGCATGGAGCGTCACTGCGTGAGCGCGATGGAAATCGCTCGTCGATTGGAAGCGCATGCGAAGGTCGCGCGCGTGGTCTATCCAGGCCTCGCGAGCCATCCGCAGCACGCGCTCGCCGCGAAGCAAATGCGCTTCGACGGCAAGCCCGCATTCGGCGGCATGATCACGATTTTCTTGAAGGGCGGCATCGCGGAGAGCCGTCGATTCCTTGAGAACGTGCACTTGTTTGCGCTCGCGGAGAGCCTTGGCGGCGTCGAGAGCCTGATCGAGCACCCAGCGATCATGACGCACGCGAGTGTGCCCGAAGCGATGCGCGCGGAGCTCGGTATCAGCGACTCGCTCGTGCGCCTCTCGGTTGGCGTTGAACACGTCGAAGATCTCTGGAAGGATCTCGAACACGGACTTGCGAAGGCGTGAGTGAGTCGGCGGGTCACTCCGAAGATGAGCGAGCGGGCGGCGCGGGTGGTGATTCTGCCCGCGTACTTGGA
Organism: Planctomycetaceae bacterium; assembly: GCA_027483065.1. Taxonomy (GTDB): domain Bacteria; phylum Planctomycetota; class Phycisphaerae; order Phycisphaerales; family SM1A02; genus QWPT01. The sequence continues at coordinate 25,467 of JAIXVI010000259.1, forward strand.
GAACTCCCTGCGGGATTTCTCCTCGCTCGCGTCGGTTCGGAAGGTGATCCCGCGTCGTTTCTTGAGTTGCGTCGTACGACCGACCGGGAGGGGCGCGGTGTTCGCTGCGATCTTTCGACGATTCGCCTGCGTGGCGGCGCCTCTGAGGCGCGCGGAATGCCCGTTGTTCGCGCGCTCGGTGACGCCCGAACGATTGTCGATGCAACGGCCGGGCTCCTCGGCGATGCGTTCCTGATCGCCGCAGCAGGCCGTGAGGTCACGGCGATCGAGCGCTCACCAGTCGTCTACGAACTCGCGAAAGACGGCCTTGCGCGTGCGATGCGCGACCCAGTCCTTTCGGAACTCCTCGGCGGGCGCTTGCAACTCGTGCACGCCGACGCGCGCGCGTGGCTCGCGTCTCGCGCGGGTACGCCCACGGCGCCCGAAGCCGTCCTGATGGACCCGATGTTCCCGCCGAAAAAGAAGGCCTCCGCGCTGCCCCGGAAAGAGATGTTGATGCTGCGTGAGCTGGTTGGCGCTGATCTTGATGCTGCGGAACTCTTTGATCAGGCGAGAGTTACGTCAAGAGGACGCGTTGTCTTGAAGAGAGCCGACGACACGCATGAGCTCGCAGCGCCGGATTGGACTGTCCAAGGGACGACCGTGCGGTTTGATGTGTTTACAAAGAAAACGTGAATTGACAGCGATATTGCCAATGACGCGCTGCGCGTTGTCGTATGAACTCATTGAAGGGGCGGGCGTCTCCGCCTTGATCTCTTGAGGAGTTCTCCATGACGAAGTGCAAGATGGCTCGGGCAGTTTCTCTCGCGTTCCTCGCGTCGACCGCGGCGTTTGGTTTGGTGGTGTCGGTCGCGGATGCCACCGGTTGCTTCGCCAAGTTCACGTATGCGCGTGCGACGGTGAAGTGGGGTGCGTGTCCGGGCGGTGGGGACTCGAATACAACCGAAGACCTCGAGACAAGCGCAGGAACTTGCGCCATGTCGGCCTTCGCCGCAACGGTCGCGGGGCAGTGTGCGCTCAATAACTGCGAGCAAGCGCAGGCGACTGGCTCTGGAAATCTCGAATCGTTCTTTGCGAGTGCGTTCACGTTCCCGTGCTCGAGTACGAACTCGGGCTCCGCGGAAATTCGATTCACTGCGTTGCGTCGATACAAGGGCAATGCCACGACGAACGGGGTCGTTGGGCCACTCGTGTATCGCGCCCGTGGCAACTACACGCTGAATGGGCCATGGAGCGAATTCTCCGGCATCTTCCTCCCAATGGATATCAACGAAGACGGCATCGTCGACGGTCGCGACCTCGCGCAGTTGCTGCACGAGTGGGGTTCGACTTCACCGACGACGCTTGCGGATACCAACTGCGATGGAATCGTCGATCTCATCGACCTTTCCCGCCTTCTCGCGACGTGGAAGACCGACGGCGCGACGCCTTGATCTTCGCGGGGACGTCTCTCGAAACCAACTGAAGAAGCTCGGTGCACGTCCTGTGCACCGAGTTTTCTTTCGGCCGGGTGAGGGGCATTTCGATCGCTTCGAGCGCCCGCAATTCGTGGTCGGAACCCCGGCGTTGCTCGAGCGTGTTCAACAAACGCGTTCATCAACTGCGTCGATGAACCGCGTTGCTCAACTGCGTTGCTCAACCGTCACGGACAGAGGCGTTCGACGCCGTATTCACCGGGGGCGCTACCGCTCGTGCCACCCCGTCGCGTGTACACGATGCGGTCGTGCAGTCGGTACTTGTCGCCTTGCCAGAACTCGATGCGATCAAGACTCACGCGATAGCCGCCCCAATGGGGAGGGCGGGGGACATCGGTGCCCGCGAAGCGTGCGGTCATCTCTGCCGCGCGACGTTCGAGTTCTTCGCGGCTCGCCACAGGCTCGCTCTGCGCACTCGCCCACGCATTGACGCGACTATCGACGGGTCGATGCGCGAAGTACTCATCGCTCTCGGCGTCGGACGCCAACGTCACGCGACCTTCGATGCGCACTTGTCGATCAAGCGCATCCCAGTGAAACAGCAACGCCGCGCGCGCATGCGCTGCGAGGGCACGGCCTTTTCGACTCTCACGATTGGTGAAGAAACGCGCGCCGTCGCGCGTCAATCCGCGCAAGAGCACGATGCGCGCACTTGGAGCGCCATCGGCGTCGACGGTCGCAAGCGTCATCGCGTTCGGGTTCGGCGTTGGAAGTCGCATCGCCTCCGCGAGCCACTGTTCCAAGATCGGAAACGGATCGGTCGGAGGCGTATCGAAATTGATCGAGGGTGTGGGCCCGTGTCCTGTGCTCATGATTCGCTCCGTTTCTCGCGACGCTTCCGTTGACGGCCTCCGATGCGTGCGCCGTCCTTCAAAACCGGCGGCTCATGCGCTTTCATGAGCGATTCAAGCGTGGCGTCGTCGAGCGCACCAAGTTCTGTAAGCAGCGTATCGCCGCGCTTTTCATCGAGAATTGCCAATGGATCGGCGAGGCCCTTCGTCGCGGCAAGAAAGCGTTCGAGCGCGGCGTCATCCGAGTGTGAGCGTGGCGCACTTGTCTGTTGCCCCGACTTCGCGCGCGTGTTTGGAGCTTCTTGCGCATCGTTCGCCGTGTCGCCACCGCGCGATGGTTCTGCACGCTTGATCGCGGCCATTTCCGCGGTGATTCCAAAGAGCCGCATCCAGCCGTGCACTTCGCGCTCGGCGAGCGGAACGGATCGGCGCGGATCGGGTGGCAGCGCACGCTTCGGTCGCGCGCGTCGAACATCTCCGACGAGCGACGCAAGGAAGTCTTCGCTCGTCATCCAATCGGCGCCGCGCGAGCGTGCATGCCGTTGAATTGCGCGGTCGCTCGTGACGACCGTCACCTGTCGCGGGGCACTCGTGCGATCCAAGAACCCCTTGATGTGGTCGTCGGCGCTGCGGCCTGGTCCGGCGCCCTCGATGAGGATTCGCCCGACGCGGCTCGCGCCACGCGGGACGCCGTCGCAGATCAGCCAGACGACGTCCGACGCGTACCGACTCTGCGCAACAAGCCGCGCAAGCCCGTCGGGTTCACCGACGGCGAGCTCCGGCGGGAGCACGCCGGTGACGTGAAGGACGTTGTAGGTGTCAATAATCAGCGGCACTGGAAGCCTGCTATCTCGGTTGAACCCACTTCGGGACGCGCAGCGCGACGCTTTGGTTTCCCTCTCGTCATCCCACTGCGTCGCGTCCGCTGCAGACGCGCTCCGTTTCTATCGTCCGCGGCCCTTGATTTCACCGCAACTCTTCACAACTTGGCGTCGGCCGCACGAGTCGTTGGGCGGCAGGCACGCAAGCACGGGCTCCGTCTTTCGGCGCGTTTGGATGCAGCCGCCTTGACCCCTCGGGCAAAATCGTGTCGAATGTGCGACTCGGTATCGGGCGGCCGAAGCACGCCCCACAGGCCGATCAACGAAGGACGAGAATTTCAAATGTCGATCCGAATCAAGGCACGTAGTGGTGAGTCCGTCGAGCAGATGCTCCGTCGTTTTAAGAAGCTCTGCGAGAAGGAAGGCTTGACGAAGGATCTCAAGAAGAAGCAGAACTACGAGAAGCCCTCGGAGCGCAAGCGCCGCGATGCGCGTCGCCACGAGCCGCGTCCGGTTCGTCCGGGCTCTGATCGTCAGGGAGCTCGTCCCGCGAAGCGCGATGCGAAGGGCCCACGCGGTCCGCGCAGCGGCGGCGGCGGCGGCGGGTTCTGAACCCGGCCTCAGGCTCGGCCTCTTACATGAGATCACGCACCACGTCCGATCCAGAGTCGACGCGACAATTCGCGATCGATATTGCACGCACACTTGCCGACTCGAAGTGCTCGGATGTCATTCTGCTTGACGTCCGCGGTCGCAGTCAGGTGACCGACTACGTCATCATCGGGTCGGGTACCAGTCAGCGTCAGATGCGCGCGGCCGCGCAAGACATCGAAGACGTGGGCAAGGCGCGCGGACAGCACCCGTTCCGCACGAATGCCGATCAGAGTTCGACGTGGATCGTCGTCGACTTTGTCGAGATCGTCGCGCATCTCTTCGAACGCGAACAGCGCCTCTACTACGACTGTGAGGTGTTGCGCGCCGACGGCAAGCGCATCGAATGGCGTCGCCCCGAGGGCGAGTTGCCGCCGGGTCGTGGGTCATCTGGTGGGTCATCTGGTGGGTCATCTGGCGGCTCTTCTGGCGGCGCGGCCTCGTCCGGTCGCGCCAGTGCAGGGAAGGCGGAGCGCTGACATGCTGCGCGAAGCGCTCTTCGCGAAGATTCACCGCGCCACGGTGACGCTCTGCAGCCCCGACTACATGGGATCGATCACGATTGATCCTGATCTTCTCGATGCCACCGGTATGCGCATCAACGAGAAGGTCCTTGTCGCCGACATCGACAGCATGAATCGCTTCGAGACGTACATCTTCCGCGGAGAACGCGGGAGCGGCGTCATTGGCATCAATGGCGCTGCAGCGCGCCTCTCGGGTGTTGGCCATCGCGTCATCATCATGAGCTTCTGCCATCTCTCGCTCGAAGAGATGCGCGTGCATCGCCCGAAGGTCGTGCTTTGCGCGCCGAACAACAGCATCGCGCAGTTCCTTGAGTATGACCCAGAGTGAGACCCTGAGTGAGACGCGCGTGCGAAAGTTCAATCCGCGCCGCGCCTTGCTCTGGTCTCGGATGAATCATGCCTAGCTCCGCGCGCGATTGCTGTGAAACCGATGTGACGGAGCGCCAGACGCACACGAAGCGCCGCGCCTTTTGAGGAGAGTCTTCCATGCGAATCTCACTTCGTTCTGCATTTCTCTCGTTCGCAGCGCTCGCAGCCATCGCGAGCACGAGTGTGGTGCCTGGCGCGATGCTCGCGCAAGACGCCGCTCAGGGTATTTCGCAGGGTGTGCCGCAAGCCGCGCCGCAAACTGCTCCAGCCGTGGCCGCAGCCCCTGAAGCGCGCGCGCCCATCGACGCAGCATGGATCGGTGCATGGATTGGCGAAGCCGCGACGCCGCGTTTGAACGGCCGCGCGCCGATCGCGCTGCCAATCACGATCGTGATCTCTGCGCCTGCGAAGGCCACCGACGCGCCGGCGATCGCCATGACCGTCATTCAAGCGGGCGCGATTGCGAAGCCCGCGATCGATGTCGCGGCCGACGGTCGCGCAATCGGGTTCACGCTCGACGGCGGCAGCGTGCGCGCACGTTTCGCTGCGATGCTGGGCGAAGACGGCCTCATCGCAACCGGCAATTGCATGCTCTTCAACGACAAGGGCGAAGGCATGCCGCCGCCGCTTGATTTGCAACTTCGCAAGATTGAACTCGTGTCAGACCTCGCGGAGCAACGCGTCTACAGCGGAACGCTCGACGCGGCTGGACAGAAGCTCGCGATGCGTCTCGCGCTTGCGGAGGGCAAACTCGGCCCGACGGGCGCGTTTGAAATCGCGGCGCAAGGGCTGCGTGATTTCGCGGTTGAAGTCGAGAAGTCGGTGAAGGACGGGGTCGCGAGCTACCTCATTGCGATTCCCGTCGGGACGACAGCGGTGCTCGAATTGACCGCCAACGCCGACGCGAGCGTGCTCGAGGGCACATTCACGCAAGGCGCGTTCAAAGCGCCGATTCGATTTGAATTGCAGCCAGGCGTTCGTCTTGGCACGCTTCGCCGCCCGCAAGATCCGGTCGCGCCGCTTCCCTATCGCGAAGAAGACGTGCGCATTCCGCACGCCGCGGGGCACGCGCTTTCGGGCACGCTCACGATTCCAAGCGAGATGGCACTCGCGCGCGATGGCCGCGTTCCGGCAGTCGTGTTGGTGACGGGTTCGGGGCCACAAGATCGCGATGAAGCGTTGATGGGGCACCGACCGTTTCTTGTGATCGCCGATGCGCTCACGCGTGCGGGTGTTGCGGTGCTGCGCTACGACGATCGCGGTGTCGCGCGTTCGACCGGCGATTTCACGCAGGCGACAACGCTCGACTTTGCAAGCGATGCGGAAACCGCCGTCGACTGGCTCAAGACGCAAGCATCGATCGATCCGACGCGGATCGGTTTGATTGGTCACAGCGAGGGCGGTTTGATCGCGCCGATCGTTGCCATGTGGGAGAACGAGGGCGATAGCCCGACGAATCCGCTTGCCTTCATGGTGCTTCTCGCAGGAACCGCAGAGCAAGGCGGCAAGTTGCTCACGCGGCAGTCGAAGGCGCTCTACGACGCGGCGGGGGTTCCAGCGGAAAAGAGCGGGCCTGCGCTTGCGGCACATGCGGCGGCGATGTCGGCGGTCATCGAAGGAAAGCCGATCGAAGAAGTTCGTCCGCTCATTGAAGAGATGGTGCGGCGCCAAGTGGCGATCGGAAGTTTGGTGATCCCAGACGACGCGACGCTGAAGCCAACGTTTGACGCTGCCATGACGCAGATTTCAAGCCCGTGGATGATGGAGTTCATTCGTTTCGATCCGCGTGGGGTGCTCGCGATGATTGAGATTCCAACGCTTGCGCTCTGCGGCTCAAAGGACACGCAAGTCGACATGGAGACGAACCTCGGCATCATGGAGGAAGTCGCGCGCGCGTCGGCCGCGCCGATCACGACGCGTCGTATGGAGGGGCTCAATCACCTCTTTCAACCCGCGCAAACGGGCGTGATCGATGAGTACGGAACGATCGACACGACGTTCGAGCCGAAAGCCCTCGCCGATCTCGTCGCGTGGGTTGTGGAAACGGCGAAGGCGGCACCGACCGCACAAGTGCCTGATGCGAAGCGTCCGGCAGGGTGGTCGCGTCCGGCGGCAAACATGCTTCCTGCGCGTCCCGAAGTGAAGCCACCCGCGGCGGTTGATCCCGCGGCGGCGCCCGCGATGCCGACACGTCGCGGAATTGGTGGCGGCACTTCAGGTGGAAATACGGGCGGAACTGCGGGCGGAACTGCGGGTGGAACTGCGGGTGGAACAGGCGGAGGAAAGCCGTGAGTTTCGGTCTCGGTCACGGTCGTGAACTCGTTCCTGGCGATGTCGGAATCGACATGCGCACGCTTCCGCGGCTGCCCGATGCGCCGACGGTCGCGGAGGTTCGCCGGCTGCTCGCATTCGATCCACGCTCGTGGTTCGCGCACCCCGAGCGACGCTTTGAACTCGAGATCGGTTCGGGCAAAGGCACGTTTCTCTTGCAGCAGTCGGTGCTGGAGCCAGAGACGAACTTTCTTGGGATCGAGTGGGCAGGGGAGTTCTGGGCGTACGCCGCCGATCGCGTGCGCCGCGCGGGGCTCTCGAATGTGAAACTCTTGCACGGCGACGCGACCGAGTTCATCAAGACCCGCGTGCCCGATGGAATCGTCTCCGTCATCCATCTCTATTTCAGCGATCCGTGGCCGAAGACGCGCCATCACAAGCGCCGCGTCGTGCAGGATCACACGCTGCGGGAATTCCATCGCATCCTCGCACCGTCGGGTGAACTCCGCATCGTGACCGATCACGATGAACTGTGGCAGTGGGATGTCGAGCACGTCGAACGCGCGACGGACATTTTCGAGCGTCGATCATTCGAGCGGCCCGCAAGCGCGGGCGACGGCGAGTTTGTCGGCACGAATTTCGAGCGGAAGTTCCGCCGCGAAGGTCGTCCGTTCCACGCGATGACGCTGGTGCGTCGGTAGCCTCCAACGGTGCCCCCGAACGGTGCACGGCACGTGCCGCTCTGTGCCAGGCACTGCCTGGCACGTGCCGTGCACTGCCTGGCACCACTTGCTGTCTCGGCGCCTGCACCGACTTATGACACTTTTGTGGGGTGCACGGCACGTGCCACTCTGTGCCAGGCACTGCCTGGCACGTGCCGTGCACTGATTGGCACCAGTTGGCATTCGCTCGCACGCGTCGCCGCGAGCGCAACTCTGACTCCCGTTCACCCAACCGGTCGACGCCAGGTGTAGTCCTTGTCCTTCTCAAGCGCCGTCGCCGACTGCTTTACGCAGCGTCGGCAGACGCACGCGTCGGCGAACTCTGGGCTCTGCCACGTCTCATCGTCGCGCGCTTCGAGGCACATCGTGCACGTCTGCCCCTCAGTGCGATCGTTTCGCCCGTCAAACACGATCGCGCGGTAGGCAATCGAAAGGCACTCCCCGCACAGGTGGCTGCCGTGGTGCCCTTCGATCAGCGGGCGCGCGGGGTCTTCCGGGTCCCACGCGCGATGGCAGAAGTTGCAGAGCACATCTTCATACTGAACGTTCGTCTCATCGGTGCCGGGTCGAAACATGCGGATTCTCGCGGGGAACTGAAGGGCAGGCCGCGAAGTAGAATCGCGGGGCGATGGCGCAGGGTATCTCGCTCGCCAACAAGTGTCAGATCCTCTTTGGGATCGCGGTCTTCGCGTTGCTCGGCGGCGCGCTCGCGGTTCCGTGGATTCGCACGGGCAAGATCGTTTCCGACAGCCAACTCGAGGTTTCGCGTCAGCTCGCGGACACGTGGTTTGAGAGCGGACAAACGACTGGCTGGAGCGAAGGCAGCGCGATTCCCATTCGTGTGCTGCGCGTCGATGAGATTCTCTTCACGCCCGACGGCGAGGACGAGTCGTTTCTCGAGGGCGCGCTCGCGGCATTCGAAGCGGATCCCGCGGTTGGCGAATGGTTTGAGCGGCGCGGCGAGGGTGAAGCGATTCGCTATCGCTACGCGCGCGCGATTCGCGAGCGCGAGTGGAGCAAACTCGAAGAACGCGAGATCTTCGCGCGACCTGCGAGCCCTGCGGTCGTGCGCACCGCCGACACACTCGCAGGTGTCCTGCTGATCGATCGACGAAGTACGTTCGCCGAAGATCAGATCGAATGGAATCGCATTTTGATCGTCGGCACGGGGCTCGCTGCCGGAAGCCTCGCGATTCTCGTCTTCCATCTCATCTTGAAGCGGCTGATCTTCGGACCAGTGCGTTCGTTGACCGCCGTCGCGGAGCGCGTCGATGAAGGCAGTACGAGCGCACGTTCGCGGCTCACGACAGGCGACGATTTCGAGCGGCTTTCGCGCGCCTTCGACGGCATGCTCGATCGCTTGGCTGAAGGACAAGCGCAACTCCGCCGCGTCAACGAGAGCCTCGACCTGAAGATCGGCGAACTTGCAGAGTCAAACGTCGGGCTCTTTGAAGCGAATCGTCTCAAGAGCGAGTTCTTGGCGAATGTCTCGCATGAATTGCGAACGCCGCTCAACTCAATCATCGGTTTCGCGGAATTGCTCGATGAAATCGCGCGTTCTGACCCGAATGCCGACCCGAAGCGTCGGCGCTACATCGCGAACATCTTGCAGTCTGGGCGCAATCTGCTTGAGATGATCAACGAACTCCTGCAGATGGCGAAGATCGAGGCGGGTCGCTTGGAAGTGACGATCGGCCCGACCGGTGTGAAAGACATCTGCGAAGGTCTCGTCGCGATCATGCGACCGCAGTCGCTCGCGAAGCGCATTACGCTTGAAGCGCGCATCGAAGCGGATCTTCCGGGTGTGGAGAGCGACGCCGCGAAACTGCAGCAGATCCTGTTCAACTTCGTCTCGAACGCGATCAAGTTCTCGCCGGAAGATACGACCGTCGTCATTGACGCGCGAAGTTCGGAGTCGGCCGACGGTACGCCGTGCGTGCGCGTTGCGGTGATCGATCAGGGGCCAGGCATTCCGCTCGACATGCAGGACACGATCTTCGAGAAGTTCCGGCAGGTCGACGCAAGTCACACACGCGCGCACTCGGGCACGGGCCTCGGACTTGCGATTTGCCGCGAACTCGCGGAGCGACTTGGCGCACGCGTGGCGCTTGCGTCGGATCCTGGTGAAGGCGCGACGTTCTCGGTGGAGGTGCCGGTCGAATTCAAGGGCACGCGCTTGGAGCCTTTGATGAGTGAAGAGACGGCTCCGGCGTCGTCCATCGCCGCGCAGCCGGGGGGCATATGAACGCGACGCTCGCAGCAACCGGTTGGGAGTTTGGAGTCGGCGACCCGACGGTGCTTGGGTGGACGGTCACGGTTGCGTACGCGGTGGCAGCGTGGATGACGCTGCGTGCAGCGGCGTGCGCCTACGCGTGGCGTGGTCGGCGCATGGCGGGAGTTCCCGCGCCGATTGGCGAAGGACTCGTGCGATTTTGGCTCTTCGCGTGCGTGGTGTTGGTCATCCTCGGCATCAACAAACAACTGGATCTCCAACGCTTGTTGACCGAAACCGCGCGCGCGATTGCGAAGGATGGCGGTTGGTATCGCGATCGGAAGCCAGTGCAGTACG
>JAIXVI010000023.1 GCA_027483065.1 Planctomycetaceae bacterium
GAGCGTCGCGGTCGCCGCGAGCGGGGAAAGGAACGTTCGGCTCATGCCCTGAGGAAAGACCCGAACGAGTGATTTGTGCGCCAAGTCCGCTGCAAATGTCAAAAACAGCATCGGCGCGTCGCGCGAATCAGAGATTCCCGCGGCGGCCTTGTTCGATTTCCAGGCTCTCGAAGAGCGCCTTGAAATTGCCCTTACCGAAGCTCTGAGAGCCGCGGCGGCAGATGATCTCGAAGAAGAGCGTCGGGCGATCTTGCAGCGGCTTCGTGAAGAGCTGCAGGAGGTAGCCCTCGTCGTCGGCGTCGACGAGAATGCCGAGGTCCTTGACCGCCTTGTGGTCTTCCTTCACGACCGAGTGGCCGTGTTCGGTGAGCATCTTGTTCACGCGGTTCCAGACCGTCTCGTAGTACGCGTCGGGAATCGTGAGGAAGTCGACGCCGCGGCGGCGGAGTTCAGTGATCGAGTGCAGTTCGTCGTCGGTGCGCAACGCCAAGTGCTGCACGCCCGGCGTGTTGTCGTGCCAGTCGAGGTACTCCTGGATCTGGCTCTTCTTCTTACCTTCGGCGGGCTCGTTGATCGGCATCTTGATGAGGTGATTGCCGCTCGCCATCACCTTCGACATGAGCGCCGAGTACTCGGTGCCAATGTCCTTGTCGTCGAAGTGCTTGAACATCGAGAAGCCGAGCACTTGCTCGTACCACGACACCCAGTGGTTCATCTTGCCTTCCTCAACGTTGCCGACCGCGTGATCGACATACTTGAGGCCGCAGGGGTTCGCCTTGTTGTACGCGTTGAGCGCGAAGTTCTCGACCTTGCGGAAGCCGGGCATAAACGTGCCGCCGTTCTTCACGGTCGGCAGGCCATACGCGCCGGTGCGCGACACGAAGGTGTGCACAGCGCGGCCGTAGGTCTTGATGCCCGCGAACGTCACGGAGCCGTGCTCATCCGAATAGGTCTTCGGCTCGTACGCGCTCTCGCCGCCGTTCTTGATCGCTTGCTTCCACGCCTTCTCGGCGTCGAAGACCGTGAGCGCGATGTCCTTCACGCCGTCGCCGTACCGCATGGCCTCGCCCGCGGCCTGCCCGTCCTTCGTAAGCGAACTCTCGAGCACGATGCGAATGTTGCCCTGCGTGAGCAGGTACATCGCGCGGTCGCGCGAGCCCGTCGTGAGGTCAGCGATCTGCTCGACTTGGAAACCGAACGCACTCGCGTAGAAGAACGCCGACTGCTTCGCGTTGCCGACGAAGAAGCGCACGTGGTCGACGTCGATCAATTGCAGGGGATCGGTCGCGGTCGAAACAGAAGCGGAAGGACTCAGCGTGGTCATAGGCGGCGATCATACTCACCTCGCCCCCTCACGCTCAAGTGATGATGGGCACATGTCCTCGTTCGAACGGTGTTCGCCTGCGCGTTCTTTCGTGCGCGTCCTTCCCGCGCGTCCTTCCACGCACTCTTCACACGCGCGCCTTCACACCCCGCACTGCCGCGCTCGCGCCACGTTCCGGTTCGATTCGGACTGAGCCGCGACGCGCACGTTGCTACGCTCTCCGCATGACTGCGCCCAGCACTCCCCGTGGAACCCCACCTGCGACTCGCCCCGACTATGCGCCCGAGAATCGTTCGAAGAACGGCGGAAAGTTCGTCGCAATCGGGGTCTTCGCGCTGCTGCTCGTCGGTGGACTGGCGACGCTGATCGTGGTGCTCACGCGCGGAAATTCGGGGATTGTTCCGCCACCGCAGGTCATCCCGAGTGCCCGCGACGTCGTCGCACCTGAAACCAACGCAGCGGCCCCAAATGCTGGAGAAACGGACGCGGTGCCCTCGACAGAGCCCTCGACAGAGCCCTCAAAAGAGCCCGCGCCCTCGGCTGAATCGACTCAGTAACGGAGCAGGGATTCGATCCGCAGATCGGGCAAGTTGGCGCGACCTTTCAAGAACTCGAGTTCAATCAACACGCTCGCGCCGACGATCGTCGCACCGAGGCCGCTCGGACCGATGAGTTTCGTACTCGCGACGAGCGTGCCACCCGTCGCGAGCAAATCGTCGACCAACAAGACGCGCATCCCTGGCTTCACCGCATCGACATGAATGTGCAGTTGATCGGTGCCGTATTCGAGCGCGTACTCGATCGACTTCGTGCGGTACGGAAGTTTGCCTGGCTTGCGGACCGGAACGAAACCCGCGCTGAGTGCGGTCGCAACGGCGGTTCCGAAGATGAATCCGCGACTCTCGGGGCCGACGACGACGTCGATCGCTTCATTCCGAAACGGATTGGCCATCAACTCGATCGCGAGCGCGAGTCCCGCGGGGTCCGCGAGGAGCGGGGTGACGTCCTTGAAGACGATGCCCGGTTTCGGGAAATCGGGCACGTCGCGGATCAGCGAAGTCAGTTGCGGCAGCATCGGCGGAAAGGTAGCGGAATGGTTCGTGGCGCGCGACGCGAAGAATGCTCGCGGACGAGCAGCAACGGCATCGTGCGGCGGGAGGTGCGTCGGTATGATCGCGCCATGCCCGACGCTGGAGACCGCGCTCAAAAGAAGCAGGCGCTTGAGATCGTTGAACCGATCGGCAAGCGCGTTCTCATTCGCAAAGACGAAGACAAGAAGATCACGAAGGTTGGCCTGCACCTCCCCGACAAGATCGAAATTCCAACGATCACTGGTCGCGTGGTGACGGTGAGCGCCGAAGTCGAGCGCGACGAGAACTATCCAATCAAGCAGTACGACCGCGTGCTCTTCAACCCGAAGCACGCGATTCCCGTCGATTTTGAAGGCGACAATCGGCTCTTCGTGATTCCGGTCGAAGACGTGGTCGCCGTGTTCCGTCGGGAGCCCGGTTGAAGCCCGCGGGCGATGCGCTTCCAACCGTGCGTCCCGATCCGTTGCTGATCGCGCCGCTCACGCGCGCCGTGGATGCGCGGATGCGCGTGCCCGGCTCGAAGAGTCTTTCCAATCGGCACTTGGTCCTCGCGGCACTTGCCGACGCGCCCACGCGGCTCGTCGGTCTTCTCGCCTGCGACGACTGTGATCGCTTACTCGCGGCGCTCGCTGAACTCGGTGTCGCGCATCAACGCGAAAGTCGTGCGAACGGTGATGCGAACGGTGATGCGAACGGTGATGCGAACGGTGACGTGGTCGTCCTTACGCCGCCGCCGCGCGCGGCAAGTGAACTGGTCGCGCGCAAAGAAGCGCGCGTCAACCTCGGCGATGGCGGCACGCCCACGCGATTCATGTTGGCGCTCGCCGCGGCGCAGCACGACGGTTGGTGCGATATCGACGGCAGCGCGCGGATGCGCGAGCGGCCGATCGCGGAGGGCGTCGACATGCTTCGCGCACTCGGCGCGCGCGTCGAATACCTCGAAGCAGAAGGGCGATTGCCCGTACGGGTCTTCGGTCGATCGACGCGAGATGGCCGCGGTGAAGGGCGCGATGAAAGGTCGAACGACGGACTTCGTGGCGGCAAACTTCGTGTCGGGCGGACTGCATCAAGTCAGTTCGTCAGCGCCCTGATGTTGGTCGCGCCGACACTTCCCAAAGGACTCGAGATCGAGTTCGCGGAGGAGCCGACGAGCGCGACATACATCCAGTTGTCGCTTGGCGCGTTGCAAGCAGCGGGGGTTGATGCGGAGGTCGCCTATCGACCGGTTGAAGCAAGTTCCCCCGACACGGGGCTCGCGTGTATTCGCATTCGACCGCAAACGATCCGCGGTGGCACCGTCGATATCGAACCCGATGCGTCGAGCGCGGTCTATCCCGCGGCACTCGCGGCGATCTCCGGCGGCGAGGTGGTGCTTGAAGGTCTACCACGTCGCAGTCTTCAACCGGATGCGCTCTTCTTCGATGATCTCGCCCTGCGCGGAGCACGGATCGAAGAGACGCCGAACGGAGTTCGCGTGCGCGGTCGAGTGCAAGGCAAACTCCGCGGACTCGACAGCGACTACGCGCGCGCGCCCGACGCAGCCGTGATGGCGATGGTGCTTGCCGCCGTGTGTGACACTCCGAGCCGCATCACGGGTCTTGGGACGTTGCGCGTCAAGGAATCCGATCGGATCGAAGCGGTGGCGAAGGGTCTGCGCGCCCTCGGCGGCGTGGTCGAGACCGGCGATGATTGGGTGCGGGTGCATCCGTTGCCAGCGGTGACGGGGGCGTGTGCCTCAACCGTCATCGACACGGTCAACGATCACCGGATCGCGATGGCGTTCGCGGTGTTGGGCCTCATACGACCCGGCATCTCGATCGCGAACCCACGTTGCGTCGAAAAAAGTTGGCCCCGCTACTGGGAAACGCTCGACTTGCTCCGAGGAGCGGTTCCACGCGAGAATGGGCCACGATGAAGAGCGCGTCGTTTTGGAAATTCGCCACTCGGCTCCTCCGCCGCAAGAAACTTGCGGTGGGGACGATTTGCTTTTCCATCATCTCTGCGGGCGGCCTTGCGGCTGGTCTTGTGGCGATCGGGCCGTTACTCAAACTCATTCTCGCGGGTTCGGGCGAAGACAATCTGCAAACGATTGTGCGCAACGCCGTCGAGAAGACCGCGTGGCTCTCGAACATCATTCGTCCGTCGCTCATCGATGCGTTGCCAACCGATCGCTTTGCGGGTGTCGCGCTGATCTTGTCCGCGCTCTGCATTCTCACCGTCTTTGGTGGCCTCGCGAACTTCGCGCATCAGTACTGCTCGACGACGCTCTCGATGTTGACCGTTGCCGAACTCCGACTCGAAGCCTTTCGCCATGCACTTCGACTTCCTCTCGGCATCGTCGTGCGGCGCGGGCCGGCTGACATCGTCACGCGCATCGTTCGCGACACCGCCGAACTCGAACGCGGATTCTCCGCAATCACGAGCAAAGTCCTCGCGCAACTCACGAAAGGCATCGCTGCGTTTGGCGCGGCCATCTGGTTCGATTGGCGGCTGACGATCGTGGCCATCATCGTGGCGCCGATTCTCGGAACGGTGCTGCGGAAGTTCGGAAAGCGCATTTCGCGCGGTAGCGGCCGCACGATGAAGGCCTACGAAGACATGCTGCGCAATTCGAACGAAGCGCTGCAAGGCTTGCGCGGTGTGAAGACAGCGACCGCAGAACGCGCGGCGCGTCGGCGATTTGGCCGCGCGAACAAAGACCTTGTGATGCAGGATCGCGCCGTGCGCTTGGCGCGCGCGATTTCGAGCCCGTTGATTGAGGCACTCGCGATCATCGCGGTTGCAGCGCTCGCACTTCTCGCAGCGCATGAAATCATCCAAGGTCGGATGCAATTCGATCGCTTCTTACTCTCACTCGCATCGATCGGTTTCGCAGCCGATGCGTTGCGACCGCTCACGAGCCTTTTCAACGACATTCAAGCGGCGAGTGCGCCCGCGCAGCGCGTCGCGGAATTGCTCGCGATTCCGGCCGAAGGCATGCGCGAGCGCGATCTTCCAGCGCTTCCGCGCCACGGCGTATCCGCGGGCTCGGCGATCACATTCGATCACGTGCGCTATCGCTACGAAGGCGCAGAACGCGACGCCGTGCGCGACGTGTCGCTCACGATTCGTCACGGCGAGTTTGTCGCGATCGTTGGTCCGAATGGATGCGGTAAGACGACGCTCGCGAGCATGCTCGTGCGCCTGTTCGACCCAACCGAGGGTTCGATTCGTATCGACAAGATCGATATTCAAGGCGCGAGCCTCTCGTCGCTGCGCGCGCAAGTGGGTGTGGTCGCGCAGGATCCGCTCCTCATTCGCGGATCGATTCGCGAGAACATCGTCCTCGGCTTTGATGGAGCAACCGACGCGGAAATCGAACGAGCCATGCGGCTCGCGCACGCGTGGCAGTTTGTCTCGGCGCTTCCCGCCGGCCTTGAGCATCAACTCGGCGAAGGCGGGACAGGGTTGTCGGGCGGTCAGCGTCAGCGGCTCGCGATCGCACGCGCGCTTGTGCGCGATCCCTCGGTGCTCGTCCTCGATGAAGCGACAAGTCA
>JAIXVI010000185.1 GCA_027483065.1 Planctomycetaceae bacterium
ACCGGTGCTGTCGGTGCTCAAGGCCCACAAGGCGAAGTCGGCGCCACTGGCGCTCAAGGTCCTCAAGGACTCAAGGGTGACAAGGGCGACACCGGCGACGTTGGTCCTCAAGGCCTGAAGGGTGACAAGGGCGACACGGGTGAAATCGGTGCGACTGGTGCCCAGGGTCCAGTCGGTGTGAACGGCGCTGTTGGTCCTCAAGGCCCAGTCGGTGCAACCGGCGCGGCTGGCGCTCAAGGTCCTCAAGGTCCTGTTGGCGCGACTGGCCCGCAGGGTCTTACCGGCGCGACTGGTCCGCAGGGTCCAACTGGCTCGTCCGGCGCAGCTGGAGCCCCCGGCTCCGTTTGGCGGTCGGGCTCATCGTCCCCATCAAACAGCCTCGGCGTCGATGGCGACTTCTACCTCAATACGACCACAAGCGACCTCTATACCAAGACGAGCGGCGCGTACTCCGTCATCGGAAACATCAAGGGTGCCACCGGTGCAACGGGTGCCGCAGGCGCAACCGGAGCCACCGGTGCAACGGGCCCGCAAGGCCCCGCGGGCTCGATTCTCGACTACCGAATTCGTAAGACGGCTGACGAGTCGGTGAGCAGCAGCACAACGCTCCAGAACGACGACGCAATGAAGATCACGATGGCCGCGAACGACGCGATCGAGTTCTCAGGCGCGTTCTACATCAGCTCGCCAAACGCGACCCCCGATATCAAGGTCACCTTCACCGTCCCAAGCGGTGCGACGATTCGCTGGTTTGGCGAATGGTTCGAAGGTGCATACCAAAGTTCGGGCGTGGTGACTGCCTCGGGCACCACTGTCACGCTTGCGATCACCGCGAACACCGTCGGTATGTTTAAGTTCAACGGCATCGTGGTGAATGGGTCGACGGCAGGCGACCTTCAATTCCAGTGGGCTCAGAACACCTCGAACAGCAGCGCGGTCACAGTGCAGCAGCGCAGTTACCTGATGGGCTCGAAGTTCTAAACAGCTCGATTCATACGCAGATTCCCACGGTCGGCGCAGCTGAAGAGCTGCGCCGACTTTTCTTGACAGTCGATGTTTGGTTTGCGCCTGAGGTTTTCGAAGAGCGGATTCGCACGCCACTCAACTCCGCATGGCGGAGTGACGGGTGATGTGTCCGAGAGTTCCTGCTGTCGAAACGGATCGAAATCCCGAAGGGATACAGGGAGCCCCTGTCGGCGCGGAAGCGCCGACCCTGCGCACGTGGCGCAGCCCGCGCGCGAGGTCGTGCGCAGATCGACCGCGTGGAAAGCACCAAAGTGAGCAAAAGCCCGCGGCTCTGAAGCGAAGCTTCATTCCGCGGGCAAGTTGCGAACGCTCAAATGAAGCGGGCGAAGGGGATCGAAATCCCCAAGGGATACGGGGCGACCCTATCGACGCGACAGCGACGATGCTGCGCACGTGGCGCAGCCCGTGCGCAAGGTCGTGCGCAGATCGAGCGCGTGGAGGGCACCAAAGTGAGCAAAAGCCCGCGGCTCTGAAGCGAAGCTTCATTCCGCGGGCAAGTTGCGAACGCTCAAATGAAGCGGGCGAAGGGGATCGAACCCTCGACATTCAGCTTGGAAGGCTGACGCTCTACCGCTGAGCTACGCCCGCAGCGGGGCCGGGAATATAGCGCATCACATGGCTTCTGCGGGGAGCGTTGGTGATCATTTCATCCGAGGCCATTGATGGCAGGGCTGATGAGCAAGTCCAACGACCTTCAACACCCCATGATCTTTGCAAGCGACGGGCGAAGCGAAAGAAAACTCGTTATCTTGTCGCCCCCTTGCCGACAGAGGTCGCGCAAGGCGTCCGACCATGGGCCAGCGGGCGGAGGATCCCGCGCCAAGGACGGAGTCAGGCAACCGGAGACGTCTTTTCTGCCGTGTTTGTTTCGGTCGGAGTACCGAGGCAGCGGCAAACAAGTCTCCGGTCCGTCAGCGTTTGCAAGCATCATGCAGATGTGAACTGAGATGTAAACCAGGTCCAAGTGGCACGGCGTCGCCGTTTCCACGCAACAGGAAGACCGCCTTTATGCAGACAGCACTTTCTCGCACGGGTCGGGCGCTCGCAGCTCTCATTCCCGTATTCCTCGCCTCCGCCGCATTCGCGGGTGAAGCGGATCTGAAGCTTCCGAACGTCAACGCAATTGACTTCGGTGGCGGCATCACGGGCCAGACCATCATGATGGGTGGTCTTGTGATCTCGGTCCTCGGCGCACTCTTCGGCCTCGTGCAATACAAGCAGACCCGTGCGCTGCCAGCACACAAGTCGATGCTCGCGGTTTCCAACATCATCTGGGAAACCTGCAAGAGCTACATCATCCAGCAGGGCAAGTACCTCTCGGTGCTGTGGATCCTCATCGCGGGCGCGATCATCTTCTACTTCGGCTTCCTTGAGCACAAGGGTCTGCGCGACGTCGTCGTGATTCTGCTCGCATCGGTGCTCGGCATCCTCGGCAGCTACGGCGTTGCGTGGTTCGGTATCCGAATCAACACGCAAGCGAACTCGCGCGCGGCCTTCGCGTCGCTCAAGGGCTACCCGCTTCCAGTGCTCGGCATTCCGCTGAAGTCGGGCATGTCGATCGGCATGCTCCTCGTGTCGGTCGAACTCTTCTTCATGATCTGCATCCTCTGCTTCCTCCCAGCAGAGTTGATTGGTCCTTCGTTCATCGGCTTCGCGATTGGTGAATCGCTCGGCGCGGCCGCGCTCCGTATTTGCGGCGGCATCTTCACGAAGATCGCGGACATCGGCGCTGACCTCATGAAGATCGTCTTCAAGCTTCCTGAAGACGATCCGAAGAACCCCGGCGTCATCGCCGACTGCACCGGCGACAACGCTGGTGACTCGGTCGGTCCGACCGCAGACGGCTTCGAAACCTACGGCGTCACCGGCGTTGCGCTCATCGCGTTCCTTTCGTACTCGCTCGGCGCAGGCCTCGATGCGGCTGGCAATCCTGACGCAGCAAACATCATGTGCGGCAAGCTCATCGTGTGGCTCTTCGCCATGCGCGCGCTCATGATCATCACCTCGCTCGTCTCGTACTTCATCAACGAGGCGATCTCCAAGGCGCGTTTCAGCACCTTGAAGGACTTCCACGAAGAAGCACCGCTCACGTGGCTCGTCTGGATCACCTCGATTCTCTCGATCGTCGTCACGTTCGTTGCTTCGAAGTGGCTCCTTGGCGGCATCGAGTACAACGGTCAAACGCTCGACAACCTCTGGTGGGCGCTCAGCATCATCATCAGCTGCGGCACCATCGCTGGCGCACTCATCCCTGAGTTCACCAAGGTCTTCACCTCGACCACCTGCGGTCACGTCGACGAAGTCGTCAACGCATCGAAGCAGGGCGGCGCGTCGCTCAACATCCTCTCTGGTTTCGTCGCGGGTAACTTCTCGGCGTTCTGGAAGGGTCTCGTTATCGCAGGCCTGATGGGCATCGGTTGGTGGATCTCGACCGACAAGGACGTCGCGGCGATCATGCCAGAGGCGTACTCGTTCGCCGGTCCGATCTTCGCGTTCGGTCTCATCGCGTTCGGCTTCCTTGGCATGGGTCCTGTGACCATCGCGGTCGACAGCTTCGGCCCGGTCACCGACAACGCGCAGTCGGTCTACGAACTCTCCCGTATCGAAGCGCAGCCTGGCATCAAGGAAGAAATCAAGCGCGAGTTTGGTTTCGAACCTGACTTCGAGAGCGCAAAGCACACGCTCGAGAAGGCCGACGGCGCAGGCAACACCTTCAAGGCAACCGCGAAGCCCGTGCTCATCGGTACGGCCGTCGTCGGTGCGACCACCATGGTGTTCGGCATCATCCTCGCCCTCATCAAGTCGCTTGCTGGCGCTGATCAAAGCACCGAGGCCCTCAAGGCTGCTGCGACCGTCGTGATCGGCAAGCTCTCGATCGTGACCCCCGAGATCCTCCTCGGCCTCCTCATCGGTGGCGCGGTGATCTACTGGTTCACGGGTGCTGCGACGCAAGCCGTCGTCACCGGCGCGTACCGCGCGGTCGTGTTCATCAAGGAGAACATCAACCTCGATAAGGCTGAAGCGAGCATCGACGACGCCAAGAAGGTCGTTGAAATCTGCACCGTGTACGCGCAGAAGGGCATGACGAACATCTTCATGGTCGTCTTCTTCTTCGCACTCGGCCTGCCGTTCTTCGATCCATACTTCTTCATCGGTTACCTCGTCGCGATGGCGTTCTTCGGTCTCTACCAAGCGATCTTCATGGCGAACGCCGGTGGCGCTTGGGACAACGCGAAGAAGATCGTTGAAGTGAATCTCCGCGCGAAGGGCACAGACCTCCACGCGGCGACCGTCGTCGGCGACACCGTCGGCGATCCGTTCAAGGACACCTCGTCGGTCGCGCTCAACCCCGTCATCAAGTTCACGACGCTCTTCGGCCTCCTCGCTGTTGAAATCGCGATCGCGATGAAGGACAACCCAGCGAAGATCTGGATCGGCATCGCGTGCTCGCTCATCGCGTGCTTCTTCGTCTGGCGCAGCTTCTACGGCATGCGCATCCCAACCGATACGAAGAAGTGATCGATTCGATCACCTCGTAACGGTTGAAACTCGTAAGAGTTGAAACTCATACGTATTGAAAACGCGGGCCGTCTTCGGACGGCCCGCGTTTCTTTTTCGACCGCTCAACTGCCGATCGAGGCGTGCGCGAGCCCGCAGGTGCGAGCGAGTTCGATGAACTTTCGGCTCGGTGGCGCGGTCGCGTCGACGCGTTTCCCCGCGTGTGAGAATCCGAGCGTCCACGCGTGCAAACCAAGCGTTTCTTCGGGTGCCTTCGTCGAAGCGAGTAGCGCTGCGCCCTTCGTGTAGATCGGGTCGCCGGCGATGGGGAACCCGAGATAGGCGAGATGCACGCGGATCTGGTGCAGTCGACCCGTCTCCGGAACGCACGCGACCAACGAGTGCGTTGGGCTCGCGGCAAGGACTTCGATACTTGTGGCCGCGGGCTTGCCGGCCTTGTCGATGACGCTGACGAGGCGCGTTCCTTCCGCAGCGGCGACGCGCTTCTCCAGCAGGTTCCGCTCGACCCGCTCGCGACCAATCTTCATCCGACCTCGCACGATCGCGAGGTAGCGCTTGTCGACGGTGCGCGCCTCAAACGCGGCGCGAATGGCGTCGTAGGCCTCAGGCGTCAACGCGCAGGCAACGCAGCCACTCGTTTGTCGATCGAGTCGATGGAGGAGTCCGTAGTCTCGACGCTCGCCAAGTCGCAGCAATCGTCCGCCGAACTTCGCAACCAACGCATTGAGCAAACTGTCCTCGCGATGCGAGGCGCCAGGCTCTGTGACCATGCCGGGTGCCTTGTTCGCGACGACGACCGACTCGTCCTCGTAGACGATCTCGAAACGTAAGCGCGCGTTGGGCGTGGGTTGCGGCACGCGGCGAGGATACTCGCAAGCGAGGTATGCCCGCCGCACGCTCGCAATACGCCCGCAATAGGCCGACGGTATGCTCGCAGCATGCGAACGCTCGGAGTCAACTCACGTCTCAAACCATTCGGCGCGACGATCTTCGCGGAAATGACTGCCCTCGCTGTGAAGCATGGCGCAGTCAATCTCGGGCAAGGCGCGCCGGATTTCGACGGTCCGGAGTGGTTGAAGGAAGCTGCCATCAAGGCGATTCGTGACGGACGCGGCCAGTACGCGCGCATGACGGGCCTTCCCGAATTGACGAAGGCCATTGCGATGCGTTTCGAAAAGACCAGCGGGCTCTCGTATGACCCTGAACGCGACGTCGTTGTCACCTGCGGCGCGACGGAAGCCATTCTCGACTGCATGCTCGGCCTCATCGAGCCAGGCGACGAAGTGTTGTTCTTCGAGCCGTTTTACGATTCATACATCGCATCCGTTGCGATGGCAGGCGGCGTCCCGAAGGTTGTCACGCTCGAAGCGCCGGAGTTCCGCATCAGCGAAGCAGCGGTGCGCGCGGCGATCTCGCCAAAGACGCGTGTGATCATGGTCAACAGTCCGCACAATCCGAGCGGACAAATGCTCTCGGCCGAAGAGCGCTCGATGATTGCACGCATCGCGCAAGAGTTTGATCTTGTGGTCATCAGCGATGAGGTCTACGAGGAGCTTTGGTACGAGGAACCACATCGCACGCTTGCACTTGAACCAGGTCTCCGCGAGCGAACGATTGTCCTCGGGAGCCTCGGCAAGAGTTTCTCTTTCACCGGTTGGAAAGTCGGCTGGGCCATCGCGCCCGCGAATCTCGCGCAAGCTGTGCGCAGTGCTCACCAGTTTGCATCGTTCTGCGCGGCGACGCCGTTGCAGGTTGCCGCCGCAACCGCGCTTTCCGCGCCAGACTCGTACTTTGAAGAGTTCCGCGCCGAGTATCGCGCGCGCCGAGATCGCATGGTGCACGGCTTGCGCGCGTGCGGTTTCGAATGTGACCTTCCGAAGGGAAGCTACTTCGCACTCGCGAATCACGCGCGATTTGGTTTCGCCGACGATTTCGCGTTCTGCCGTCACCTCGTGGAGCATGGAAAGGTCGCGGCGATTCCACCCGGCGCGTTCTACGTGAACAAGGCGAAGGCTGCGTCGCTTGTGCGCTTCGCGTTCTGTAAGAAGCTCGAAACGATCGACGCTGCGCTCGAGCGCCTAAGTGTCTATCGAGATCGCTTTGAACGCGGAGAGTTTGCGCAGCATTCGGAGGGGGCGATCGGTGCTGTCCGCGCTTGAGGCACGCGAGGTCTCGGCCTGGGTTGAGCCCGCGCGCGGCGAGCGTGCGCTTCGTGTCCTTTCCGATCCGCGCCTTCGCGTGACGCGCGTGGGAAGTCCCGACGCGCGCACGCGCCGTCAGTTTGCTGAGCACTTCGGTGCCGTCGCCTTCGACGACATGCGGCGTCTCGCCATCGAGACGCCAAGTGTCCTTTGGATCGATCGCAACGCGCCGCTCGACGAAATGGACCGCGCAGCACTTGTCGACGAGAACATCGCAATCGTTGCCGGCGCGTGCACGCTCTCGTTTCTACTCGCACTTCCGCAGGTCGAAACCGCGCCGAGCTTTCGGCGTATGGCCGCTGGAAACGCAGTGCTCGGAATCGCCGAGGCGTTCGGTGCGGTCGAAGTCTTGCAGTCAACCGTCTCGGTCGGCAACGCCGATCTCGTCAACGAGGGATTGCGAACCGCGGCCGCGGCAGCACTCGCGGTGCTCGGCCCGATCGATCTCGTCACGGCGTTCGGCGCACGCGCCGGAACACTCACAGCCTCGGTGGTCGGTGCACGCGGCTTCGGCACATTGGCGGTTGCGACGGGCGTCGAAGGTGCGTGTTTCGCACTTGTTGGCGATGGTGGTATCGCCTCGGTCACGAGCGGCGGCATCTCTTGGAAGCGAAAGGATGGCGTCGTTGTCGAGGAAGAGCGCCTCGAAGCCGATGGCGTTGAACCGATCGTGCGCACGATTCTCGAAGCAGAAAAGCCGGAACCGGAAGAGCGCACGCGAACCTCACGAGAAGCGCACGGTGCGCGGCGTGGCCGACGCGCCATCGACGACGCGCATCGCCGCATGCGCCTTCGTATCGCAGCGCTCGCAGACACGCTTCGACTTTCGATTCGGACCGGACAGCCAGAGTCGGTCGATTCGATGCTGCAGACGTTCGGCCTCGATCCGGTCGACCTTCTTCCGCGTGATTGAGGCAGGCCCAATCCGTTTCGCACACGTGCGCGATCAAATTCGACCGGGCGGAAGCGAGATTCATCTCGCTCGCGCACACAGGACAGCAAAAAACAAAGAGGCGCTCGCGAGAGCACCTCTTTGCAATTTGTTTGATGTGTCGATTTCGATGCGCGTGTTCAACGACCCGCGCGGAGACCGACTCGCCAACTCAACCGACGGTGAGAATCTCGACGCGGGTGTAGTGTTGACGGTGACCGATCGTCTTGCGGAAGCCCTTGCGGCGCTTGTACTTTCCAACGAGCACCTTCGGACCATCAGCGTCGCCGAGGACCTTGGCGGTCACGGTCGCGCCAGCGATGTACGGCATGCCGATCTTCGCAGCGGTCGCGCCTGAGGAATCGCCAACAGCGAGCACGCGATCAAACGTGATCGTGGAGCCATCTTCCGCATCGCGCAGGTCGATGTCGACGATGTCGCCCTTGTGAACCTTGATCTGGGTACCGCTGTCTTCGATGATCGCGTACATGTTCAAATAGTCCTTCAGAACTTGCTTCAATGCTTCAATGCTCCGCCAACCTGCGGGGCAGGCTGCGGGGAATCGGAGAAGATAGCAGAATCTCCGAGTCTCTCAAGTCCGCGGCTCTCGAGGTCACGCCTTTCGCCGCGTTGAGGGTCCGCGTACGATGCCCGCGCACCGGAACGGTCGCTCGCGGAGGGCCTGATGAGGGTCATCCTCGGGAGGAAAGTCCGAGCACGACAGGACAAGGTGGTGGGTAACTCCCACCGGCCCGCTGCGGGTCAGGGAAAGTGCCACAGAAAAGAAACCGCCTGAGCTCCGGCAGCAGCCATTGGCTGCGGTCTTGGCTTCGGTAAGGGTGAAATGGTGCGGTAAGAGCGCACCGCCCGCTTGGTGACAGGCGGGGCAGGGCAAACCCCACCTCGTGCAAGCGCAAGCAGCTCTCTGTCGGGATTTCCTGGGTTCGCTCAGGAAACTCGATACCTGCGGTCCGCAGGGTAGAGAGCGGGTCGCGTGCTAGAGCCGATGGGCAACCGTCGGTCGAGAGAAATGGCCGTTGCTGTGGGCGGGATCCCCCGAACACAGGACAGAACTCGGCTTAGCGGTGCAGCAGCAATGGACGGCCCGGATGTTCACACTGTGTTCATTGCGGGCCGTCCGCCTTTTTCCGCTTCTCAGAAAAGGAACCTTCGAAGCGGCCGGAAACTGATCACAAGGATCAAGCACTCCCACAAGATCTCGTAGTCCGTCTCGGCAACGACGCTACATCATGCGATCCGCGAGCATCTCGCACGAAGTTCTCCTTTTATGCTTGTCTTCTGCGGAAGAGTCGTAAAGATACCGCCTCACTTGTGAGCCCGAACTTGTGTCGCAAAGGCCACCCGTGACCATCCCGTGACCATCCCGTGACTATCCCGTGACCATCCGCGACAGAACGTGACCGTGCTTGCGCTGAGTTTGGGTCGTTTGGAGGTTTCCTAGTTGGAAATCTGCACGACGAGGCTCGCGCAGGCTTCGAGAACGGTGCTCAGAACGCCGGCCTAGCAAGTCGGGCCGTTCCAACCAGGCGCGCGAACTTGTGCGCTCAGAGACGGGCATCGCTACAGAACCGCCTGCTAAAGGCATCAGAACACCATAGAGCACAATGTCAGACAATCTCAACAACCCATCGAAGAACAACCCGCACTCCAACCTCCCGGGTTCCCCCGAGCAAACGCTCGGAACGGGAGCCACCGCAGGTGCGGGGAGCACGGGAAATTCCGGAAGTGCAAGCAACTCCAGCGAGCCCGCGGCGCTTCAGCCGCTTGCGGCATCGGGTGAGCGCGCCGTCGCACTCTCGCGTCAAACAAGCCTGCAGAACTACCACATGCTGTCGTTCCGCAAGGCGCTTCACCCTGAATTCTTCGGGATCGAAGGCCGCCAGCGTGTTCAACACGGCGAGTATGAGACCGAGGCTTGGATTTTCCGCGGCGGCCACAGCGTCCGATTCCAGCTCAATGGTTTCTGCATGAGTGAAATCGTGGTCGAGCACATCGATCAGATTCCCGATCGTGGCCTGATCGCTGCGCTCCCTTGCGCGGGCGAGCGCGACTTCGAAGAGAAGGTCGCAGAGAACCTCGTCTACATGACCACCATGCAGACTGAAACGCTCTCCGACCACCTTTACCTTGGTACCTACAAGGAAATGATGGCCCACGCGCGCGAGAACAACTCGCTCTTCTCCGCTTGGACCGATGCCGCAGGCAAGCCCAATCTCTCGCTCGTTGATGTTCAACACTTCCGCAATGAAGTGCACATCCAGGGCTACCACCTTCGTTCGGATTGCGGTCTCGTGCTTCGAACGCAGTCGATGGTTCAAATCGTTCCTGTCAAGAAGGGCGAAGCTGGACGCGACAAGAAGGGCGCGAAGGCTCCGTCGAAGTCGGGTGGAGCTCAGCCCGGCGCGCCGCGAACGACCAAGCCGCTTCGCTGATCGCACTGCATCGACGTTCCTGACGAGAATTCACGCATGACACACCTCCTCCGGCCAGGCAGACTTGAGGTCGAAACCGACCTCCTGCTCGGTGCGGAGGAGGTTTTGCTTCCATCTTCGTGGCGGCGCGAGTCGGTCACTCCCAGCAATGCAAGAGAGCATGCGGTTGGTGCGCCGGGTGCGGGGAGTGATTCTCGTGAGGAATCTCGCGGCATCGCCCCTGATCGATTCGGTTCCTCGGCTCGAACAGCGGCGCAAACTTCTGCAAGTCGAGGTTTCGATGCGGCGCTGTTTGAATCAAAGCCGACGGCTCGACGACCGCTCGATGAGAGTTCCGGCGCTCTGCACACGTCTCAACCGACGCAACCGTCGAAGCCTGACCAGCCCTCGAAATCCGAACAGCCCTCGAAATCCGAACAGCCCTCGAAATCACTGCATTCGACCGCGCCTTCAACGTCGTCGCCATTCATGCCTGAACGCCCAACCGTGGGCGAGCGTGGTGCCGCCATCGGCGATTCCATTGTGCCACCGGCCGGAAGTTCCAACGCCGAGCGACTCGAGTTACTCCGACTGGCGCACGCGGCATCTTGTCCGCACTGCACGGTCGTAACGGGCCACACCAACCTCGTGTTCGGCGAGGGAAACTCCGAGGCAGAACTCGTCTTCGTCGGTGAGGCACCGGGCGAATCTGAGGATCTCGCCGGTCGGCCGTTTGTTGGGAAAGCAGGGGAGAAACTGGATGAGATGATCCGCGCGATGGGACTTGCGCGCGAGGACGTCTACATCGCCAACGTGCTGAAGGCGCGACCTCCTGACAATCGCACTCCGCTCGCGCATGAAATCGAACGCTGTGGTCCGTATCTCCTCGCGCAACTTTCGATTCTTCGCCCGAAAGCCATCGTGACGCTCGGCGGTCCCGCGACCAAACTCCTTCTCCAAAGTGAACTCGGCATCACGCGCCTCCGTGGCGTCATGCACGAAGTCACGCTTGGAATCGCAAGCGGACAACCATTCAGTGTGCCCGTCATGCCGACGTTCCATCCTGCATATCTCCTGCGCAACTACACCGTCGAGGTTCGAAAGCAGATGTGGGAAGACTTGAAGCAGGTGCTCGGCGTGCTTGGTCGAAATCCGCCCGGCCGCGGTTGAGCATCCATCATGCGTGGTACACACGTCACGTCGAACCCAACGGCGAACACCGCGCTCATCCCGGCGGCGGAACATCCAGCACGATCGTGACCGGCCCGTCGTTGAGGAGCTCCACTTTCATCTCTGTTCGAAAGCGTCCGGTCTCGACATGCAGTCCGCGCTCGCGGAGTTGCTCGACAACATGCGCGACCAACGGCTCGGCATCTTCCGGCCGGGCTGCGCGCACAAAACTCGGTCGGTTTCCACCCGAGCAATCTCCAGCGAGCGTGAACTGGCTGATGACGAGCAGAGATCCGCCGACGTCGGCAACGGACAAATTCATTTTCCCCGCGGCGTCCTCAAAGATGCGCAACTTTGCAAGCTTCTCTGCGACGCGAGAAGCTTCCGCGCGTGTGTCACCCACTTCGACCCCGAGAAGGACCGCGAGCCCGCCGCGCTCGCCAAGTGCACCAACAACGGCACCGTCGACGCGCACGGAAGCACGAGTACAGCGCTGAATCACAGCTCTCATCAGGGGTACCGAAAGAATGCGTCTCGACCAGTTTGTCGACGATCAGGCAAGCATGGCCATCGACGCCGCAGAAACCAGCGCGTTGCCTTGTTCGTCCACAGTCTGACGATAGTCGATGAGTTCAACTGAACTTGGCGACGCGAGCTTCGATGCAGCGAGAAGCGCACCAGTCGACGTCCAACGCGTGACGTTCTTCGATGCGCGAAGTGCGGTCATGAACGGCTCGGCACCTTCGATGAACGCCTTCATAAGCGCGCGATCGTGCTTCTCGACGTCGCGCTGCTGAGGCTCAGCGATCGCGACTTGATCGCCGAACGCGCGGCCAGCGTGCGCCAGATCGGCGCTGGCGATCACGAGCGTGCGACCGCCTTCGGCGGCGAGTGCGTCACGGAGTACCTTCACGAACGCATCAATTCCAAGACGCGCTCCATCTTCCGCGACAAGCGGGGCGTTCGCATCCGGAATAAGCGCGGCAATCACTGGAACATCACCGAAGAGGTGCTGAATCCACGGGAGTTGAAGCTGGATGGAGTGCTCGGGCAGGTGATCGAGCATGTCCTTGAAGAGCGCCTCACCCGACGCGGCGCGAAGACGCGCGATGATGTTGGCATCTGCGCGAACGCGTCCGAGCGGCGATTCAAAGCCGAGCTCAGCGACGGTCACACCGTCGCCGAGACCGAAGTGGTTGTTCCCAAGAATGACGACGCGATCTGGACGTGGGCCCTTCGCGATCGTGCGGTAGCTCGACGCGTAGATCGGCGAACCGCGTTGGTAATCGAGGTGGCAGGTGACGATTCCCGAAATCGCCTCTTCAATGCCGGCGTCTTCAGCTTCGTCGAGCCACTTCTCGAGTTGTGCACGAATCGCGGCGGGGTCCTCGCCAAGCGATCGGGTTGCGCCCGCAGGGAACGCGCCCGTCTCAAGCAGCGCAGCCTTCTTTTTCTCTTCGAGCGCCTCGCTCGTTGGACCCCAAAGCAGGCCGAACTCGTCAAGCTTCTTGGCAAGATCCACCAATGGCGCGATGTCGGGGAGCTTGATCTGAGCGCCGATTTCCTCAATGGTTCGCTCGCCCGTGAAGAGCTGCATCACTTGGAACGCCTGCGGCGGCACGACCATCATCTGTGGCGAGAGCATGCAGGGGTCCTGCAGTCCGAGAAAGGTCGCCTTCTGACGATTTCCCTGCTGATCCGCGACCTCTCCCTGAACGGGAACCGGGTGAATGCGGCGAAGGGCGGGGCGAGAGATGTGGTCGGGGAGGGTATCGGTGCTCATGTCGGACTCCGG
>JAIXVI010000318.1 GCA_027483065.1 Planctomycetaceae bacterium
ATCATCAACGACTGTTCACTTATCAATGTCGATGGCATGCCTGTCGTTTGGGCATCCCGACTGCTTGGTGTACCCCTAAAGGAGCGCGTCGCGGGTATCGACCTTTTCGAGAACATCATGAGACAGTCGGCTGCCCGCGGCTGGAGGGTGTTTCTCCTCGGCGCCAAGGAAGATGTCGTACAGGCGGTTCGGGCCAAGTACGAAAATGAGTGCCCCGGTATTCAGATCGTGGGTTGTCGCAACGGGTATTGGAGTGAGGCCGAAGAGCCTGACGTCGCGGGCATGGTGGCGGCTGCCAAGCCCGACATCCTGTTCGTTGCGATGTCCTCACCCAAGAAAGAGTTTTTCCTCGGTCGCTATCAGCGCGAGATGCGTGTCCCATTCGCTATGGGTGTCGGAGGGAGTTTTGATGTAGTCTCCGGACGGGTAAAGCGTGCGCCCATTTGGATGCAGCGGATGGGATTAGAGTGGTTTTATCGCTTTCTTCAGGAGCCGAGGCGCATGTTTGGCCGCTACTTCATCGAGGACATGGGGTTTTTTTGGCTGCTGGCAAAGGAACTTCTTTCCGGATGCAAGCGGACGGAGCGTATCCGTTGAGCGCCCATGGGACACCAATGAGTGCTTTATCGTTGCCGTGGGGACTCCTAGTTGAGTTCGTCTAGATGACCCCGCTCTCATGCTTAGTGAAACGGCAACCGAGTCTGGGTTGTCGACGTAGTACCGAACAATCGTCGCAAGCACACACACCGCGAGAGGCCCGGTATTCTGCGACGGTGCAGAAGACCCCGGTTCGGATTCGACTTCTCGCGGCGACCTCGCTCGTCGCGGCCGTGACGGCAGCGTCAGCGGTCGCGCAGACCACGCCCTCCGCGACGAACGCGAACACACCACCTGTCGGCAACTCTGACAACGCCGCCGCATCCGAGGCGCGCGCGCGTCGCGCCATCGATGGCACGTCCTTGGGCGGTTTCGTTTTCCCAACGAAGGCACTCGACGGGGCAATGACGATGTCGGCCGTCCGCGGATGGCGTTGGAAAACCGACGACACGCAACGGCTCTACCTTGAAGGCGATGTGCGCGTCGCGGTTGGTGGCTATTCGTTCAGCGCCAAGCGCGCGTCGGTGTGGATCAACCGCCTTCCGCTTGCGAGCGGCGCCGCGACCCAAGTCGCGATTTGGTTCGAGCGCGCCGATGAGCCCACGCGACGCGCAGGTCTCGGCGCGAGCGGACGCGACTTGCTCGTCACCACGTCGTATCTCGGCGAGACGAAATTGTCACTCGTGGCGCCCGAAGATGGCACCGCACCCGATGCTGCCTTTCTTGCCGCTGGAAACGCGCGGCTCGCGCGATATCTCCAACAACTCTCGAAGGGCATCAACGACGGAACCGTGAGCCTCGGCGCTCGGCCGACGATCAATGCTCGCACCAAGCCAAGCGATCCGGCGCCTCTCCCAGGCGACGCACTCGCAGGCCCCGTTGTTGCCGCCGAGGACGATCTCCCGAACGAGATCGCACTTGCAACGCCTTCCGTTGGCGCACTTCCGATTTTCCGTCCAGATGGCACGGTGAGTTTTTCGGCCGACAGCGTGGTGATCGACGAACGTACCGATCGCGTTGCGGTGCAAGGCATGGTGGAACTTGAGTATCTCGCGGCCGTTGATGGCGCGGAACGCAAGTTGCAACTCTCTGCGGAACGCGGCGTGATCTTCCTCACGAAGGGCGCACTGACGGGCCTGCGCGAAGGTTCGCGCACGGTCGATGCTTCTGCCGTCGAAGGCATCTATCTCGAAGGCGCGGTGCACGCCTCCGACGGCGAGTACACGTTGCGTGGCGCACAGGTCTACTACGACCTCGTCACCAATCGCGCAGCGATCGTGGATGCCGTGCTGCGAACGTACGACCGTCGACGCCAGGATCTTCCGATTTACACGCGCGCTGCAGAAATGCGTCAAGTTGCGGCAGATCAGTGGACCGCCGAGCGCGCGACTGTTTCGACAAGCGAGTTCTTCACGCCGCATCTGGCGATCGGTGTGGATCGTGTCACGGTGACGCAGCAGCCAGATGTGCCGGGAATTCCCGACTCTGGCGGCATGTTTGTCGAAGCGGACGGCGCCGCGATTGAAGTCTCGGGAAAACGTATCGTTCCACTTCCTGGCTACGAAGGTCGCGTGGATCGCGTGCCGATTCGCGGCGTGCAAGTTGGCTACGAAGACGAACGTGGTGTCGAAATCGGCACCGACTGGGATCTGCTCGCGCTCGTCGGAAGTGGACCCGTCGCGGGCCTCGACGCAGAACTCTCGGTCGATGCGTTTACCGAGCGCGGACCTGGTGTTGGCACGACGTTCTCGCTGAGCGAGGGCCTCGGCTCGGGCGTGATTGACCTCTACGGGCTTTACGACTTCGGCGGCACCGATCGCACGAGTTCAGGTCTTGATGTGGAAGTCGACGCGGGCCCGCGCGGTGTGATCGATGCGGAATGGCAGACTGCGCTCTCGGCGGATTGGACGCTGCAGACGCAGATGGCGTACCTCTCCGATGAGACGTTCGCGAGCGCGTGGCGTGAAGTCGACTTCGACAATCGTCGCGAGTACGAAACAAGCCTCTTCTTCAACGGCGTCTCGGAAAACACCGCGCTTTCGCTCTTGGCGAAGTACGACCTCAACGACTTCATCTCGAACTCGTATCTCCTCGCGAGTCGCAGTTACGTCGTCGACAAGTTCCCCGAACTCTCGTACCGACGTTACGGCGATGAACCGTTTGACGGCTTCACGTGGACGCAGCAGTGGTCGGCGAACATGATGTCGCTCAACCCGACGTCGGGCACGCCGAATTCTCTCGGTGTTCCGACGGGCGCGTGGGGCGGCGCGATCGCGGCGAACGAGTCGATCTTCGACGCCTTCGAAGATGCGGGCTATCGCGACAACGCGGTCTCGCGTCTTGACACGCGACACGAGTTGAGCCTCCCGCTCACCGATGGTGTCGCGACGATGTCGCCGTTCGTCACTGGCCAAGCGACCGGCTACGTGCTGGATGAATTCGATCAGTACTCGCGCGATGCGGAAAATCTGCGATTCCAAGCGGGTGGCGGTGTGCGCGCGTCGCTCAAGTATGTGCGCGTTGATGACGCCGTGCAGAGTCGACTGCTCGACATCAATCGCATGCGCCACATCGTGGAGCCGTACGGCACGCTGTGGGCGGGTTACGACTCGCTGCCTGATGGTGCGCTGCCGATTTACGACCAAGACTATGAAGGCACGACGGGCGGCGCGGCGGCGAACATCGGTGTTCGTCAGACGTTCCAAACGCAGCGCGGCGGTTCG
This sequence comes from Planctomycetaceae bacterium, assembly GCA_027483065.1. Classification (GTDB taxonomy): domain Bacteria; phylum Planctomycetota; class Phycisphaerae; order Phycisphaerales; family SM1A02; genus QWPT01. Next base: position 3,321 of record JAIXVI010000318.1, read on the forward strand.
GGCGCATGGCAGTCGGTGGATTGGGTGAAACTCGATCTCGGCGCGGTCGTCAACGACGGCGGAAGCGATTTCACGCCGCAAGGATTTGACCCCGCAGATCCGACGTCGTTGTTGCGTTGGAGCCAGTCGCCAATTCCGTCGTTCTATTCGTTCCGACCTGAGTTTTCGCAGTGGGGCAGCCACGCCTACGGCATGACCACGTGGCAAATGTCCGACTCGCTCACGCTCGGCGGAACGATGAAGTATCTCTTTGAAGATCGCACGTTCGTCACCGACGACAACGGCGTGTTGCCGAATCTGGCGCTCGGCTCGCTCGGCATCGAGATGCGTCACTCGCCAGTTGTAAGCACGTACCTCGAGTACCGCTACATCGCACCGACGTCGAGTGAGCTCTTGCAAGCGGGTGTTCTTTACCGCGCGGGTAAGCGCTATCTCATCGCGGTGAGTCCGCAGTACGACCTCGAAGCAGGCGAAATGCGCGCGGTTGCTGGCTCGCTCACGCGTACGTTCCCCGACTTCGACTTGAGCGCGAGCGCGGGATACGACCTCATCGAGGATGACACATTTGTCGGGCTGTCACTCTCTATTCCCGCAGGTTCGCAGCAATCGGACTTCGGGAATTACAACCCCGCCATGGGGGGATACCGATGAGCCGCACGCGCCCGCGCGTCCTCGCGATTTCGTCTCGCGGTGGACACTGGACACAGTTGCGACGACTTCGAAAAGCGTTCGAGGGATGTGATGTCACGTGGGCATCCACCGACGTTGGCCTCGCGAAAGAAGTCGCGCCTGAACGGTTCGCATTCGTGCCCGATGCCTCGCGCTGGGACCGCGCGAAACTCGCATGGACGATCCTTCGCGTGCTTTGGCTTGTCATTCGACTCCGCCCCGATGCCATCGTTTCCACGGGTGCCGCACCAGGCTACTTCGCGCTGCGATTCGGCAAACTCGTTGGGGCTCGTACGCTTTGGCTCGATAGTTTGGCGAACGCAGGCGAGCTCTCACTCTCCGGACGAAAGGCCTCAAAGTTCGCAGACTTGACACTCACGCAATGGGCGCATCTCGGGAAGCCGGTCGAGCGTGAACTTGCTTTACGTCCCGGCACGATTTTCTTCAGTGGGAGCGTCCTGTGATTTTGGTCACCGTCGGAACGCAACTTCCATTTGACCGTCTTGTGGAGCCCGTCGCGCGCTGGGCACGTTCGCGCGGAGTCACCGATGTGTACTTCCAACATGGCGGAACCACCGTCGATCTGAACGGGTTTGAGAGTGCTGCGTTTTTGTCGCCCGAACAGGCTGCGAATCTGCTCAACCAAGCTGATGTGGTTGTCGCGCACGTCGGTATGGGAACGATTCTCGGTTGCCTTGAACGCGGAAAGCCCATTGTCCTGCTTCCACGGAAGGCATCACTCGGCGAGACGCGGAACGAACATCAGACCGCGAGTGCACGCAGCCTCGAGGGCCGTGAGGGCGTTTTCATCGCGTGGGAAGCAAGCGAACTCGATGCCCTATTGGATCGCGTCGATCAACTCAAAGGTGGCGAGCGCATCGGCTCTGATGCAAGCCCCGAGCTCATTCAAACCACCCGGCAATTTGTCACACGTGCCGCGGGGAAAGCGCAGCACGCGCTTCCCTCCGGCGGCGCGAAGCCACGGAAGAAGGTTCTCGCCATTGCGTCGAAAGGCGGCCACTGGACCGAGCTCCGGCGCATCGCTCCTGCGCTTGAGAATTGTGATGTTCTCTGGGCATGCACCGACATCACGATGTCCGCCGAAGTCACATCCGGAAGATTTACCACTGTGCCCGATGCGAATCGTTGGCAGAAACTTCGGCTGCTTTGGTGTGCGCTCCGCATCGCACTCCTCGTGTTGAAAGAGCGCCCAGACGTCGTGGTTTCGACAGGCGCCGCACCTGGCTACTTCGCGCTCCGCGTTGCAAGTCTGATCGGACGGCGAACGCTTTGGCTCGACTCCGTTGCGAACGCTGAAGAGCTCTCGATGTCTGGGCAGAAAGCAGCGGCCTTCGCCACGCTTGCGCTGACGCAGTGGCCTGAGTTAGGCGAGTCATTGCCGCCTCGTACAACCCGTCAGAGGGGTCGCATTTACCACGCGGGGGCGGTCGTATGATTTTCGTCACCGTTGGTACGCAGTTGCCATTTCCGCGCATGATTGAGGCTGTTGTCGCGTGGGCAAAGCAGCACGGCCGGACGGACCTCTTCATCCAACATGCGGGATATGCGGCTTCGCTGGAGGGGCTTCCCAACTCGGAGTTCCTCGACGCTGCGACAAGCGCGCGACTCATGAACGAGGCTGACATTGTGGTCGCGCACGCTGGCACTGGCACGATTCTCGCGTGCCTCCAGAACGGCACTCCGTGCATCATCGTTCCCCGCAAAGCGTCGTTGGGTGAACACCGCAACGATCACCAGTTCGCGACGGCGCGACGATTTGAAGGCCGCAAGGGAGTTTTCGTCGTTTGGGATATCGCCGATCTCCCTGGAATTCTCGATCGCGCCGATGCGCTCGATGGAAGCGACGGCATCAATCCCTTCGCTGAAGAGCGACTTCTGCAGGCGATTCGTGATTTCATCGATGAGCGTGACTGAGTTCGTCGGCGAGACATGAACTCGATCGATCCTGCGTGTGACGATTTCAGCCGATTGTGATCGTGATCGTCGTCGTCGACCTTGAGCTTCGTTCAGCTTTCCAGAGTTTCCGGCGCACCCGGCAACGTAAACCCAATCGCATCGGCGCCGGGCTTCGTCAAACGCCGCCCCTGCCGCGTTCTCGCAAGAAAGCCAATTTGCAGGAGATACGGTTCAACAACGTCTTCGAGCGTGCCTGAGTCTTCCGCGAGCGTCGCGGCAATCGCCTCGACACCAACGGGCCCGCCGCCGTAGATATCCGCAATCGCACGCATGTACTTGCGATCGAGTTCGTCGAGCCCGCGCGCGTCGATACCTTCGAGTTGCAACGCGCTCGCGACGGTCTTTGCATCAGCGAGACCTTGGCTACGAACTTGCGCGAAATCGCGTACTCGCCGCAAAAGTCGCAGCGCAATGCGTGGCGTGCCGCGTGCGCGTGTCGAGATCGCGTCGAAAGCATCCTCTTGAATGCCGCGCATGCCGTAGATCCCCGCCGCGCGAACCAGAATCGAAACCAGATCGGCGTGTGCGTAAAACTCGAGGTGTTGCGCGATACCGAAGCGACTTCGCAGTGCTTGCGTGAGAAGGCCTGCGCGCGTTGTGGCTCCAATCAGCGTGAACGGCTTCAGCGAGATCGTGACGACACGCGCGTGCATTCCTGTGTCGAGCGTGAAATCAATCTTTCGATCTTCCATCGCTGGATAGATGTACTCCTCGACACTCGCAGGTAATCGATGAATCTCGTCGATGAAGAGAATGTCGCCCGCTTCCATTTTGGTGAGCGTGCCGACGAGATCTCCTGCTTTCGTCAGTGCAGGGCCGCTTGTGATGTACGCCTTTGTGCCCATCTCCGCAGCGATGACATGCGCGAGTGTGGTCTTGCCAAGCCCCGGCGGTCCGTGCAAGAGCACGTGCTCCATCGTGTCACCGCGTGCTTTTGCAGCGTCGAGAGCGATGCCGAGCCGCTCAACAAGTGCGCGTTGACCGACGTACTCCGCGAGCGCACGCGGCCGAATCTCGAGCACATGCGGATCGAGACGTGGATCGAGCTCCGCTTCTCGCTCTGCAACCTGCGCACTCTGCGAAACGATCCGCTCCTTGGCCATGCGCGGAGGATACGCGAAGGTGTTTGTCACGGCGGGTGTCGTTCGCGCGGTCAACACCAAAGCGAGCGAAAGCGGCGGACGCGGCAAAGCCGCCCCGCCGCCAGTCGCGAGCGCTCAATGCTGTCGCAGTCGCCGCTGCGGCGGCGACCTTTGGCGAGGTCAACACCAAAGCGAGCGAAAGCGGGCACCTGAAGCAACGCTTCAGCAGCCCGCCAGTCGCGAGCGCTCAACTCACGAGAACTTCACTTGCGGAGCGCTGCGTTCATTCGCATCAGTGACTTCGAAGAACGGCATCGCGCGGAAACCAAAGAGATTCGCCACGATGTTCGTCGGGAACACCACGAGCGTTTGGTTGTAGCCGCCAGTCGTGTTGTTGTAGCCAATGCGGGCGCCAGAGATGATGTTCTCCGTCGAAGTCAACTCGCCTTGCAGTTGAAGGAAGTTGGTGTTGGCCTTGAGATCGGGGTAGGCCTCAGCAACAGCCATGAGTCGACCGAGCGCCGCGGAGAGTCCGCCTTCCGCCGCGATCTTGTCTTCGATCGGCCCCGCCGACACCGCACGAGCGCGCGCAGCGATCACCGCTTCGAGCGTGTCGCGCTCATGCTTCGCGTAGCCCTTGACGGTCTCGACGAGATTGGGAATCAGGTCGTGGCGTCGCTTGAGTTGAACATCGATATCCGCCCAAGCGCCCTGCACCGCGACCTTGCCGCGGGCGAGGGAGTTGTAAACCGAGACAAGCCACAGTGCGACAACAGCCACGACGAGCACGATGCCACCGCAACCGATCAGAAGAATCCAACCCATGTCGACCCACACCTTTCAACCGATGCGTGCGAACGCGCGACAGCAGTGTCGCGCGGGAGTCGCGGCGGATCACGAGGAGTCCCGCCGCGGGGGCGCATTCTATCCCTCACTTCGCCACGCGGATACTTCCTTTCGCGCGCGAGCTTGGCTTCGCTGCTGCTCCGCTCTTTGCGGCGTCTTTCGCTGCCGTGCCTTTCCGCCCTGCGCCCGCCCGGCCTGCACCGCCTGCGCCGAGCGCTCGAATGCGCTCAAACTCGGCCTGTTCGAGCGGCGTGATCGAAAGACGGTTTCCCCGCCGGAGAATCAGCAAGTTCGCCAAAGCCGCATCTGATCGCAACGTTTCAAGGGCGACGAGCTCCTCAAATCGCTCGACGAACGACACCTCGCACATCAGCCACGTCGGCGCCTCTTTCCGCGACTTTGGGTCGTGGTAGTCGCTCTTGGCATCGAACTGTGTCGGATCAGGGACGCCTGTCCGCTCGATACGAACCACCCCCGCCGCGCCCGGCGGCTCCGCGTTCGAGTGGTAGAAAATGCCGAGGTCGCCAGCCTTCATGTCATCGCGCATGAAGTTGCGCACTTGATGGTTGCGAACCCCGTCCCAGCCTGTGCGCCCGTCACGCGCAAGGTCGTCGATCGAGTAGACATCTGGTTCACACTTGAGAAGCCAAAATCGAGCCATACGCGAAGAGTAACGTGGGAAGTGCTTCCTCTACACTGCGGCTATGAACCTCCGACGCCTCGTGAGCGCGGCTGTCCTCGCTGCTGGAAGTGCTGGGAATCTCCCCGAGCAAGCACTTGCGCAGGATCTCACACCTCGAAGCTCAACGCCTGTCGCTCCACCGGAGTCGCAAGTCTCACCATCCCAAGTCTCACCATCCCAAGTCTCACCAGCCCAAGTCTCACCAGCTCAAGTCTCACCATCCCAAGTCTCACCATCCCAAGTCTCACCAGCCCAAGTCTCACCATCCCAAGTCTCACCAGAAGCGGCACCCGCGCCGAACGCGGTACCGCCCACCGACTCTTCGAGAAACACCGGCGCAACCGCAACGTCACCCCGCGCGAGCGAAACACTCGAACAATCACGCGTCGATGCAGAACTCGCGCTCCGTCGCTTGGTGATACCAGAACCGATCTCACCGGAACGCTTCGCCGCGATGCTCGCCGCGACCGACCCCGCGCTTGTCAGCAACAAAGATGTCGCTGCGCAGTTCGCGCTCTACCGCGCTACTTTCGAGCGTCTCGCCGACGATCCAGGGCGCCGCATCCTCCAGCTCCTGCCGGCGGCATACAACTTTGACGGCGGACGTGGCGTCTTCGAACCCCGACCCACGCCGACGCTCGTTGAACTGTTGTCGCTCCGCGATAGTGCCGCGCGCACCGCAACCGATGCCGAGAAAGCGCTCTTTCGCGCCGTGACGCTCGCCACACCCATCGAGGGACGCGCGAAGCTCGGGTTCGAACGGATTGCGGAAATCAACCTGCGGCTCCCGCGTGCTGGCCTTCTTCCATCAACCGCGCTCTCGATGCGAGAAATCCTCGATCGCGCGCGGCTCTCTGAGGCATCGCGCGCGGTCATCCAATCGACGCTGCTTTCCTATGTCGACGTTCTGACTGCGCTTTCGATTGATCGCGCGCGCGTCCTCCAAGAAAGTGATGCTGCGCGCGCCGAGATTGAGAGTGCCGCTGGAATCCTCTGGCGCTATGGCGCAGCGGAACGCGTGGCGGAGATCGACGCGCAACTCGAAGCAATCGACGACCGTGAATTCGCGAGTGAAATCGCGATTCGCGATGCACATCTTGTGTTGCTTCGACGGCTGCGCGCTGCTTTGCCACGGCCCGAAGGACGCCGCGTCGTTGAGCAATGGCAGCGCGCGGTGCACCCTGAACTCTTCGATGATGAGCGCATTCTCGCGCAGCTCGTCGAATCGGTTGTTGCGCGACCCGAGCTCAGCGCGGACACGCAGTCGGCGGTGCTCGATGCGCTCGACGCAACCTACGCAAGGCTGGAGCCGCTGAGCGACGCCGCGAGTCTCGCGGCGGATCGCATTCTTCCACGGCTCGTCGAGAGGTCCAACAACTCTGCACGCGCCGAAATCGCTGCGCGCCTTGACCTCCTTGAACTGCAGCGGAAGCGACGCATCTTGGTGAAAGATGCGCTCGCGCGTATTCGCGGCATCGCGGGCAGCGCACCAGCTGAAACACTCGCTCGCTTTGAAGATCTCGCACAAACGATCGCAGCGCTCGAACGGGCAGATCGCGCCGAGCGCGCTGCGCTTGAGGCGCTCGATACGGAAGTCGCTGTGAAGTCTGATGATGAATTGATCGCTCCGGTTTCTTCGGATGAAACGACGACTGGCTCTTCAAAGCCATCTGCAACCGGAGCAACAACGCCGACCGCGCCCGCCACGAAGAATTCAGGTGGAACAACTGGCGGAAGCAGTACGAATCGTGGCCGCGGCGGACGTGGCTCGCGCAATCCAATCAACGACTGAGACACGCATGCTCGCATCGCTCAAATCACTCCCGATTCTGCATGGCATTCAATGCATGATGCGTTCATGCGCCGTTGCCACAATCTGCATCACTGCCGCCTGCGATGGCCCGGCGGAAACGCCACGAACAGCGAGCAATGCCTCGACGCAAGAATCGACGCAAGTTTCGACCGAGCCTCCGCAGAAGCCGGAGGCGAAGCCTACGACAACGCCTCCAGCAACGGCCCCCGCTTCATCGCCTCCTTCGCCGCCATCCAACTCCTCGGCGGAGAAGGACGTCGGCCCCATTTTCGTTGTCTTCA
>JAIXVI010000251.1 GCA_027483065.1 Planctomycetaceae bacterium
GGCGGATCGTGCATCGGCCGACGCGTTGCTTGCACATGGCGAATCGCCGCGCAACGCATCGATCGCGCCGGAAGAGCACGCCGCGTGGACACAAGTCGCAGCGTTGATTTTGAACTTGAGCGAGATCGTGACGCGCAACTAGCAGAGTGTCGTTCATCGACGAGGCCTTCATGCAAGACAAGTCTTCATCACCACAGGACGCGCAATCCATCGAAGAGCACCTCGCGTTTCTCACGCGACGGAGTTTCATCGGGCGCAGCGCGCACGGGATTGGCGCGATCGCGCTCGGTGCGATGCTTGGTGAACAGCTCTTCGGCGGCAGGCGTGCACTCGCGTCGCCGATGCATGTGCTCGGTGGAAACGCGCGCAGCGTGACGGGCGGCCTTGCGAATTTGCCGCATTTCGCGCCAAAGGCGAAGCGTGTCTTGTGCCTCTTCCAAAGCGAAGGCTTCTCTCACATCGATCTCTTTGATCCGAAAGAAGCGCTCTACGCAAATGCTGGCAAAGATCTTCCCGCATCGATTCGTGGCACGCAGCGTGTCACCGGCATGACAAGTGGACAGGGGAGTTTCCCCGTCGTGCCGCCGGTGGCGCCTGGACGTTTGTGCGGGAAAAACGGCCTGTGGATCAGCGATCTCTTGCCGCACATGCAAGGTGTTGCGGATGAACTCTGCATCATCAAGAGCCTCACGACCGAGGCGATCAATCACGATCCCGCGGTCACGTTCATGAATACGGGCAATCAGATTCCCGGCTACGCGAGCATGGGTTCGTGGATCAGTTACGGGCTTGGAAGTGAGAACGCGAATTTGCCCGCGTTCATCACGATGGTGTCGCAGGGCTCTGGAAAGAACCCAGGTCAGCCGATCTTCTCGCGGCTTTGGGGCAGTGGGTTTTTGCCGTCGTCGTATCAAGGCGTCGGGCTGAGGCCAGGTGGAAATCCGGTGCCGTATCTTGCGAATCCGAACGGTGTCGATCGTGCGCAGCGACGCGCGATGCTCGACGATCTTGCGGAACTGAACGCGCATCGCAACGACGAACTTGGCGACCCCGAAACGCGCGCGCGCATCGAGGCGTACGAAATGGCGTTCCGCATGCAAGTGTCGGTGCCCGAACTCGTCGAGATGTCGGATGAGTCGCCGGAGACGTTCGCGATGTACGGGCCCGATGCGCGCCGACCTGGCAGTTACGCGGCGAATTGCCTGCTCGCGCGACGGTTGCTGCAACGCGGCGTGCGCTTCGTGCAGCTCTTTCATCGCGGATGGGATCAACACATCGCGCTCGGTACACAGTTGCCGAATCAATGTCGTGATGTCGATCAACCGACCGCGGCGGTCATCAAAGATCTCAAGCGACTCGGCATGCTCGAGGACACGCTCGTCATCTTCGCGACCGAGTTCGGCCGCACCGCGTACAGCCAAGGTGGCTTTGGTGACCCGAGTTCAGGCCGCGATCACCACGGTCGCTGCTTCACGTCGATCCTCGCGGGCGGCGGCGTGAAGGGCGGTATCGAGTACGGAAAGACCGACGACTTCTCGTACAACATCGTCGAGAACCCGGTCGAGGTGCGCGATTTCCACGCGACGATTCTGCACACACTCGGCATCGATCACGAGCGCCTCACGTACGGCTTCCGCGGCCTCGACACGAAGTTAACCGGCGTCGAACCCGCGCGCGTCATTCGTGAGGTGTTGGTGTAGGGCGAGGGTGCGCGAGAGTGAATGAGTGCGCCAAAATTTCGGCTTTGTGGACTTAATGTAACGTATAAGTTACATTCTTAGAGTTGATGTTTGCCGCTTCATGCCGGCGGCTGAACGTGAATGTGTGGGCAGTCGGCTGCGGCGGCTATGTGACTGGAAAGATGACTCGAAAGAAAAGCAAGTCGCCCTCTCGTGTGTCCGCGCATGTTCGTGCCGCGATCAATTCGCGCAGCCCGAGCGTTTCACATGACGATGCATTGACACACGAACTTCGTGACGATCCAGCGTTCGCGATGGAGTACCTCAAGGCAGCACTCGCGGAGAGTGAAGATCCTCAGGTTTTGCTTGTCGCGTTGCGACAGGTCGCAACTGCACATGGAATGGCGAAGGTCGCAGAGAGGGCAAAGATCGAGCGAGAGAGTGTGTATCGCGCGCTCTCCGCGAAGGGCAATCCGCGCTTCTCAACGATTGTGTCCATCCTCCGAGCGATTGGACTTTCGCTCAGCGTTGCAGAAGCGAGGGAGTCTGCGCGATTGGCGAGCCCGCGCGTGACGCGTGTCCGGAAGAAGTCGGCCACAAAGCGCCCGACAAAGTCGGCGAGAGGCACGCCGAAAACATCGACGACCAGCGCCGCTTCGAAAGCCAATGCGAAATCGGGCGGGGGATCGTCGCGTGTCCGGGCCGCGTAGCGGTGGCCGCGCTCACGCATCATGTTGAACCCCCAGGCAGCGGTCGATCAAGTAGCATCAAATGATGCGTCGCTGACCGCTCACGAGCTTCGCGGCTCGCGCAGTCATTCTGAACTTGTTGGCACATGGAAGGGAAAGAAACGATGTCGAAATCACAGATCGCTGTGGACGTGGAAACGCACGCTCGCAATCACGCGGAGGTCGCGCGCGCGGAGCGTGCTGCGCGCGTCCCGCTCATCCTGCATGTTCCGCACGCATCACTGGTGATTCCC
>JAIXVI010000121.1 GCA_027483065.1 Planctomycetaceae bacterium
GAGGTATTTTTGATCTGGCCGCCGGCAACGATAGTGTGGCACTCGCAAACGCCGCCAATACCGTGACCCTTTTCAACGTCGAGATCGTGACGGGCGGGGTCAAGGGAGATCGTGACGGGCATGGCGTTGGCCTCCGGGAAGTTCCCGAGCGGGAGTATCGCACTTTCGCATTGCCGCGCCCGTCCCGCCCCTCGTCCATCTGGCTGCCCTCCTTCGAGGCCATATGGCCTACCGCCTCGACTGGCAGGTTGCCGCGGCTGCGCGAAACTGCTCCATCCGGGCAGCCCCCGCTCCGTCACCTCCCTGCGATCTGACTCCGCACCTACTCGACGACTGACGAACTGCTGGAAGTCCGAAGCGGGCAACGACTTCACTCCGAGCTTGCCGTCTTCCTCGTGCTGCCTTCGAGCGGAACGATCGCGCGCCCGACTGGCAACGGCTCGTCTCAGGCCGCGGATTGCGACGATCGCGACTTGCGCGGGAGATCCACGCCAGAAGCGCGGGCGCCGCGAGAGCGCCAGCTAGTTCCTCGCCTCTGGGAACCGCGTCGTCTCCTTGCCCTCGGCGTCGTAGAAGATGATCGCGGGATTGTCGTTCTCGTCGACCTGCAGGAGCAGCCGCTGGCGCCCCTGCGAATCGCTGAGACCGATGCTTGCAGACTTCTGCTCGGCGAACACCGCGATGCGCGCGAACTGCATCGCCTGGAACCGCAGCAGTTCCTTCACATCGGGATCGTTGAGGTCGGGCTTGCCATCCTTTGCCTGCTTCATCTTCTCTGCGCCGCGGTCGATTGCGTCCATGTCGATCAATGGTCCGCTCGGCGGCTGAAGCACCACCAATCCGGCCGACTGACTGCCGTCTGGCGCCAACCTCGCCACCATCCCGGCCGCCTCAAGCGGATAGTTGCGGTAGTCGAGGGTGATGAGAGTGTGCGAATCGCTCGCAGCGTATCCGCCGACCTCGTTGCCCTTCGGATCAAGCAAGATGAGTCCCGCGAGCCCCGGCGGCACGGTTCGCTCGAGTTCGCGGCCCGCGAACGGTGCCTTCGGCATGTCATGGCTGATGACGAAGCGGCGCACGCCGTCAGGGCCAGCGACATTGATGCGCTCGACGGTGATCTCGCCGAAGCGGACAGGCTCCTTCTTGCCGTCGGCGGGCGGTGTGGGCTTTGCCGCAGACTGCATGCCGACCATGAAGCTGACGCCGATGGTCGCAGCCAGCGCGAGCGTGCACCCCTGCATGATGCGCATCTGGCGGCGGAGGCGGGTGATTTCACCGGTGTTGTCGAGGCCATTCGAGTCGATGGAGTTGGTGCGGCTCATGTCTTTGAGTCCTTTGGGAGGAGAGTGAGGTTGTCGGAGAGCGAGGCTTGGGCTGCGGAACTACTGCGGACGCGCGACCCATGAGGTAGACGGGCGCTGCAAGCAGCCACGCGGTGAGCATGACGAGCGTGATCGTGACCGTGAACAGCAAGGTGCTGACGGTCGCGTTCGATCTTGTTGGGGAGGTCGGAGGGCATGCAGGTAGTATGCATGGTACACTACTGGGGGAAATGCGCTACTGGCATTTCAGATCTTCCTGCTGTTCTGCGCGGCTCACCCCGCCACCGCCGATGATGCAGCCCATGCGCTGACCTCTTCCCGTCGGTCTTCGCCCGAGGGTCGAACCGCATCGCAAGCCCGGCGACAGGCTGGTCTGCGGCTCCCGAGGCTGGTCGCGAGCTTCACCGCGGAGGGCCGCCGCCACCTCGCAGACGCGCTGCTCGTCTTCCTCGCCGAGGCAGCAGGCGCGTTTGCCGGCCTCGTCACCCTGCATGTCGACCCCGGAAACTGGCAGTGCGAGGTAATCACGCTCTTGAGCCGCGGCAAGTCCGCGGGCACCGGCGCCGCGTTGCTGGCGGCGGCGGAGCGCCATGTGCTTCTACCAGCGCCACGCCGGGCGGATGGCCCAGCGACACGCCAGCATCGTCGGTCGCGGGCGCTGTCGGTGAATCGGGAGTGAGCAGGAAGAGGATGTCCATCTGATGTGCTCCGTCGTCGCTTCGATGCATGCGTCGCGGGCGATCATCGTGGCGGAGTGAGGCGGCCATGCGCGGCTGAACCGTTCACGCAGAGCCGATGACGGCGTCCACCTCGATCTCGATCTTCATACGGGGATCGGCAAGGCCGGCCTCGATCATGGTTGCGGCCGGGCGGATCTCGCCGAAGGCCGCGCGCAGCGCGGGCCAGGTTGCGGGGAAGTCCGCGGCGCGCGGCAGGATGTAGCGGACCCTGACCACGTCCTTCATCGATGCACCCGCCTCGCGGAGCGCTACCTCGATGTTGCGCAGGCACTGCGCCGCCTGCGCGGCGACATCGTCGCTGATGGTCATGGTCGAGTAGTCGAAGCCGGTCGTTCCCGACACGAAGACCTGGTTCCCGACCACGACCGCCCGGGAGTAGCCGATGTCGCGTTCGAAGCTCGAGCCTGAGGAGATGAGGCGGCGTGGCATGGGGGCAAGATAGCCCCCGGGGCCGAGGCAACGGTACCCTCGCGCGGACCGGGCGCAAGCGCATGCGACCCCCACGTCCCCATGCTCCGCGCAATCCCAGTCACCATCGAGACGTTCGACGACGCCGTGGGGCCGGCCCTGCGCCGCCATGCGGTGCTGAACCAGGTGGAACTGGGCATCGTTGACTCGGCCCGCGCGGAACCCACGCGCTACGCACAGGGCGTGCGCCTGCTCGCGCTGGCGGATGACGCCACGGGCGATGTCGGCGTTGCCGTGCAGACGCCGCCCAACCAGCCACTGGTCTCGATGACGGGCGAGGCCATCGCGCTCGAGCTCGGGCGGCGGTTCGTGGACGCGAACGGGGATCCTCGCTCCGTGTTCGGCCCCGACTCGTCGGCGATGGCATTCGCCCGGGGCGCCGGGGCGCGCGAGCCGCGTCCCGTCTCGCATGCC
>JAIXVI010000172.1 GCA_027483065.1 Planctomycetaceae bacterium
CATCCGACCGACGAGCGCATCAAGATCGGCCTTTGAGAAGTCGGGCCACACGTCGGTCACGCACAGTGGCACCATCCGGGGCGACTCCTCGGTCCCGACGTCATGGCCCGGCCCAGCCGGTCCGACGAGGACCAGCCCAGCCACGCGTTCGGGATGGGCGCGGAGATATCCATACGCGAGCATGTTGCCCATCGAGTGCGCCATGAGCGTGACCTTCTCGAGGCCGAGTCGCTGGCGAAGTTGATCGAGATCCTCGACAAGTGCGTCGTAGGTGATCTTCGCGGGCGGCACGGCAGGGGATCGAAGCGAGCCACGCTGGTCGTAGAGAACGAAGCGGTACTCATCGGCGAGCGGCTTGATCGCGGGCACGAGGTAGCTGTGCTCTCCGCCCCACCCGCCGTGTAGCACGATGACCGTGTTGCCGGGCTTCGATTCGACGCCGTACTCCGCGATGTAGTGCGACAGCTTGGCGCCGTCCGCGTCGGTCGTGTTCATGTACCACTGGTTGACGGGAATGCCCTCGTCGGTCGGCAGGGGTGTGGGCTTGCCTGCGGCCGCGGTTGCGAGAGGCTTCGGGTGCGCTGCGCAGCCGACGGCTGCCTGGATGAGGGCGATTCCGACAAGAGACCAGATCGAAGTTCGAGATGACATCGGGGCTCCGAAGTGCGAGGTGATGGGGGCAAGGATGCGGTCCGCCGCTCCTTCCGTCGGATTGGCTCAGGATTCTTGGAAAGATCGCTCTGGGGCTTTCAGTGGATTCGTTGGGCACAGCCGGGAACCGGGCGGCCCAGCGGTGAAGTCTTTGAGATACCGCGTGACCGCCTGCGCTCGCCCACCCGTCGAGACGCCGCGTAGAACCCGAAGGACGCGCCGTTGGTCTCAAGCTTCGTGACTCAGATCATGCGGACGCGTCCCTCGTGCGTTTGGCGAGGGCTGCTGTTCGCAACCACGCAAGCGTTTCAGTTCAGCCTTCGGCTGAAAGCGAAGAACCCCGGCCTTGCGGCCGGGGTTCTTCTTGAAGTAGCGGGGACAGGACTTGAACCTGCGACCTCCGGGTTATGAGCCCGACGAGCTACCAACTGCTCTACCCCGCAGACTGCGAGGATAGCGAAACTCGCGCGGAAAGGCAAACGACCACGCGATGCCCGTGCGCGGCGGCGATGAACAGCGCGAAACCACTGCGCAAACAGGCAATACCGCGCACGATCAGACAAAACCGCACAAGGTCAACACGGCGCACTCGACTTCCACTCCGTAGGATTCCTCCCTTCGCAACTGCACGCACGGAAGAAGAAGCACCCACATGAGCAACAACGCCACCGACACGCAACGCGTCATCTACTCGATGCTCGGCGTCTCGAAAACGATCAACGGCAAGCCGATCCTGAAGGACATCTATCTCTCGTACTTCTACGGTGCGAAGATCGGCGTGCTTGGCTTGAACGGCTCGGGTAAGTCGACGCTGCTCAAGATTTTGGGTGGTGTCGACAAGGAGTTTGAAGGCAAGGTCGAGGCGGCGCCCGGCTTCCGCGTCGGTTACCTCGAGCAGGAGCCGCTCAAGCACGAAACGCGCACCGTCGAGGAAGTGATCCGCGAGGGCTGCACCGAAGTCACGAAGTTGCTCGAAGAGTTCGATCGCCTCAACGAGAAACTCTGCGATCCAAACATCTCGCCCGACGACATGGAGAAAGTGCTCGCGCGCGTCGGCGACATGCAGGAGAAGCTCGATCTGATCGACGCGTGGACGCTCGACAGCCAAGTCGACATGGCGATGGATGCGCTTCGTTGCCCGCCAAAGGAAGCGACGTGCGACAAACTCTCGGGTGGTGAGCGTCGCCGCGTCGCGCTCTGCCGCTTGCTTCTTTCGAAGCCCGACGTCCTCCTCCTCGACGAACCGACCAACCACCTCGACCCAGAAAGCGTCTTCTGGCTCGAGCAATATCTCGCGCGCTATCCGGGCACCGTCATCGCGGTCACACACGATCGCTACTTCCTCGACAACGTCGCGGGCTGGATCCTCGAACTCGATCGCGGCATCGGCATTCCTTACAAGGGCAACTACACCGGCTGGCTCGAGCAGAAGCACAAGCGGCTCGCGATTGAAGAGAAGCAAGAGTCGGTGCGGCAGAAGACCCTCGCGCGCGAACTCGACTGGGTGCGACAGAATCCGAAGGGTCGTCAGGCGAAGTCGAAGGCACGTGTCGCGGCCTACGAGAAATTGCTCTCTGAAGACAGCGAGAAGCGCGCGAAGGAAATCGAAATCTACATTCCGCCAGGCCCGCGCCTCGGAAACCTCGTCATCGAGGCAAAGCAACTTTCGAAGGCGTTCGGTGACACGCTGCTGCTCGACAACGTCGAGTTCTCGATTCCGCCGGGCGCGATCGTCGGCATCATCGGACCGAACGGCGCCGGCAAGACGACGCTCTTCAAGATGATCGTTGGCCTCGAGAAGCCCGATGATGGCTCGTTCAAAGTTGGCGACACCGTCAAACTCGCGTATGTCGAACAGACGCGCGATTCGCTGCCTGCGGGCAAAAACGTGTGGGAAGTGATTTCGGAAGGCAGCGAAGAAATCAAACTCGGCAACGCGAAGGTCAACAGCCGCGCGTACGTCGCGCGCTTTGGTTTCTCGGGCACCGATCAGCAGAAGTCGGTGGACACGCTCTCGGGCGGTGAGCGCAACCGCGTGCACCTCGCTCGACTCCTCAAGAGCCACGCGAACGTCATTCTCCTCGACGAACCGACGAACGACCTTGACGTGAACGTCATGCGCGGCCTCGAAGAAGCGCTCGAGAACTTCGCGGGCACCGCCGTCATCATCAGCCACGATCGCTGGTTCCTCGATCGCCTCGCGACGCACATCATCGCGTTCGAAGGCGACGCGAAGATCCACTTCCACAACGGCAACTGGTCGAGCTACGAAGAGGAGCGGCGCAAGCGATTCGGTGAAGACGCCGAGCAGCCGCACCGCATGAAGTTCCGCAAGTTGACGCGCTCGTGACGAAACGGCGCCGCGGCTGACGTCAACGCAGCTGTCAATACCGACCTGACTTCCGTGATTGCGAATGGGGTAAATGCCCCTCCGCAAGTGATGCAACATCGCGGCATGTTTGTGCGTTCACCCGCTCCCCACTCGTCCGGGGATCTTCGGTGTTTCGTCCGGGGTGTGCGCACGTATGAGGAGTCGTCCAACCGAGCCGACCGCCGCGCTTGCGGCGTTGATATCCGGGAACCATCGTTCTCTGGCTGCGCGCGCTCGTGCATCAGCGATTAACGAGGACGCGATTTATTCGCAGGGGATTCGTTTGCAGGGGAGCGGAGTGCATGCGCCGCACTCTGATCATTCGTTCGCGTTGTTTGTCTCGCTCGCCGTCGATGCGGAAGACCTCGCGAGAACCTTTGATCTTGCACCCTCGCGGCCAACCGTGCTCCCGATCGCGGAGCAGGGCGGCGCGTTGGAGGGTTCGCATGCGAATGCGTTGGAGCGGGTGGTCGCCATGCCGAGCTTGGTGATTGTCGTCGTCATTGCGCAACTGCTCGTCGCCGACGCCTGTGGCATCGCGTTCGCCGACGCCGAGCGGCGGAGCATGGAAACTCTGGGAGCGGTCCTTGAAAGCAGCGCGTCGATGCGCGAACGCATGCGCGAGCGGCAGCTGCGCGCAGTTGCCGCGATCCTCGACGCAGAGAGCGGGCGGGTCCACTGGCTAGGCGAGCACGCCGATCAGGCGCGCCTGCTTGGCCGCGAGGTCTAGGGCTCTAAGTTCATGGGGATTAATGGTTTGCGAGACGAGTGTGGCCTTTCGAGAGCGGGGGATATCGAAGGCTGGAGCACGTCGGTTTTCGCTGTGGTCGGGGTGCCGAGGTCGGTGTGTGCACAGAATTTCGCCGTACGCGTCCAAAATCATGAGGAAGAGCACTAGTCAGGGCGTGAACGGAGCCCTCATGACTACTGCGTCTCGCTGCTCGATCGATTGCCCTTCCAACCGCCCGACCCGACGTTTGCGCCTCTTCGGCCTGTTGCCCTCGTCTGGGGAAGCCCCACGGGCAGGGGCTCGGAGTCGCAGAAGCGATGGCGTCTCTCCGCAGTGGTCGCGTGGGTTGGTGCGAGCGTGCGTTTTTGCGGCGGCGCTCTTGGGTGTCGGTTCCTCGACGTTCGCCGCGGAAAAGACTTGGGATGGTGGCGCGGGCACCGCGAATTGGCACGACGCGAACAACTGGAGTCCGGACGGCATTCCCGGCGAAACGGACACCGTCACGATCGGTGCCGCGTTCCCTGAAGTTGTGTACACGAGCACAGCCGGTGATCGAACGGTGCGCACCCTGACCTGTGACACGGTGTTGCGCATCACCAGTGGCACCCTTCGTGTCACCGACGGCGGCACCATCGCCGGACGGCTGACGATGACGGGCGGCGGACTTTGTGCAGGGATGACCGCTGGCGCCAGCATCGCGCTGTCGGGAGAGGCCAACTCAATGACGAGCGCGACGCTCGTCTGCGGTTCGCTGCGCGTAGCAGCGGGAGCTTCGCTCTCGCTCGCGAACACGACACTCGCAGGCACGCTCACCAACGACGGCGTCGTGACGATGCCATCAAATCAGAACGTCACCATCGGTCCTGGCGGTGCGATTCTCAACCGCGGCGAGTGGACGATGTCGGCGGCGAGTACGCAGACTTGCCAGCTGGTCGGAAACTGCAACATCTTTACTCCTGTCTCCTTCACGAACGAAGGCACGCTGCGCGCGATTGGCGCAGGACTGAAGTCGATCAACAACGGTTGTACGCCGATCACTTTCACAAGTTCGGG
>JAIXVI010000204.1 GCA_027483065.1 Planctomycetaceae bacterium
CAAGGACCACGTGCCGCCTGACCGACAAGCATGGGGAAAAGGGCGCGGCCTCGGAGTGATCCGAGGCCGCGTGCATTTTTGCGTGATGTTGTTGCGCGTGCGCTGACGGATCAGCGCATCGGTTCCCTTTAGCGCATCGGTTCCCTTTAGCGCATGAGTTCCCTTTAGCGCATCGGCTCCATCGTCATCGGATCGCGCAGCGGCAATTCCGTCGCTTGATCGTTGAAGAAGTCGGCCATCTTCGCGCGACCAGTCGCGTCGCCGAGGCTGATTGTGTCCCAATCGCCGACGACGTAAATGGCCATCTTGTCCATATCGAGCAAGCGCTGCGCGACACGCTGCACGTCGGCCGCGGTGACCTTCGCCACATTCTCGCGATAGGTTTGCCAGTACGACGCGTCGCGGCCGGTCCACTCGTCCGAGACGAAGATGCCAAGCATTGCGGGCTTCGACTCAAACGCGCGTGGGAACGTCTCGATGAACGACTTCTTCGCGACTTCGAGTTCTTCCGCAGAAACTGGCGTGTCGCGCATCTTCTCGAACTCGCGCTCGATGAGCTTGATTGCCAGCGCAACGGTTGGGCTCTTCGATTGGAACGCCGCGCGGAACTCGCCGGGGTAGTAAACGCCTGCGTCGAGTTGGCTGCCTGCGGAATACGCAAGACCTTCGTCGGAACGCACCGTCTTCATGATGCGGCTCGTGAAGCCGCCGCCACCGAGAATCTCGTTCATCACGAGCGCCGCGAAGTAATCGGGATCGTCGCGCGTGATGCCGCGTGCACCAATGAAAACCTTGCCTTGTGGAATCTCTTTCTCGACATGGAAGACGCCAGGATTCACCGTTGCGGTCGGCGCGGGCGGCACAGGCATGCGCTCGCCCTTCGGCCACGCAGCGAACGCCTTCTCGAGCTTCGCGAGCATGTCCTTCGGCTCAAAATCGCCGCTGACCGCGACGACGACGTTGCTCGGATTGAACACCTTCGCGGCATACGCGGCCATGTCTTCGCGCGTGATCGAGCGAATCGACTTTTCCGTCGGTTCGCGTGCTTCGAAGTGGTCGCCTCCGTACATCGCCATGTTCCACTCGCGATCCAAGATCGGATCAGCATCGTCGTTGCGCTGCTTCATGCCTTCCATCGCTTCGTCGACGGTGATCTTGGTCTTCGCTTCGTCGAAGAGAGGATTGCGCAACACGTCCATCAGGATCGCAAGGCTCTCATCGAAGTTTGCAGTGAGCGTGTCGATCGACGCGGAGCAGGTGGTTCCGCGCGCGCCAATCGACAGATCCGTGGCGAGAAAGTCGAGTCGCTCATCGACATCCTTTGGCGACATCGACTTGGTGCCGCCCGTACGCATGAGTGACGCCGTCATTCCTGCGAGGCCGGTCTTGTCCATCGGATCGAGGAAGTCGCCACCGCGGAACGTCATCGAGAGATCGATGAGTGGAAGTTCCTTCGATGGTGCAAGGAAGACGACGACGCCGTTCGAAAGAACGTGGCGATAGTCGGCAGCCTTCGGCGCGTTGAAGGTCAACGGCTTGAACGTGATGTTCTCAGGGCGCTTTGGAAGGTCGTCTGCCACCGCAGGAGCAACCGCGAACGCGACGAGCGTTGCGGCGAGAATCGTGGTCGATGTGTGCATGAAGTGCTTCATGTTGGGGTGCATAGAAGTGTGTCCTTTCCCAGTCAGTTCTTCTTCTCGAGTTCGGCGATGCGCGCTTCGATCTTCGAAACGACGTAATCAAGAAGCGGCTTCATTTGCGGCGGAACTTGCGCGGCTTGCGTGCCCATTTGTTCAAGAGCGCCGCGGAGTCGCGCGACGTCGGTTTCCTTCGAAAGTTGCGCGGCCATCGCGCGCGCTTGTGCTTGCAGCGGCGCAGGAAGTGCAGCGAGCGCTTCGTCTTCTGCGGCCGCGCTCACGCCAGCCTTGCGCGTGTAGGTTGCAACCGAACGATTGGTTTCCTTGAAGTACTCGCGTGCGACGCGTTGAATGTCGGCGGCAGTCACGGCGTCGATCTTCTTCGGTGCGCTGTTGATTTCTTCCCACGCGCCGAGGCCTTCGCCGTACCCGAGTTGAACGAGCAAGAAGAAGTTGCTTTCGAGACGACGGAAGTTCGACGCCGCGAACTGGTTCTTCACCTTCTGCAATTCCATCTCGCCAACAGGCTCGTCTTGCAACTTCTTGATCTCGGCGTACCACGCCTCTTCGAGTTGCTCAGGCGTTGCGTCGCCCTTCACTTCGGCGTTGAAGCTGAACGCGCCCGCGTACTTGCGGCTGTCTTGTTGCGCGCTCGCGTTCGAGGCGATCTCGTTGCCTTCGATCATCGACTTATAGAGTCGCCCAGTACGGCCATTGAGCACCGAGGAGAGCACATCGAGCGCGTACGAATCCTTGTGTTGGAACGGCACCGTGTGGTATCGCACTTCGACCGAGGGCTGGCAATCGCACTCGGCGTTCATGCGCATTTCCGCAAGTTGCGGCACTTCGAGCGTGACGACTGGCGCTGGCGGCGTTGTGCCGCGCTCAAGTCGGTTGAAGTAGCGCTCGATCGTCGACTTCACTTCGCTCGGGTTGAAGTCACCAACCACCACGCCGCACAGATTGTTCGGGCGGTAGTAGATGTTCCAGTACTTCATCGCCTCTTCCATCGTGTAGCTGTTGAGGTCGCTCGTCCAACCAATGACGGGCCACGCGTAGCCAGACGACTGCCAGAACATCGCGTCGAACTGCTCTTGGAAGATGCCAGTCGGCGTGCTTTCCGTGCGGAGACGGCGTTCTTCGTGGACAACGTCGCGCTCGGAGAAGAACTCGCGGAAGACGGAGTTGGTGAGACGATCCGATTCCATCCACGCCCAGAGCTCAAACTTGTTGCTCGGCACGTTGATGAAGTAGAACGTCACGTCGTTCGACGTGAAGGCGTTCATGCCGGATCCACCTTGGCCGGTGTAGACCTTGTCGAATTCGTCTTTCACGATCGACCGCGCTGCTTCTTGCTGAGCCTTGAGGAGTTCGATCTCAGCTTCGATGCGTGGCTTTGCTTCTGCCTCCGCCGACGCGAGTGCGGATTGCAACTCGGCGATGCGATCGGCGCCAAGGCGGCCTTGCTGCGAATCCATCAGCGACTTCAACTCCGCGCGCAAACGCGCGAGTTCCGGCGTATCGAAGTCGGGGCTCCATGGATCAGGAATCTCGCCGTTGAAGTAGCGGCGGTATTGCTCGGTCCACGTGATCTCGTTCATCTTCGCGCGCAAGACCTTTTGCGCGTCGCGGTACTTCGCGTCCGCGTCGGGGGTGGTGGTACCGATCGTGTCGGTGCCTTTGAACATCATGTGCTCAAAGAAGTGGCTGATGCCGGTGATGCCGGGTCGCTCGTTGACAGAACCAACCTTCGCAACCCAGCCCGCCGCGATGACATTTGGCTGATCGGTGCGGGGGAGGAGCAGGAACTTCATCCCGTTGTCGAGCGTGAAGACCTCCGGATTGACTTGTTGGGCGGCGAGAGGGGCCGCGATAGAAAGCGCGGCGGCGAGTGCGGTGATGCGCATGGGGGCTCCGATCCCGCGGAAGTGCGGGGGCGGAGATGGTACCGCGCGTCTCGGGACTTCTTCGGGCCTGCTCGAGCGCGGTTGGCTCTTCGCGAGCCGCTCGTGTGGTTGGTTCTCCACCACTTTTCGACTTGTCGGACTCGGAAGGAACCGCTTTCAGTTCCCGCGCGGATCATTCCGCTCGAATCGGATGGTCCGCTCTTCACATGGAGGAAGCGCGTTCTACATTCCAACCCACCGCCCATCGGAATCCGCGACCGAGAACCCTTGGCCGAAGATTCCGCCGGGCACCACCGCGTGACCCCGCGAGAACCCGCGAGAACTCACGAGAACCCACGAGAACCCACGAGAACCCACGAGAACCTGATGACCCGACGCTCCACGATCGCTCGTTCCATTCTTGCTGCAGGATTCGCTGCGCTCGTCGCGAGCGGAGCGTCCGCGCAGGTGCGCGTCGTGAGCTACAACCTCGCGAAACTCGCGGGCGACCCGAACGCGCTGCGGGCGGTTTTCGCGGAACTCGCGCAAGACAACAAACCGGGCTTTGCTGTCGCGCCCGCAGTGCTGCTCTTCCAAGAAATCCGCAACGCAGATCTCGCGGCACTTCAAACCCACATTGCGGCGGCCTACCCAGGCATCCCGTATGTGCGTGCCACGTTCACGACCTCCGGAACCGAAGACGGCGCGAGTGGCGCGCAGTGCGCGTACTACCGCAACGACTTGCTCGATGAAGTGGTCGCGTCGCATGCAGACATCGCGACTGGTGCCTCGCGCAACAGCGATCGCTGGCTCTTTACGCTCGATGGCTATACCTCGTCCGCGGCGCGTTTCTATGTGTATTCGTCGCACCTGAAGGCGAGCAACACCAGTGCCGATGCCGCCGAGCGCAACACAGGCGCGCAAGCACTGCGGACGAACGCGAACGCACTTGGTGCCGGCCAACACATCATTTTCGCCGGCGACTACAACCTCTACACGAGCGGTGAAGCCGCGTACCAAACGATGCTCGCTGCCGGAAACGCGCAGTGTTTCGATCCACTCGGCACGGCCGATTGGACGGGCGCGGGCAACGCGATCAAGCACACGCAATCGCCGCGAAGTGTGACGGGCACCTTGATTGGCGGTGGTGTCGACGATCGATTCGATTTCCAGCTTTCGACGGCCGAAGTACAGGATGGCGACGGTTTCGCGCTGATTCCCGGTTCGTACCGCACGTTCGGCAACGACGGCGTGCATTACAACTTGGCGATCAACTCGGGGAACAACTCGTACTACCCCGCCGACATCGCGCGCTCCAATCAACTCGCGGACGTGCTGCACGACGCGAGCGACCACATGCCTGTTGTTGCGGACTACCAAGTGCCGCCGATTATGCAGGTCACGGCACCGGCGAGTTTCGGCACGGTCATTCGCAACGCGACCGGTGTGATCGTGCCGGTGGCGGTTTCGAACATCGCAAACGTCGTCCATCCGCTCGGCGTTGAGCCGCTGACGGCGAGTGTCGTTGGTTCGACGGGCTTGACGGGTTCACAAGCGATCACCGGGGCGCTCGCGCCTGCATCGACGACGGTGAATCTCACGGTGAACACCGCAACCGCGGGCGCTTTCAACGGCACCGCGACGGTGACGACCACCGTTGAAGGCGCGCAAAACGCGACCATCGTGAAGTCCATCACCGGCACCGTGTTGGCGCCCTCGAATCCGTCGTTTAGTGCGAAGACGAACGTCACCGCGACGACGGCCGGCGCCACCTTTGGCACGAACACGGGTGTGCAAGAGATTCAAGTTCCTGTGTACAACCGCGGCTACACCGCCGCGATGGCGCGCCTCGATGTCGATGGCGCAAGTTCGGTCTCGTTGCCGTTCGCGTCCATCGATGTCACCGAAGGAAACGTCGCCGCGGCGCCGACCAATCTGCGCTTCTCGTTCGATACGACGGGCCGCGCGCCAGGCACGTACAACCAACCGGTGACGATCACGACCAGCGATGAGAATTTGCCCGGCGCGGCGTCGCGCACGATGTCGCTCACGCTGTCGGTGACGATCACAGGCTCTTCGAATCCTGCCGACCTTGACGGCAACGGCTCGGTGGACGCAGCGGACTTGGGCACGCTGCTCAGTCAGTGGGGCGCCGACGGCACGGCGGACCTCAACGGCGACAACATCGTCGGCGCTGAGGACCTCGCGATCATGCTCAGCATGTGGGGTTGAAACGATTTTGCTGTTCCGATTTCAACGCTCACCGACTCCGACACGACGGCAGAAACGAAGCACGCGTATGCGCATCAATTTCTCTCAGCAGTTTCTTGCGGTTGCACTCGCGACAAGTCTGAGTTTCGGGCTTGTTCCGGCCCAAACCGTGTTGGCGGATCAGTTGGTTTTGACATCGTCTGCCGACAACACGTTGATTGAGGATCCGAGCGGAGCGTTCAGCGCGGGACTCGCGACGTATTTCTTCGCGGGAAGAGTGGGCGTCAACGGCGGAAGCACGCTGCGGCGCGGCGCGATTCGTTTCGACCTTTCGACGATCCCGCCGGGCTCGTCGATCACAAGTGTGTCGTTGAAGATGAATTGCTCCGCGGTCGGTTTGACGACGCAGTACCCGATTTCGTTGAAGCGATTCACGAAGTCCTGGGGCGAAGGCGCGAGCCAAGCCTTTGGTGGCGGTGGCGCACCGAGCGCTGCGGGCGACGTCACGTGGCTTCATCGCTTCTACGGCACCACGCAGTCGTGGGCGACGCCTGGTGGCGAATTCGTTGCCACGGCGAGCGCGACGCGCAACGTCGGTGCGATGGGTTTCTACACGTGGACATCGACCGCCGGCCTCGTCGCCGATGTACAGCTGTGGGTGAACAACCCGTCACAAAACTTTGGTTGGTGCGTGGTCGGCAACGAAACGGTGCTTCAGTCGGTGAAGCGCTTTGATAGCCACGAAGCAACGGTTGAGTCGTATCGCCCACAACTCACGATCGTCTTCACGCCGGCCCCGCCGAATCCGTACGACCTCAACAACGACTTCAAGGTCAACGCCGCGGATCTCGCGACGCTCTTGAGCCGTTGGGGCCTGCCCGGCAGCGGCGATTTTGACGGTAGTGGCGCGGTCGACGGCGCCGATCTTGCGGGCATGCTCGGCGCGTGGACGGGGTGACGCGCTCCGCCAGTCACCTCAAATCCGCTGCCGAAGTTCGCCTTCAAGCCACGCGATGAAGGCGGCCGCGCCCATCGAGCGATCGCCTTCGGCGCGCGCAGTTGTTGCTGTGAAATACGCACCCGAGAGATCACCGCGCGCGGCTTGGCTTGCAGCGATGATGAGTAGCGCATCGACCTGCGTTGTCGCGCCGTTCGCGGCGGGTGAGAGCGATCGTTCGAGCGCTTCGAGTCGTGCGACGTAGCGTGGGTCGGCAGAGGTGCGCAACACGCCCGATGGATCGGTGCGCATTGCCTCGCGCAGCATGTCGGATGCACGCGCGACTTCACCTTGGAACGCCCGTGCGAACCCGATGCCGAACGTCCATGCGCTCTCAGCAGGGTCAGCTGCATTGAGCGCCACGAAGCCTTTCTCCGCGTCGAGGTCGTAGCCCTCTGCGAGGAACGTCCAGAGCGCATCGGGGTTTGGAAGCGGCGCGGGCGCGACAACCACAGGTGCAACGACAACCGGCGGCGCGTAGATGATGGTCGTTGCAGGCACCGTCACCACGCTTGCGCAAACGACGGGCGCATACGTGAAGCACGGCGTGTACACCGGCCATGCAGGCGCGCAGACGTTGTACGGCCAGCAGGGGTTCCAGCCGCTGCTCCAGCACACATTCCAGTACGGATTCCAGCACGAAGCCCAACGTGCGCGCCACGGCAGGCAGCCTCCGCCGACGTAGTACGGGCTGCACGTCCAGTACGACGCGTAGCCGTCCCACCACGGATTGCACCAACTCGAACAGAGCGGCGCGCAACTCGAGCCGTAGAAGAAGCCGAAACTGAAGCCGCCGGAGCCGAAGCCGAGCGAGATGGAGAGTCCATCAGAGCAGTTGTACGGCTGCCATACGGGGCACGGGCCGCAGCTCGACCACGCGCCGCCCGAACCCCAACCGTTCGCGTACGACACGTTGTTGATGTACTGGTTGTAGTTGTTGATGACGGTGTTTTCAACAACCGTCGTGTTGTTGCTTCCGTTGTTGACGACCGTCGTTCCGCCTCCGTTGACGATGCCGTCGTAGACGAGCGGCCCGCCAGTCGCACCCGTTGCAATCGTTCCAGCATTTCCAACGGGTACGCCGTACACAGTGTCGTCGGTGAACTGTTTCGGCTTGCGCGCAAGTGGCGATGCGTCGGTCGCGATGGTGTCGAGCGATGGCTTGCCGACGGGAATGTCGGTGGGATTTCCGATGGGCTTGTCGGTCGGACGCGTTGTGATCACGCCGCTGTCGTCGCCGCGCGGCTTCTTCCCGCCAACTTCAAGATCGGGCACGGATTGTGGCGGTGACTTCGAGGTAGGAGTCTTGGTTGCCGGCGCCTTGATGTCTGGCGCCTTGATTTCTGGTGCCTTGATTTCTGGCGACCTGACTTCGGGCGACTTGATCTCGGGACTCTTGCCTTCAGGAATCTTGCCTTCAGGAATCTTGCCTTCAGGATTTTTGCCTGCGGGGCGCTTTCCGCTTGCGCCATCGCCGCGCGGTGTTTCGATCGGCTTGCGCGTGTCTGCGGGCTTGATCGGGTCGGAGGACTGTGGGCGATTTGGACGCGACGTTGGCGCGGCTGGTCGATCGACCGGTTTCGCGATCGGCTTGGGTGCAGGCGTGACGCCTGGCTTGGCGATCGGCGAATCGTCGCCACGAATTGGAAGAGAGGGCTTCGCGACGGGAGCGCTCGGCTTGGCAGTTGGTGAGCGCGGAGTCTCGATGGGCTTCGCGACAGGAGTCGCAGGCCGCGCGGCGGGAGTCGCAGGCTTCGCCGTGGGCGTGTTCGGCTTCGCCGTGGGAGTCGTCGGCCGTGCGACGGGAACATTCGGCTTCGCAGTTGGCGTACTCGGCTTCGCAGTTGGTGCGCGCGGAGTCTCGATGGGCTTCGCGACAGGAGTCGCAGGCCGCGCGGCGGGAGTCGTAGGCTTCGCTGTGGGAGTCGCAGGCCG
>JAIXVI010000050.1 GCA_027483065.1 Planctomycetaceae bacterium
AGGGCCGCATCGTCCGCGAGCAGTTCATGTATTGAGCGCTCGCGACGTCTTTGAGCGCTCGCAACCTGCTTCGCAACTTGCTCGCTCTGGCGTGAATCGCGCCAGAGGGAGCCGCCGCAGCGGCGACCGCAAGAACAACGAGCGCTCGCAACTTGCTTCGCAACTTGCTCGCTCTGGCGTGAATCGCGCCAAATTCTGCCACTCGATTCAGAACAGCATCAAGCCAAGCGCCAACGTGAACGCGTTGTTGATGCCGTGCGCGACCATCGGCGCGATCAGACTTCCGCGCATCTCTCGATAAAGGCAGAATCCCACCGCAAGCCCGCCGAGCGCTGGCACAAACATCAATCCTTGCGGGTGAATCGCAGCGAAAATCACGCTTGAGACAACCGCAGCAACCATCGCTGATGCGAACCGCGCTCGCGGTGCCACGACGCTTCGCAGGTGCCCGTACAGGAAACCGCGAAACGCGATCTCTTCGACAATCGGCGCCATCACACTTGCGAGCGTGAAGAGCAACACAACTTCAAGCGCACCCGCACCACCGAGCATTTCGACGGCCGGGTGCGACGGCGGCGCCTGTTCACCGCTGATTGCCTGCGCGATCAAACTCAGGATGAAATAGATGATTCCACCCGCGACGAGAATCGGTACTGCGCTGACGTAGCACACGACTCCAGCACCAACTTCACGCAGAACACCACGGCCAGTGTTGAGCCCGATCGCAGCGCGAAGCTCGGCAGCAGACACGCCGCGCAACCGCGGGAATGCAAGCACCGCGAGCGAGCCACCCATCGCAGCGATTGAAAGCACAAGGCCTCCCGTGGACGCAGTGCTCTCGGGCAAAAGCGCCACGATCACCGTGGCTCCGATGGTGAGGAAGAGATAGAGCCCCATCCAAACTGCGAAAGTTTCGCCGAGCACAAGCATGACATGTCCGTCGGATGTCGGCTGCAGCGCGGGCTTCCACTTCCCAGCGCCCACAAATCCAACGAGCGCGATCAACGCGACAAGACCAAGCAAGAAAACTGTCAGGTACCACACGCCGGCAAAAATCATCACTGCAAGGCCACTCTTCGCTTCCGAGACACCATCGATCGAGAGCACGCGACCGAAAAACCCAAGATCCGCTTCGATCCGTTCGCGCGTCTCATCGCTCACCGCCGCGAAGTCGCCGTTCGAAGTCGCGAGTTCTTCCATCGCGCCTACGACGTCCGCTCTCAATGCACGGTTTGCCTCGAACGCGTCGCGCTCATTGCTCTCATCGCTCTCGATGATTTCAACCGCGCGCGCCGCATCCGCACCCTTCGACCAACCCTCCACCGCACCCACGAGAATCGCGTGTGCCAATCGCTCACTTGAGTTCCCTTCTTCGAGCGGCTTCGCGTTCGTCAGAAGCAACTCCGGGGAAATCGTCGGTGCCCACGCGTGCGCGGCCACGACGATTTTGCCCGTCAATTCCGCATCCATCCGCAGCGGCTCCACCAGAGGCACAACAGAGGCATCAACGGGTTCCGTCATCCCTTCCGGATCCGGTCCACCGCGCACACGTTGCAGCACGATGACGACACTGGCGATCGCGAGAATGGTTGCCCACGTCACGGAGAGGCGAAGGATCTTGTTCGGCATGGTGTGTACGACCGTTATTGGACGCGAATTCACCAGAACTCGCGCGCTTCACTTCCGATGTCGGCTCATATCGGTGTGTGTCGAGAGCGTAGTGATCTTGACACCCCTCGGGGTCTTGGTATCCTCGCCGATTCTCCGCACGGCGATCCGTGCACACCTTGCACTTCCGCGGCTGCGCGCCGCGGGTGAATTCTGGACAGAACATGCCCCGTCAGACCTACATTGCAAAGCCCGGTGAGATCAAGACCGTATGGCGCCACGTCGATGCCGAAGGCAAGACGCTCGGCCACCTCGCGACGGAAGTCGCGACGGTTCTCATGGGCAAGCACCGCCCCGAATACACGCCCGGCGTTCTCTCTGGTGACGCTGTCATCGTGACCAACGCTTCGAAGATCGTCCTCTCGGGCAGCAAGCTCGATCAGAAGACGCGTCGCCGTTGGTCGGGCTACCCAGGTGGCCTCAAGATTCGCTCGTACCGTCAAGAGATGGACTCGAATCCGGCGCGTCTCGTGAGCGAGGCGATTCTTCGCATGGTTCCGAAGGGCCGCTACGGTCGCTCGCTCTCGGCGCGTCTTCGCGTCTTCGCGGGCGCGTCGCACACGCACGCTTCGCAAGAGCCAGTTGCCTTTGACGCGAAGGTCGACATGGGCACCGTGCCCGTGACCAAGGCCGCGCTTCAGAAGGGCTCACGCCTCCAAGGCGCTCCACGCCGCGCGAACTGAAGTCACGCCGCGCGAATATCAAGACTGAATCGAACTGATTGATCTGACGCAGCACATTGACGCCGACAGGCGCTCCAAACAGCGAACTACGCCATGACCGAAGAGACCACGACGACGACCTCTACCTCCACGCGCATCCTCCGCGGCCCCGACCAAAAGGGCTGGTACTGGGGAACCGGCCGCCGCAAGACGGCAGTCGCCCGCGTGCGCGTGAAGACCGGCACCGGTGCAATCGAAGTGAACGGCAAGGAGTTTGCCGACTTCTTCGTGGAAGAGCGTGACAGGCAGAACATCCTCGCGGTCCTCGACAAGACCGGCCTCAAGGGCAAGGTCGACGTCAAGGTCAACGCCTGCGGCGGTGGTACCACCGGCCAGTGCGGCGCGACCATCCTCGGCCTCGGCCGCGCGGTCCTGAACTTCGATTCGACCCTCGAGGCAATCCTCCGCGAGCACGCGTTCCTCACCCGTGACGCGCGTAAGGTCGAGCGTAAGAAGTACGGCCAAGCTGGCGCTCGTCGTCGCTTCCAGTTCAGCAAGCGTTGATGCGTGCAACATTGAGCGCTCGCGACTCGCTTCGCTTTCGCTCGCTGGGGTGCTAAGAACATTTCGCGGGTCGCGCTTCATGCGCGACCCGCGTTTCGTTTTAAGAGCGCTCGCAACCTGCTTCGCAACTTGCTCGCTGTGGTGCTAGGACGCGATTTGGCAGCGCTCGCAACCTGCTTCGCAACTTGCTCGCTCTGGCGATACCGAGATCAGACACGCTCGAAGGCGGAGCGAAGCAAAGCCTGAGCGATGAACGCAGGAGTTGCTCAGCGTGTCGTGTGGCACTACCCCCCTGCGAAGCAGGAGGTAGTGGCGTGCGGTACAGGCACACATGAAGCGCCCATGGAACATCGTTGCGTCTCGCGTCTGCGCCACGCGTGGCCATCACCAGAGGTGATGCCACACGAAACGCGCCGTGTCGGCGAGTGCCATCCTCTCGCGCTTCACTTCGTTCCGCGCTCGTCTCAACGGCCCACCAGTTGCGAGCACTCAAACACACCCGCGGAACGCGTTCTCCGCGTCGCGAAGCCGCTTCGACATCAGGGCGACCGTCGTGCGATCTTCCTGCGCCAGCCGCTCAATGGTCGCCGGTGCGTAGCCGCACCAACCGTAGCGTCGCGCGAGTAACTTCGCCTGCGCCGAGCGCGGCCCCTTCGCAGCGAACTCTGCTGCAACACTCGCCGCGTGATGCGCAAAGGGATCGACGATCCCCTGCCACTGCGCGACTTCACCAAGGAGCCGCACATCAATCGAGGTGAGATGGCGCGCGGCAGCGCGGGCGTTCCGTCGGGCGTTCACGAGCTTCGCAAGCGCGAGGTCGGCAGCGAGTGCGATGGCGCGATCGAAGCGCTGACGCGACGGATCGAACACGTGCACCACATCGCGAACCGCCTGCGCGATCGATCGGGCAAGCGAACGCAACTCGTCGGTCGGTAAGCGCTCTGGCCCACCGTGGCAATACTGATCCGCACGACCGAGCGCGATCACCAAACCACGTTCGACGAGCACCGCTCGCAAGCGAAGCGCGGCGCGCAAATCGGTTTCAATCTGGTCGATGCGCGCACGGTCTGGCCACTTTGGAAGTGCGTCGATCGCGCGCGACGCGCGACGCAGAAAGAAGTGCATCGCTGCAGCGCGCGCTTCATCACGGTCCGCGGAGGCTCGCGCATCCTTTGGGAATCCTGCTTGAATGTGGCGAGCTGAGGCGATCGACGCGATGACATCGCCATCCACAAGGCCGAGCGGCGTCAACTTTCGTACCGCGGGGGCCGCGGGAATGGTCTCATCCGCGCCGGGCAGTTCGAAGGTTGGCAACTCGACCCACGATGGCTGCACTCCGCGAAGGAGTTCCGCGCGACGGCGATCGACAAGCGTCCGAACGAGCGATTCGCTCTTTCCAAGGCGCCGCGCGAGCTTCGCAGGGTCGATCCCGAGTCGCCACGCGCGCTCCGCGAGCCGACCAGCTCGCTCGCCAACGCTGCGCCGCGGCGCACGACCAACGCCAAGGACACGAAGGAACAGTAAGCGCACGCCCTCGTGCGAGCGACCGTAACGCGCAGCGAGTTCTTTCGCCGCAAGGTTGAGGGTGCGGCCCGCTGCGATCAGCGCGCGCCCCTCTTCGATCATGCGCACGCGCTCGCCGTCGTCGAAACGACGGAACGCGCAGGCCCGCGCGAATTCCGCAGGATGCGAGACGCGGAAGGACTCAAGTGACGCGCGGTAGATCGCGACGCGAGGCTTCCCATTTTCGAGAATCCAGTGTGCGCACAGACCATTGCGACGCCAACGCTGCAAGGTCTTCGACGCGACACCAATCTCACGCGCGAGTTCTTCCGGGGTCGCCGCGCCTCCGTGGCGTTCAGAGCCATCGAGCGCCAACTGTTCAGAGAGATCGAGGACGAGCGTCACAAGATCAGCCCGCAGAACGGCGCCTGCGACCGGCGCTCCATCTGCACTGAGCGCAGTACCAACGATGCGCTCGAGCGTCGCGCCGAGGGCGTACATCGACCGTGGATCAATCGACGGAATGATCGCCTCCGCGGCGCGCATCTGCTGTTCGACGCGCTCCCGCGTGAGCGACATCAGACGCGCAGGAAGCGCTTCCATGGTTGGGAGGGTGTAACTTGCCTTTCGCGGCATGTCGTGTTTTCCGACGCTCGCCCTACTCAGCCTCGCTGAAGCCACCGAGACAGCATCTCCATACGCATCGGAACACCGAGGTTCCGACAAAAGCTGCGGATCGCGGAGGGAACTTCTTTCGCTTTCCGGACGCAACCGCCTGTATCACCCGCTTCGGGGTACTTCACATCTGTCTCGCGAGATCCCAGTGCGTACCCGCGATCTCTGCGCACAAACTCTACCGGAAACCGACCATTGAGCGCCCCAGGAGCGCACGTTCCGACGGGAAACTTCGAACTCGCGCGGGGACTTCGCGCGGGGACTTCGCGCGGGGACTTCGCGCCTGCACTTCACAACGCGAGGCCGCGCCTCTTTCGTTCGTATCCCAACTCAGCCTGCCGCGGAATTCACGCGAAAGCTCGGCCCACCGACTTCAAGGGACGCCCGCGCGGCAGCGAGAACTTCAACCGACGTCGCTCCGAGGCTCACGGTCCGCGGCATGCGTGGATTGAGGCGCGTCAGGAATTCGTGCACGATCACGCCAGACTGGGCGGCGAGCCGCGGCAAGTGATTCGGTGCGTAGAGATCGCGAGAGACGAGCTCCACTTCGCGGCCGATCCAGTGGTGTGGGTCGCCCGCGTAAAGGCCGGTCACATCGACAGAGATTTGATCCATGTTCACCGCACCAACGACTGGCGCGTGCACGAGCTTCCCATCCGGTGCGACGATGCCGACGAATTGCGTCCCAGCGCCAGCGTGTCGCGGCGCGGGCCATCCATCGGCGTAACCAACAGGAACGAGCGCGATGGTCGATGCACGCTCCGCGGTCCAACGACCGCCGTATCCAACCGACGCGCCCGCCGGAATCGTTTTCGCTTGCACGACTGAACTCGTCCAGCGCACAACGCTGCGAAGATCCTGTCGACGAAGGACAGGCACATCGGCTTCGAGTTCATCGATGCCGTAGCCAAGCCACGCGAGTCCGAATCGCACCATCGAGCGGTGATACGCGGCGTTGCGCGCCATCGCGTAGGTGCTTGCGACATGCTCAAGCACACCGTCAGGAATGAAGCGGCGAAATTCGTCAAGCACCCGGAGATACGCTTCGTGCTGCGCGCGCGTCCGCGCTTCGTCGAAACGCGAGTGCGTGAAATGCGCGTAAATTCCGCGGAGTTCAAGCGTCGTACTCGCGTCGATCGCGCGAAGAACGCGCCCCACGTCTTCGACGCGCACACCGCCACGACTCATTCCAACATCGATCTCGATATGCACAGGGAGCCGCGCGCCAAGCGTGCGAGCAGCCTGCTCTAGCGCGTCAAGATTCGCTTCGTCATGAATCGTGACGTGCAGTTGACCGCTGAGGAGTAAACGAAGAAGTTCGTCGTCGCGGTCAAACTCGTGGACCGGCATCAGCACGAGCACTGGTACCGCTGCGTTCATCGCCGCAGATGTTTCGATCGCTTGTCGAAGCGAATACACCGCAAGCATCTCGGCGCCTGCCGCAACCAATCGACGCGCGACGCGCCCGACGCCGAGGCCGTATGCATCTGCTTTCACGATGGGACACAGCGCACACGATCCACCAACCGCACGACGAATCGCGGCCATGTTGTGATCGATGGCCGAGAGGTCGATGTCGATGGCGCTCGTGTCTTGCATGGCGTCATGCCTCGCGATTGCTGCGCTTCGCCGCGATGCGCTGCCGTTTCGTGCCGTTCGCGGTCGTTTGCCTCGACAACGCGGACGGTCGGCGGTCGCAGTCTTCCTGACTGCGATGGTCCGTAAGTGCATTTGTATCGACTTCTGAAAGCCTCTACCATCACCCCCCTAGAAACAATCAGGCCGACGCCCGATGCGCCGCGCAGAAAGCCCTGGATCGATCAGTTGGATCTGTCACATTTGTCGTGACATTCAAACGCATCTCGAAGAGCGAATTTCGAAGAGCGGATCAGAGGTACGGATACAGACGGACGGATGCATGACAGCGGGACGTTGAAGCGAGGACGCCTCAACCCAGTGCTTGCAGATCCAGCCGTTCACGATTCAACCTTCCGAGTTCCGAACGTTTGAAATCCAATTGAGAGCCAAGCGAGATTCAGGGCAACGGACTCCACGATGGACCAAGCTTCCCCAGACACGTTCGACCTTTCCAAGACCTTCGCCGACCTCGGCCTCAAGCCCGCGGTTCTCGAGGGACTCACCCAGCGGGGCTTCAAGCACCCGACCAAGATCCAAGCCGCCCTCATTCCGGTCGCCCTCACGGGAAAGGATGTCCTCGGCCAAGCGAAGACCGGCACGGGTAAGACCGCAGCCTTTGGTCTTCCGCTCCTCCAAATGCTTGACACCGAGGCTGCGTTTGGCGCGCTTGTCCTCGTTCCGACCCGCGAACTTGCCATCCAAGTCGCGAGGGAACTGCAAGAGCTTGGCGCATTCGCGAAGGTGCAAACGGTTGCCGTGTACGGCGGCCAGCCGATCGACAAGCAGATCCCACAGTTGAAGAAGGGCCCACCGATCATCGTCGGTACGCCCGGACGCGTGATGGATCTCGCCGAGCGCGGGATTCTGCCATTCGAACACTTCCGCTTTGCGATCCTCGACGAAGTCGACCGCATGCTTGATATCGGCTTCCGCGATGACATTCGCAAGATCCTCGGCAAACTTCGAAAGACGCCGCAAACGATGTTCGTCTCGGCCACGATTTCGCCCGAGATCGAGAAGCTTGCGCGCAGTTACATGAAGGATCCCGAGAAGATCGTGACCTTCGAGAAGAGCCTGACGGTCGCGCAAGTAAAGCAGAGTTACTTCACGGTCGAACGCTGGGATAAGAAGCGCCTGCTCCTGCACTTATTGAAGAAGGAAACCCCGCATTTGACCGTGGTTTTCTGCCGCACGAAGCGTGCAGTCGATGATGTGACCGAGTTCCTCGGCCGCAACAAGATCGACGCGCACGCGATGCACGGCGACATGTATCAAAAGAAGCGCGACAAGGTCATGGACAAGTTGCGCGAGGGTGATCTTTCAGTGCTCGTCGCGAGCGATCTCGCCGCGCGCGGCCTCGATGTCGATGACATCACGCACGTCGTCAACTACGACATGCCCGAGGACCCTGAGGTCTACATCCACCGCATCGGTCGCACCGCGCGCGCGGGTCGCAGCGGCGTTGCGTGGAGCTTTGTCTCGCCCGATCAAGGCGAACTCCTCACCAACATCGAAATGCTTGCGAACGTCGAGATTCCCGTGACGGAATACGACGACTTCAAGCCGGGCCCGATCCCCGCCGACGTCTCCGCGATGCGCGAATACGAGGCGAAGCGCAAGGAAGAAGCGCAGGTCGCTCGCAATCGCCACGCGGGGCCAGAGATTCCGGTGGTCGCTGAACAAGTCGATCCGAATATGTTCCCCGACGGCATCGTGCCGACGGCGCTTCCGGGTCGTCGACTCGGCGGACGCGCGGCAACGCGCCGACGCTGATCGAGGGCCAGAAGTTCCGCCCACCGTTCCACCAAGAGTTCCACCAACAGTCCCAAGTCGATGTCGCACACGCGCACTGATTTCATTCGTATGCATCCCGAGGTTGCCGACGCGCTCGCGTCTGGTCGCCCCGTGGTTGCGCTCGAAACAGCTGCGGTGACGCATGGTTTGCCGCGCGAGGAATTGGCGCGTTTCCCGCGGTTTTTCGACGCCGTTCATGCTTCCGTGCGCGATGCGTTTCGCGGTCGGCCCGCGAACGCCGCACTGGGCCGCGCGCTCGCGGCGGCTGTTCGTGCGGAAGGCGCAGTTCCTGCAACGGTTGGCATGATCGAAGGCAAACTCGTCATCGGCCTCACCGATGCCGAGGTCGATCAACTCGCGAGTATGCGTGAAGTCCGCAAGATTTCTTCGCGTGATGTCGCCGCTGCGTGCGTCGACGGCGCAAGCGGCGGAACGACAGTTGCGGGAACCATTCTCGCGTGTCGCTTGGCGACGCCTGCTCGGATTCGCGTGTTTGCGACAGGTGGCATTGGTGGCGTGCACCGCGGTTACGCGCTTCGCCCCGATATCTCCGCCGATCTCATGGAGATTCGCGACGGCGGCACCATGGTCGTAACTGCAGGTGCGAAGTCGATTCTTGATGTGCCCGCAACCGTGGAATTGCTCGACACGCTCGGTGTTGCGACCGTCGGTTACGGCACGGGATGCTTCCCGCTCTTTCTTTCCGCCGGAACTCCCGCGCTACGGACGAGTGCGGAGGCGCGTGATGCGCGGGCCGCTGCGTCGATGTTCGCAGCGCAGCAATCGATCGCGCCGGATCGCGGCATGCTGCTTTGCGTGCCGCCGCCCGCATCCGACGCGCTTCCCACAGAATTGATGGAGGCCGCGATCGCGACAGGCCTAGAGACATGCGCCCGCGACGGCGTGACTGGACCTGAAGTCACGCCGGTGCTTTTGTCCGCAGTTGCGCAGGCAACGAGCGGCACAAGCCTCGCGACGAATCTTGCGGTTCTCGTCCACAACGCCCTCGTCGGAGCCCGCGTCGCACGGGCCATGATCAAGCCATGATCGAGCCATGATCGAGAACAACGCTTGACATCCGTCGGCGGCTCTGTTTGACTACTTGTGTCAGCGACGGAACCGCGTCGACCTACGCGGCCACCCTGACACCCACGACCAGTTCATAGATCGTTGATGACGGAAGGGCGATTCGGAGACCGTTCGCTACGTCGGTCGCCAGAATCGGCTTCTGAGTCGGTGACAGAATGCGCTTCGACGCCTCGCACAAGCGAGGCATGACGCGCCCGACCCGCCCCGCGCATCACCCATCTGCTGGCCTCCTCGTCGAGGTGCTTCGAGCATGTGCTCGTTCTCTCGCCGAAACCTTCGCGCCTTTCCGAATCGGCCCCCTGCTGACTGAAAGATCCCCGCGCGGAGTCCGCCCCTCTTCGGAGTTGTCGCACTCGACACGCTCCGCACACGAGCAAGACCACGCTCGTCACTCCTACGGCCAGTCTCTTTATGCCTGCCAAAGCCCGTCCCGAGAATGAACCTGTGAAGAAGTCCACCTCAAAGAGCCCAGCCGCGAAGGCGACCACGAAGGCGACCACGAAGGCGAATACGAAAGTCGCCTCGAAGCCGACGAAGGCCGCGCCGAAGGAGACGTCAAAAGAAACGAGGGAGACGCCAAAGGCGAAGGGGGACGCCACCACAAAGGTTGTCGCGAAGAAGGCGACCAAAGTGGCTGCGACGAAAGCCGCTGCGAAGGAATCGGCTTCAACGCCCGTCTCACCCAAGAACACGTCACCCAAGAAGAAGACGGTGACGAAGGTGGCGACGAAGGCAGCCACGAAAGCCGTGACGAAAGCCGTTACGAAAGAAGGTACGACAACGTCGAAGAAAGCAGCTTCGACGAAAGAGACCTCGACGACGAAGGTTTCGACCAAGAAGACAGCGTCTGCGAAAGCACCGACTGCGGACGTGGCTTCCCCAAAGCCGTCCGCCAAGGCAGCCGCGAAGAAGACGACCAGTACGAAGTCCTCTTCCAAGAAGATCTCTGCAGCCTCTGTCGCGACCGAGACGCCCGCGGCGCCCGTCGCGGTTCCGGCGGCGCCCCAACGCAACGTGGAGACTCCGCGCGTCGACGTTCCACGGACGAACGAAGCTCGAACCGACCATCGTTTCGGCGATCGCGCGGCAGAGCGCGGAATTGATCGAAATGTCGAGCGAAATGTCGAGCGCAGTTTGGAGCGCCCTTCGGAATCGCTCGCAGTGCGTGAGCCGCGCGAACGACGCGATGAGCCGACCAGCATCAACCGCGAACGCGACGAAGGTTCGTCATCCGACCAAGAGAACCGCGGTCAGGTCACGACCCAACAGGAAGGCGAGCCTGGCGATGGTGGCGGTCGACGACGCCGTCGTCGACGTCGGCGTCGCCGTCGCCGCGGCGGTGGCGGTCAGTTCGATCCGAACAATCCAAATGCGCAGCACGGTGGCGCCCCGCACACGAGCGGCCAACATGGCTCGCCTGAGTCTGGCGAAGCTGACGACGCGGACGGAAGCGATTTCGACGGCGAAGACGGCGATTTCAGCGACGACGCGGACTCCGGCGACGGCAGCGGCACGCAGGTCGATCGCGCGCGTGATGGACAGCAGGGGGATCAACAGGGCGATCAACACGGCCAGCAACAAAGCCAGCAACACGGCCAGCAACGGCGACACGATGCTGATCATCGACACGGTCATCGCCATGGCCAACGACACGGCAACCGGCATGGCAATCGCCATGACAATCGTCACGACAACCGCCACGGGAATCGTCACGACAACCGACACGGCAATCGCCACTCGCAGCAGCAAGGTGGGCAGCAAGGTGGGCAGCAAGGTCAGCAGAACGGGCATCAGCAAGGACAGGAGCAAGATTCTCCCCCGCTCTCGCCGCCGTTTGAGTGCTCAGGCTTCTTGGAAATCGTTCCAAACGCCGACGGCCGCTTGCGCCAGTTCGCGGATGGTCTGATCGAAACGCACGACGATCCGTACATCCCGCAGCAACTTATCCAACAGCTGAATCTGCGCGCGGCCCAGAAGATCGTTGCAGAAGCGCGCGTGCGCCGTTCGAAGAAGCGTCGTCGCGGACCGCGCATCGTGCGCCCGTCTGTCGAGCGCGTCATCTCGATCGAAGGTCTCTCGCCCGAGGACTACGCGAATCGCAAGGCGTTCGCGGAGTACACCGCGCTCGATCCTTCGCCACGTATCTCGCTCGAATACAAGGGTTGTCCGCCATCGTGCCGCCTGATCGACCTCTTCTGCCCGATCGGCTTCGGCACGCGCGGGCTCATCGTCGCGCCACCGAAAGCTGGCAAGACGATGCTTCTCCAGAACATTGCCTACGGCATCAAGCGGAATCATCCGGAAGTCGAACTCATCGCACTCTTGATCGATGAGCGTCCTGAGGAAGTCACCGACTTCAAGCGCAACGTGCCTGCACAAGTCCTTGCGAGTTCGAACGATCAAGATCTCGAGCGGCATCTTTCGCTCGGCATCTTGGCGATTGAGCGCGCGAAGCGACTCGTCGAAGCGGGCCGCGACGTCGTCGTGTTGCTCGACTCGCTCACGCGTCTCGGTCGCGCGTTCAACAACAGTCGTCGATACGGTTCGTCTGGCCGCACGATGTCGGGCGGTCTCGATTCGCGCGCGCTCGAAGTGCCGAAGCAACTCTTCGGCGCAGCGCGTAAGTGTGAAGAAGGCGGCTCACTCACGATCATCGCGACGTGCCTCGTCGACACGGGCTCGCGCGCGGATCAGATGATCTTCGAAGAGTTCAAGGGCACGGGCAACATGGAACTCGTGCTCGATCGCAGCATCTCCGAGAAGCGCATTTTCCCTGCGATCAACCTCGCGGCGAGCGGTACGCGCAAGGAGCATTTGATGCTGACCGAGCGCGAACTGAAGACGATCACCGCGTTGCGTCGGCGCCTTTTGGCTGTCCCGCCGCACGCGCAAGTGGAGCAGTTGCTTGCGGCGTGTCAGCGATTTGAGACCAACGAGTTGATGGTTGGTGGCGCAAGCTAAAACGCCCACCGATGTTGATTGACGTTGCCATCGACGATCCGCGACTCGACGCATTTCGCGGCGTACGCGATCGTGAGTTGCGTGGAACACTCGGCTTGCATGCGATCGAAAGCGAGCGCGTGGTGCGGCGCTTTCTCACGGCCGCACTTCGGCGTCGAACACTGCCGATTCCGCCTGTCCTTGAACCTCTTGCGCTGCTCGTCACACCCGACTCCGCCGAGCGGCTCACCGACATCACTGCGGAATTTCCGTCGCTTGCGATCTATCGCTGTGCCGATGAGCGCGCATTGCACGCGATCACGGGGTACACGATGCACTCCGGCGCCATCGCGCTTGGCGTGCGGCATGACGATGGCTCAGTCGACGAACTCATGAGTTGCCTCGCGCGCGACCCTGCGCCACCGAACGCGCGCGATGTCGTGGTCGCGCTCGACGGCATCACGCAAACCGACAACGTGGGCGCGATCTTTCGGAACGCGGCGAGTTTCGGCGCGCGCGCGGTGCTGCTCTCGCCTCGTGCGAGTGACCCTTTTCTCCGAAAGACGCTGCGCGTTTCGATGGGACGAGCGGTTGCGATGCCGTGGGCCCGCGCGCGTGGCGACGAGTGGCCGAATGCGCTGCAACGCCTGCGCGCAGAACTCGGCTACACCATCGTCGCCGCCGAAGACACCAGCGATGCGGTGGAACTCGCGCGCTTTCGTGCGCCGACACGCTCGATTGTCGTCTTCGGCGCCGAGCAAGATGGTGTCTCGCGCGCAGTGCTCGACCTCGCGGATGCGGTGGTGAAGATTCCGATGCACGGTGCTGCATCGCCCGCGCTCGAAGGCGATCCACCGAGCCTCAACGTCTCGATCGCAAGCGCCGTGGTGCTGCATCACCTGATGGCGAGCTGAGCCGAGGAACGCACGCGCGGGAAGTCGGCCCACGAAAAGCAGCACACTCGCGAACGAAAACGGTGCACGGCATGTGCCGTGCACCGTTGAGAAT
>JAIXVI010000006.1 GCA_027483065.1 Planctomycetaceae bacterium
GAGTCCGTGACCTTCGCGTGCGATCGCGTTGGTCGCATTCGTACGAAGCACAACGTATGCGGCTGAGTAATCAGGATCGACGTGCACGGCGTCTGAGCCATGTGCTTCCTCGCTCGTCGGAA
The DNA here is from genome assembly GCA_027483065.1 of Planctomycetaceae bacterium. Taxonomy (GTDB): domain Bacteria; phylum Planctomycetota; class Phycisphaerae; order Phycisphaerales; family SM1A02; genus QWPT01. Next base: position 123 of record JAIXVI010000006.1, read on the forward strand.
AGCGCAGGTCGACGATTTCAAAGTCGACGATTTGAAGGTCGACGATTTGAAGGTCGACGATTTGAAGGTCGAGAATCTTGACGTCGGTGTTGGTGGGGGACTGCATGAGTTTGCGTCGTTCTTAGAGATGAAGTTCGGGTACGCGTTCGCCGCCCGAAGCGCTCTTGTAACACGTCTCGACAAGCGCCATCGTGCGCCATGCATCGTCGAACATCGACTCGACGCGCGGCAAAGTTTTCGGCGCGTTCTGCGGCGCGTTCTGTGGCGCGTTGAATTCCACGCTGTTGGCGTTTCGCGCTGCGAGCACCTGCAAACTGGTCATCGGGCCCGCGAACGCGTGTGGGAACCAATGACCCGCAACGGGGATCGACTGCCATGGGCCGCCCTCGCGACTCCACTCGAGCGTGTCGGGGCGGCCGCGCGGATAGTCGAGGTTGACGCCGAGGCGCGCGACGATGGTGCCGCGCGTTCCTTCGATTCTCAGATGCGAGGCATCGTGCCCCTCGGGTGCTGTGTGGTGGTGATAGGTGGTCACCACGGCGCGCTTTTCGGCGTGCTGCGTGGAGATTCCCGCGCGATCAAAGGTGAGGATGGTCGTGGAGCGACTTTCGGCGATGTCGCGCGCGTCTGGATGACCAGCCACGGCGCTCCACACGCGGTCAGGTTCGCCCATGATCCCGCGCACAAGATCGAGGTAGTGAATCGCGTGCATGAGGATTTCCATCCGCGGCATGCCACGCAGAAATGGCCACGTTTCCCAGGGCATTTTGCACACAACGCGCATCTCAAGATCGACCGGTTCGCCGATCGCGCCCGACGCGAGGAGGCGTCGCGCCTCGCGTACGACGGGCGCATGACGGAGTTGGAAATTGACGACGCCCGTGATGCGGCGTGCTCGTGCAAGGCCGAGCAATGCCGTTGCATCAGCGAGATCAACACCGAACGGCTTTTGAACGAGCGCGAAGGAATCCTCGGGAAGTCGCGCGAGAGTCGGCCGCACAGCCTTCGGTGGAAGTGCGAGGTCGAAGACGCCTTCGTGCCGAACGCAGTCATCGATCAGATCTTCGAGCGTTGTAAACGCGCGCGTGCCGGCTTCGCCCGCGAGTTCGCGCACGCGTGCGGTGTCAAGATCGAAGATGCCGCCAACGTCGTATCGAGCGTCACGGTACGCAGGGATGTGCGCGTCGCGAACGATCGAGCCAGCGCCGATGATGTAAATGGGCCGCGATCTCGACATCGGTCGCGCAAGATAGCGCAGGCGCGTTCAACCACGCTTGATTCCGCGCGTGATACGTTGCGCGTTGAGCATTCCGCTCAGCGTTGGCGTCGACGGAAGAGTCCGCCCAACGCGAGCACTGCAAAGGCGCCCGGCGACGGAAGCGCATACGCGCCATCGACAGTCACGCCGCCACCGAGCAGCGGGTTCACGCCGGTGAAATCCCACGCGAACCGGAAGACCTGCGAAAGGCCCGACGACGTCGGCCGCGTTGAAGGAGTCCAGTTGAGGACGATGGCATCGGCGAGATCCGTGGGCAGCCATTCGTTGAAAGCACAGGTGCCACGCGCATTATTCGCTTGCGCCGTCGTCAGAGCGGTGACGCCCGTCGTCGCAGTTTCCGCGTTGATCAGCGAAATCAGTTGTGAAAGCGTCGTGCCAGTAGAGCCGTAGTCGACATCGAGCACAACGAAGAGTCCGCTGTAGTAGGTGGGGTTGTAGGTGTAGTTGAGGAATTGGAACTCGAGGAAACCCTTGCCGATCCCGTTCGAACTCGCCCCGGCGAGCGTCACGCAGCCGTTGACCGCGCATTCGCCACTTGGAAGAGAAACGTAGGGCGACGTGCCGAGCTGTGTGAATCCCGCTTCGGTGAGTTCGTTGGCACTCGCGCGGACCTGTACGAATGTGTTCGTGAGTTCGGCAGAGGCAGAGGAACCCACCGCGATCGCCAGCGCAGAGGCTACGAGGGTCGTGGCCGAATGAAGCGGAGTTGGGGCGAGTGTGCGCATGGTGAAGTGCCTAAGTTTGGAGTGAGCCGCGACGCGAGATCCGCAATGTGAGATCCGCGACGTGAGAGAGCAAGACGACAGCGCGCTCCACAAACGCCATGCGAGGGTGGCACCTCGCTTCAACGCAGAAACAGCCTGCGGATCGCGAGATTGGAGAGCCACGGCCATGGCACGGAACCACGCCACGACAAGAGCGAAGACGCAATCCGGACCAAAAACCTGTCAGTCAGTTCCCAAATATCGCTGCGGCATCCATTCTTTGCACGGATTGAGCATTGACGGACCGCGTGCTGGTCGGGGGCGCGACAGCGTGGCAGCGCGGTCGCGGGGCCGCTGCACGGGTAGATTTTGCCCCCAATTCAAGCCCCAATTCAAGCCCCAATTCAAGCCCCAATTCAACCCCCGTTTCAACCCCCGTTTCAACCCCCCCGACTCAACCGCGAGACCATGGCGTGCCGATGACCGACACATGACCCGCATCGCTCTCCCGTCGGCTGCCATTCTTCTCGCGAGCCAACTGTCGGCTTGCTCAACGCCTCCTTCCTCGGAGGCGCCACTCTCTGAGCCCACGGGGATGAACGTCGTCGCAACAGCGCAGCCGCCTCTGCCGCCGCTTGCGCAGCCGGTGAGCGACGCGGAACTCGCGCGCGAGTTCAACAACCTGCACTCAAACGGCGCGGTGTACTTTTCCGGTTGGCCGACAGAAGCGGGGCTGCGAGCACTTGCGGCACGGGGCGTGAAGCGGGTCATTGCGCTGAAGACCGCCGACGAGACGATCGCCGCGCGTGGCTACGACCCGCGCAAAGTTGCGAAGGAACTAGGGATCACGATCATTGAGATGCCCGTGAACGCCGAGACGCTTTCGGATGCATACATCGACAAACTCACGCGTGAAATCGATCGCGATGGCGGACCGACGCTGATCCACTGCGGCTCTTCGTCGACCGCGGGCATGGTGTGGGGCTCGTATTTGGCGAAATCGAAGGGCGCGTCAGCTGCAGACGCGATGGCGCAAGCGCGCGCCGCGGGATTGAAGGACGGCCCACTTGCGGACGCTGCGCAGAAGTACATCAACGCGACCGCGTCGGCGGGAGCGGCTGCGAAATCCGGTTCAAGCGCGGACAAGTAATCCGCGGCCGCTTCTTCAGTAGAGCCACAGGACCGTTGGCAGGATGCCCTGCACGTGACCTTCCTCAATCGCTTGCGCGCCGAGGAAAACCAACGGAATCAGCGATGCCTCGAGCATGGTGCGCGTGAAGACGCGCGTATTGACGACGAGTGAATCGGTGACTTGATAGGCTCGGAATCGCGGCAAGAAACGCGGGACACGTGCCATGTAAGCATCGAAGTCGCTACCGAAGAGTTCACGCAGGTGAACTTCTTCCAGTTTGATCGTGGGCCAATGCGTCGCGAAGAAGACGACTCCGAAGAGCGCCGCGAGTGTCAGAGATTCGAAGCTCAGCCCCGCCCCGATGAACGCAAGGAAGCTAAAGAAGTAGAGCGGGTTTCGCGTGAGCGAGTAGGGGCCGGAATCGACGAGCGTCGCGTTCTTGCGACCTGCGATGTAGAGCGCGCACCAGATGCGGCCAGCACATCCAGCGATCAAGAGGGCGTAGCCGGATGAGGACAGCACGGCATCGACCGCACCATGCTCGTCCCACGCATGCTGCGCAAACAAAGCAAGCCCAACCACCGCACCGAGCGCGAGTCGTGACACCGTGAGACGAACGTTCATCCATGCAGCATAGTGCGCCCGCATGAAGATGCCAATTGAAACGGTGTCGACGCGTGATTTGCATCACGATTCATCACGGCGTCGCAGGGTTCGCGGGCGTCGCGGCCGACGCCGCCGCCGGCATCTGCACCACGACCTCCGCCGGGAAAATCGCGCTCGGATCGCTGCGCTCCGCGAGTGTCTTCGCCATCGTCGCGATGGTTGCAGGAACCACGCCCTCGAAGAGCGTTGCGCCGCCGAGATCGGAGCCTGTTTTCACGATCACCGGCTTCGTGAGATCGACCATCGAGCTATCGAGTCGGATCGCAAGTTTCGTCACGCCAGTTGCTTCGAGAATCGTGATCGTCTGTCCCTTGCGCTCGGCAACAACGCGCTGGCCGCCCTTCGGCTCGGGGTTGGCGAGCCAGTAGAAGCGGGTGCTCGTCACGTCATCTTGCAGCCAAACGATGCGCTCTGGCCGCAGATTCCGCGAGAACTTTGCCATCCACGGCACGGCAACCGCGTCTTTGCGATCCATCCAGTGGCCGTTCTCTTCGTAGATCGTGACCTCGTGCGTGTATCCACCCGGATCCTTCGCCGCGAGATCCGCGAGCGTCGTCTTCCACGAACGCGCGATGTCGTTGCGACTGAATGCGGCGTCTTTGCCGCCCATGTAGAGCGCGAATGGGATGTTGCGCAGACCATCGGGACGTGTTTCGTTCGGATGGCCCGCCATCATCGCGGCGGCCGCGAAGGAATCAGCCATGCGCGGCGCAAGTTGATAGACACCGTCGCCGCCTGCGCTGTATCCCATCAGATACACACGATTCGGATCGACATCTTCAAACACGATCATGTCGCGAATGAGTTCGCGGAAGAGTTCATCGATGTGGCCTTGGTGCCACAAGTTCCACGTGTCGGTTGGCGCACGCGGCGCGACGTACACACCTTCTTCTGGCTTGTAGAGACGCTTTTGATTTTCCCACTGTTGCGTATTCACTTGAGGAGGTGCGCCACCGCCGCCGTGCATTGAGATGTACAAGCTGCGGCCCGACTTTGGCTTCTCGCCGTAGACCGCGTACCAGAATGGCATCTTCGTTCCATCCGCGGCAACAAGCGTCTTCGATTCGAATTCCTTCTGATCGTGCTTGCGAACTTCGGACTCGAGCGCCTTCGTCAACAACGTGGTGACGCGCTCGAGTTCCTTCGAAGTCGGGGCCGCGTCGAGCGTGGTGGATGCGAATGGTTGTGCAGCAACATCGGCGACGGTGCCGTCCTTCAGGAAGGCTTGCAGGCCCTTGATTGCTGTGGTTGAGTTTGGTTTCTCACTCTTCTCATCGCCGCGCGCGGCAGGTGCAATCACTTCCGCAGGCATGAACGCTGCGTCGATGAAGAAGTCGGAGTCGTCGAAAGCAGCGGAAAATCGGCCCGAAACGGCGCC
>JAIXVI010000155.1 GCA_027483065.1 Planctomycetaceae bacterium
ATCTCGCCTGCTGGCAAAAGCGCGCCAACGCGGCCAACGACCGTCCGCCAGTCGCCCATCAAGAGATCAATGCTTGCAAACGTCCGCGGAAGGTCGCGCGTGTGCCGCTCGGCGAGAAGCACGTGCTCAAGCCACGCGCGCTCTGCGTTTTCTTGCGTAAATCCACGCTGCGCGAGTTCAGGTCGCCGCAGCAAACTCGCAGCGACTTCTGCAGGTTCGCGCAGAATGTGCACCACCACAACGCGTCGACCTGTGCGCGCGAGGACGCGCCGCCACAGCGGCATGAGCCGTGCGATACGTGGTTCTTTCACAAGCCATGGCGCACGCGCCGCAAAGATGCCATCACGCCACTCATCGCGCACGATTTGGAGCAGTGCATCTTCCGCGCGTCGTGCATCGCGCGACTCAAACCATGCCGGATCAATCGGTTCACCTGCGAGCATCGTGGTGCCGATTTGGTGAAACAGTCCCTCATGAAACTCAATCAGCGGACGCGACTCCCAATACCCAAGATCGTTGTCGCCAGCGACCGCTTCAAAGAGTGTCTTCGGCAACGCACAACCGGCGAGCGCGAGGACGCGCGCGAGTGCCGACGTACCGCTGCGATGCATCCCAAGTACGAGGACGAGGTTTCGGCGTGCGATGGTGTTCGCGAGCTTCCGCAACGTTTTTTGCCGCTTTCCGTTCGTGCGTCACGCGCGGTAGTAGCGCGCCATCTGCTGACCGCGCGGATGGTTCCACGCGCCGATATTCTCGAACTTCCATCCAGAGTCCGCACCGAACGAACGCATGTCGTCGGGGAGGTAATAGAAGTTCTCACGCGAGTGTGATTGCGCGGGATTTCCGTACGCCTGATCGCGCAAGAAGTAGGTCGCGAACACTACCGTCGTCGGCTTTGAAACGGTTGCGATCGCCGCGAGCGATCGTCGAATGTCGTCCGGCACGAGGTGGGTGAAGATCGACTGTGCAATGACGAAGTCAGGTTTCTTCGTGAACTCCGAAAGATCAAAGCGCCCGTTGATCACGAACTCCGGCCGACGCTCGGTGAAGCGCTCGTGGCCGAGTTCGTTCATCACGCCCATCGCCACAAGATCAAACGACTTGTCGAAGCCGAGATAGTGGCCTGCGTCGAGGTACGGAATGAAGTGAATTCCGCCGCGCAACGAGCCGCATGCGAAGTCGAGCAAGACGTGCTGGGGCTGCAAGCCGCGTGCGCGAAGGAAGTCAAACTGCAGGCGCCCGATGCGCTCCCACATGTCGCCATCGCCGCCAATGAAGGTGCGATGTCCGAGCTTCCTCACGCCGAGTGCGTCGTCCGTTGCGTCCATGGCGCGAGTCTACAACGAAGCGCGCTCGATGAACGCCGGCGCCGTCGCCAACGCGCAGTAGCCTTGATGCACATTGACGGCCTCGCTGACGACCTCAATCGCGATCGCGTCGACGAGTTTGTGCATCGATTGCTCTTCCAGCCGACTGCGAATGCCTGCGGTGACGAAGTATCGACCTGGCAAAAGCAGCATACGAAACGGAATGCGCATGGTCAGTTTTTCGCCACGCCTCGCGGAGAGCCCTTCTGCGCCGTCGCGCGAGAGGAAGCCTGCGAGGGTCACGCCGGCGGCGTTGCGCAGTTGAATACCCAAAATCACGCCCTCGGCGTCGCGCTCGAATTCCGCCCGGAATTCAGCGACGTACTCCTCGCCAAGTCGCATGCGATTGACGCGTCGGCCTTCGGCATTCTGAAATGAGATCGACGCAATCCGTGCGCCGTTCGGCGGATACTCAATCGGATCCTTCACCTCGAGCGATGGATCGTAATGATCATCTGGCCTCGCACCCGCTGCGCTTGTCGCTTCATTCGCCGCTTCAACCGTGGGCGCACGTCCCGCGCCGCCTTCCGCGAAAAGCAGCGCGTTGTAGCGGCGCATCACGTCGCGCGGTACGCCCGCTTCAAGAATGCGGCCTTGCTCGAGCAATACCGCGCGATCGCAGAGTTCAAGCACAGTGCCTGCGTTGTGTGTCACGAGCAAAATGGTCGTACCGCGCGCACGGAGCTCCTCGATTCGCGCGTAACACTTGCGTGCAAACGCTGCGTCGCCAACCGCGAGAATCTCATCCGCGATGAGGACGTCAGGGTCACTCGCCACTGCAACAGCAAACGCGAGTCGCGCGAACATGCCGCTCGAATACGTCGAGACTGGATCGTCAATCGCGTCACCAATTCCGGCGAACTCCAAAATCGCCGGCAGCTTTGCGTCGATTTCAGCGTCGCTAAGCCCAATGAGCGATGCGTTCAAACGAGCATTTTCGCGTCCGCTGAAGTCGGCATGAAATCCCGCGCCAAGTGCGAGGAGTGGTGCAAGGCGACCCTTCGTTTCCACAGTTCCCGCAGTCGGACGCATGATGCCGCAGAGAATGCGTAACAACGTCGACTTGCCGCAGCCGTTTCGCCCAACGAGCGCGAGCATTTCTCCGCGGTGGACGTCGAGGTCAATTCCATCGAGGACAACATGACCACGCGACGCGGGGTGTCCCGGTGACGCATTTCGTCCGCGCAAGATTCGCGCGAGAAGTCCGCCACTCGGCGCATGCGCAAACGCCTTGCGAATTCCGCGCATACGAACAACCACCTCGCGGGCTTCTCCCGTCGATCCGCGTGCGCTTTCGGTGGTGTTCGTTTCCTCACGCGACATCGGCAAACCCACTTCGTGCCCGCATGAACGCGGCGTACCCGAGAAGACAGACGCTCAATCCAAACCCAGTCACGATCGCGAGTGCGAGCACGTCGGGAGCAGAGCCGCCGAAAAGCGCTGACCGCGAGGCATCGACGATGGTGCTTGCTGGGTTGAGTCGTACGATCCACTGAAACGCAGGCGGTACAGCGTCAAGTGCGTAGAAAACAGTGCTTGTGAAGAGGACGGCCGTGCAACCGAGCCCAACGATTTGCGCGAGATCGCGCACGTGGAGTCCAAGCGCCGAGAGTGCCCATGAAGTCCCGAGCGCGAAGAGTGCAACTGGAATCGCGAGGAACGGAAGCCAGAGTGCGGTGAGCGGGGGAGCTCCCGCAAGAGCGAAGTGCGCGAGGAAGAGGACGGCCATCGACATGGCTGTTCCAAAGAGCGCGCAAACCACACTGACCGCCGACAAGACTTCGATCGGGAAAACAATCTGCCGCACGTAGACGAGGTTGTTGCGCACGAGGCTCGGTGCCGCCTGCACGACCTCGGTGAAGAGGTGCACGAAAATGAGCCCAGAGAAGAGCAAGACGACGTACGGCGCGTGGCTCGCGGCGGATGTCGCCCCGTCACTCCCCGTCGGAATGCGCGCGCGGAGCACAGTTCCGAACGCAAAGCCATAGATCGCGAGTGTTGCGATCGGCGTGGCGATCGCCCAGATCGGTCCGAGCAATGATCCGCGCCAGCGCGCGGCGAGATCGCGTCGCGCCAGACGCGCAATCAGCCGCCGATGCCGCCAAAGACTGGCGAAGGGATTGAGGTTCGTCGCGTGTGGCGACAACGCCGATTGCATGAAGCGAGTGTACCAGTGCGACGTGGGCACTCGCTCGGCGAAGCACGCTCGCGCACGGCTCTTGCGTTCATCGCCGGTTCATCGTCGAGAGAACGCCGGACGAGCACCGAACGAGAACCGATCCATCACGGATCAACCATCGACCACGCGGGGCCAGCGTTGCGAATGAACCCCGTCGATGTACGCGAGAGACCATTCATCAGCCAACCGTGTACGTCGCCGTTGAGCGCGTTGCGCCAGACGACATCGCGTCGTCCGTCGCCGTTGAGATCGCGGAGTGTTTCGACGCGCCACTGCGGCGCGATGTACGAATGCATGGTCGCCGAGCCAGCGCGCGTCGCGCCGTTCATGAGCCAACCTGCCACGGAGCCCGAGGTGTGGCGCCACACGATGTCGGCTTTCGTATCGCCGTCGAGATCACCGATCGCGCCAACAGTCCACGCAAGCGGAATGTTCTGGTTGATCCCTGAAAGAGCACCTTGGGAGCGAATGGAAAGGCCATCCAGCAGCCACATCCGCGGCGAACCCGACGACGTGCGCCAGAGAATGTCGCGCAATCCGTCGCCGTCAAAGTCGCCCAAACCCTGCGCGACCAAACCGCTCGAGTTTCCGAGCGAACCAACGGCGAGGCGCATCGGCCCATCCATCAACCACGCCTCCACAGCTCCAGTCGACGTGTCGCGCAAGATGATGTCGCCGCGCGCGTCGCCAGAAATGTCGCCGATACCGACGACGGTCCAGTTCGAACCAAGCGGCCCTGAAACCTGCTCTTCTTGCATGAGCGTGGCGTTTTCGAGAAGCCAGGTGTGCAAGCGTCCGGTGTTGACATCGCGCCAAAGGATGTCGGCGGTGCCGTTGCCATCGAGATCGCCTGTGGCTTCGCAGCGCCAACCGGAAGGCAGTTGACCGCCCAAATTGACACCCGCCTTGCGCGTGAGGCCTTGCATGAGCCACGTTGCGACCAAGCGCGAGTTCGGATTGACGAAGATGACGTCGCCACAGACATCGTTGTCGATCTTGTCGTCGACGTACGGCGCACCGAGTCCGGATCCGTAGTAGAAGTTCTTCGAGTGCGACGCGAAATCAAGCGCGCCGCTGTTCGCGTAGCCAATGGTCGCCGCGAACTCGAGTCGCAGACCAGGCTCATAGTCGGCGGCGCTCACGACGAACTGACCGAGGAAGACGCGATGCTCCACGCCCGCGAGTCCGTAGGAATTCGTCGGGGGAAGGTTGTACCAACCTGCACTTTGAATCGAGGAGTTCGTCGTGAATGTCGCGTCGTCGAAGTCCGGGTCGGCGACGGTGCCGTTGAGGAAGTCGCCTTGGCGCGCACCGATGGTGACGTAGGTATCGAAAACCCACTGCTCGCCTGGCGGAAGAAATCCCATCGGCAGCATGCTCGCGGGGTACTCCTCAATCGGATCGCTCGCTTGCAAGAACTGCACTTTCGATCCAGGGAATCCCGCGCGTCCGACGGCAGCCTGCACATCGAAGATGTTCAGCAGACGATCGGTTGAGTCATCGAACAGCGCATACACCTCCAGCACGTGGTAGGTGTCGAGATCGCCCTCAACCACCGACGACGTACTTGCAAAGCCGAGGAAATCGGCTTGCGAACTTTGAGCGATCGCGCCAGAGAGCGCGAGTGAAAGAATCGTTGCGGTGGTGACGTGGCCGCGCATAGGACGAGGGCTTCCTTCCGTGCTGCGAAAGTGCAGTTGTGAAAGCCATCGGCGGTGTGCGCGCAGCGATTGATGCAGACTGCGCGGTCTATGCGCATTCGTCCACGAGAAGGCACCCCATGAGGCCCGTGCGATCTATGCAGGCGGGGCCGATATGAACAGCGCCTCGGAAGTCCGAGGCGCTGCGCGAGGTTGCAGATTTGAGGAATCCTTCGCCGTGCCTTAGTCCGCGGAGACCGCGATCTCTTGCACCTGTCCGGTTGAGGAGACGATTTCGACCTTCCACTCTGGTCCGCTGTCTTCGCTCTCCAGTTCAACCGCGTGCGCGGACCAACCTGGACGTGACGCGAGCACTTGCGTGATCGCGACCGACGGCGAGACATTCACGGAGCTGAGGATCGCGATCGCGTCTTCGTAATCCTCGAGTTGCGCCGACGAAGGCGTCCATGCGAAGGTTGATGCAATCGCGAGCGTCGAGGCATTGATCAAGACACGTGTGAACTGACCCGTGACGCCATTCCACTGAAGGACTTCGAGGTAGTCGGTCGAACCTTCGCGCTCTACTTCGGCTTCGAGGACTGGCAACGTGGACGAAGACATCGCCGCGTTGAGTGCGTTCACAAACGTCGCACCTGACACGGTGTCGTCGCCGCCACCACCTCCGCCCGACGAGCCGCCATTGTCATCGTCATCATCGTCATCGCTGCCGCCGTGGTCGTCGTTCCAGTCATCGCCGTTGTCGTCGTCGTTGTTGTCGTCGTCGCCATTGCCATCGTGGCCGCGGTCGTCGTTGTAATCGTCATCGCTCAGGATGCTCCACGTCGACGTTGCGTTGCGGACAAAGCCGGTCGACGACTTCGTGAAGCCGCTCATGAGCCACGCGTGCACGGCGCCAGTTGCTTTGTTGCGCCAAACGAGGTCATCGTCGCCGTCACCGTCGAGATCGTTCATCGATTCGACACGCCACTGGAGGCCGACGGTGGCCGCAATCGATCCGGCAGTTCCAACGCTCGCACCATTCATCATCCAGCCTTGCACAGCGCCGGTGGTCTTGTTGCGCCACACGAAATCGTCGTCACCGTCGGCATCAAGGTCACCGGTGCCGACAAGCGCCCACGCGACCGGCATCGCCGGCGCGCCTGCCACCGCAACGATCGACGTGACCGATCCCGCGCCCATGATCCACGCGCGAACCACGCCGCCGCTATCGCGCCAGAGGATGTCGGTGCGGCCATCCGCATCGATGTCGGCAACCGCCAAGAACTCAAGAGTTGTTGCGGTTCCAAGTGTGATTCCTGCGAGTTTCGTCGAACCGCTCATCTGCCAGAGCGCGACTTGGCTCGTCGATGTGCGACGGAAGAGAATGTCCGCGCGACCGTCGCCCGAGAAATCCGCGACTGCGAGCACGCGCCAGTCGTAACTCAACGCGTTGGAGAGCATCGCGTCTGCTGTCACACCTGCGGTCGACAAGCGCCAGAGACGCAACGCGCCGTCACTCTTGCGACGCATGACCACCGCAGTTCGACCGTCACCGTAGAAATCACCGCAGCCATCGAACTGGAAGCCGCCGCCGTTTGAGGTCGCCGGCGAGTACGCGGCATCGCGCGCGAGCCCGTTCATCGACCATGAGGAAACCTTGCCAGCGGTCGGACTGAACCACACGACGTCGCCGCTTGCGTTGTCATCGATCGACGAGCGCACGTACTCGAGCTTGTAGTGGAAGCCACCGCCGCGCTGCGCGGCAGTGTTGGCCGCATCGGGTGCGCCAACCATCACGCGTTCGCCGGCGATGGCGACGGATTGACCGAAGTGACCGTTCGCGTATCCGCTTGTCGAAGCGAGTTTGAAGTTCGTGCGCCACACTTGATCGGTCGAGCGACGGAACGTGGTCGCGCTTCCAGCGCCGCTCACGCCACGCACGGTGTCCGACGGAGCGCCGACAATGACGCGATCGTCGTAGGCCGCAATCGACGCGCCGAATTGGTCGCCCGCCGCTGCGTCTTCTTGCGTCACGCGCGCGGTTTGTGGCCAGTTGGTGTCGGTCGAGCGCGTGAAGATGAATGCAGCACCTGCGCTTACCGCGCCCGCAAGCGCGTTTGGCGCGCCAACGAACGCCCAGTCGCCGGCGAGAGTGTCAGCAAGGGCCACCGACGTACCGAACGCGAGTGCGCCCGCTTCAACTGAGGCGAGCTCGGTCGCGAGCGTCCACGTGCCACCGGAATTGCGGAAGAGGTGCGCGCGGCCCGCGCCGCCCGACGTTCCTGGCGCACCGACCAGCGCGCGCGACGAACGCATCGCAACCGACGTGCCGAAACGCGCGTTGGCCGCAGCGCTCGCCGCCACCAACTTCGCCTGCTGCGACCAGATATTGCCAGTCGTATTGCGGAAGACGTAGGCGGCACCCGCGTCGACCGCACCTGCGTCGGCGGTTGGCGCGCCAACGACAAGCGTGTCGCCCTTGATCGAAACCGACGCGCCGAACGCGTCGCCGTTCGCGCCGTCGGACGCGGTGACCTTCGCGACTTGGCTCCACGACGCGCCAACCTTGCGGAAGATGTAGACGGCGCCGGCATCCGACGCGCTACCTGGGCCAGCGGGTGCCCCGACGACAGCGATCGAGCCATCGATCGCGGTCGCGGTACCAAATCCGTCGCTGGCGGCTCCATCAGAAGCGCTCACCGTCGCGGCGAGGTTCCAAGAATTACTCGAGCCGCGCTCGAAGATCGAGGCCGATCCCGCCCCGACGCCCGGTGCCCCAAAGACGGCGACACCGCTCTCAACCGCGGATCCAGCGCCGAAGCGCTGCGACGCCGCGACGGACGCTGGCGAAAGCAGGAGGCGTTGGTTTCGCGTCACGGTTTCCTGCGCGAGGGCCGGTAGCGCGATGACGAGCGCCATTCCGGCGCCGATCGTCGGGGCGAGCGCGGTGAAAACGGTCAGCGAGCGGCGGGTGTGCGTAGGTTGCGGCATGAGTGCTCCTCAGACAGCGAGTGTCGGCAAGTTCGTGGCGAGTCCCACAGGAGCACCGTCGACCGCGCTTGGATACGTCGTCCCAACTCAATTCTCATATTTTCTTCCGGCCACTGCCGTCGAAATGGCGTGCGAAAAATGAAAACCGCCCCCGCCGAGAGCCGGCGGGGGCGGTGGAGCGCACAAGATCGAGTGCGGAGCCCGATCGTGTGGATGAATGCGTTACTGGACGGGCGACCATGCGGTGCCGGCGCTGCGGACGAAGCCGGAGCTGTCCTTGGCGAGGCCGTTCATCAGCCAACCGTAGACATCGCCCGATCCGACGTTGCGCCACAGGAGGTCGTCCTTGCCGTCGGCGTTGAGGTCAGACGTTCCGATGATCGCCCAGTTATTTGAGACCGACGTGGTCACGGTGCCGCCACCAACGCGCGAGAGGCCGTTCATGAACCACGCAGCGACATTGCCGTTGTTGGCGTTGCGCCAGAGCACGTCCGCGCGTCCATCACCGTCGAGGTCGGGCATACCTGCCACGCCCCAGTTGGTACCGACGAACGTAGTGTTCGAAATCTCAGCGTTGGATGCCACGGTCAGGCCGTTCATCTTCCAACCCACGATGCGATTCGCGTTGGTGCGCCAAAGGAGGTCGTCCTTGCCGTCGCCATCGAGGTCGCCGATGCCGAGGAACGTGTTCGAGCTGGCGTTACCGATCGTCGCGCTGGAGATCAACGCGAGACCGTTCATGATCCAACCGAGCACTTCACCCGAGTTGCTGTTGCGGAAGAGGCAGTCGCCCTTGCCGTCGCCGTCGATATCGCCGGCGCCGAGGAACTGCCACGAGCTCGAAAGCGCCGGAGCGAGTGCACCCTGCTCAATCACGTTGCCGGCGTCCATGAGCCATGCGCTCACGATGCCCGTCGACGGATTGCGCCAAATGACGTCGGCGCGTTGATCGCCGTTGAGGTCGGTTGAGCCGAGCACTTCGATGCCCGCGGTCGGATTTTCATCGGCGTTTGCCGCGGATTCACGGGTGAGACCGTTCATGAACCAGAGAGCAACGCGCGACGAACCGTCGTTGTACCAACAGACGTCGGCCTTGCCGTCGCCGTTGAAGTCGTCACGCACAGACGTCGGCGTCAACTGCGACGGCAGCGCGTACTGAAGGTGATCGACGCGCACTGGGATTTCAGCGAAGACGCTGACCGCGACGATGCCCGTTGGGTTCGAGTAACCGATGAAGGAATCGTCGGTGGCGATGTTGTCGGCGCTCAAGATGTTGAACGTCTGTTCGACGGTGGTTCCGTCAGCGAGTGCAACGACAAGCTTCACGGGCACAGGAATGACCGCGCCGCTGAGATCTTCGAGTCCATTGGCGCCGGTGATGACGATGCCCGCGTTGGTGACGGTGCCGCCAAGGACCTTCGAAGAAAGTCCGAAGGTCGCGCTACCTGGGGCGAAGACTGGCGCGTAGGAGCCGAGAGCGAGCGACTTGCCGCCGGCGCCCGTGCCGTCGAGTGACGCGTCGTCCGCGTCCACCGAAGAACCATTTTGTTGCACCGCTGGCCCGATGATCGTGAGACCCTCGCTCGCCGTGCCAACCTCGAAGTTGTTGAGGATGGGCGACGACGTCGCGAATGGGCTGTTGGAAAGGCTTCGGTACCCGTCGACTCGAATGAAGCCGTCGCCGCCTGCAAGCGAAGGCAAGGCTGCGGCTGCAGCGAGTGTGGCGCCGAAAAGAACCTCGCGACGAACGACATGAACGCTCAAAATTCGATTCTTCATTTGTGCATGCTCCCTTTTGCCTACTTCGTAGGCCTCACCGTTGGCCGCGCGGTGCGGGCCAACTCCCTCGGTCCTGTCGCATCGCTCCCTCCGCGGAGACGACACAACAACAACTCTCGTTTCGCAACACCCAAGAAATCGGTGTGATGCGAGACGTGAGATCTTCCCTGATCTCGACGAAAGGCGTTCCCTCGGCGCTCAGGGTACACGATGGAAGTTCGCGAGTTCGCGACTCCTTCGTAACTTTTCTAATCTGTCGCCGAATTCATCGAATGCGAGCGCATCGCGCGAGGTTGGGTCAATTTTCCTGCGGAGAGATTGCGCAACTGGCACAACCCGCACAAGACGCGCAATCCGTACAACGTGTCGAAGAGGCGTCGTTGATCATGCGTTGATCACGCGCTTCGTACATTGCGATCACGCCGAATCGCGATGACGCGCAAGTCCGAGATCGATCATCTTCCGATAAAGCGTCGAGCGATCGATCCCAAGCGCAATCGATGCGCGAGTTCGGTTCCAACCGTGACCTTCGAGTGCGAGCAAGATTGCTTGACGTTCGCGCTCGCGAAGCGACGAAGCGAGCACTTCAGGTCGAGCGCTTGGGCCCTCAAGGGGTCCGGCCGCAGCGCGTACACCGTCGTCCGAAAACGTGGGTGGAGAAAACGTGGGTGGCGAAAACGTGGGTGGCGAAGAGGTGGTGGGCGGCCGAGAGTCAACAAGCACCCGCGGCTTCATCGAGGTGGCTGCCAGCTGCATGGGCGCCTTTTCACCGTCGTTCGTGTCGGAGCGGAGAACGCGCTCGGGGAGATCGCAGACATCGATGCGAGCGCCCTGACAAAGGATCGTCGCCCGCTCAATCGCGTTCTCAAGTTCGCGCACGTTGCCTGGCCAACGATGTGCACGCATTGCACTCATCGCTTCGGGCGTGAACCCGAGCAGCGTGCGGTTTGCATCTGCGCTCTTGAGTCGCAGGAAGTGCTCTGCGAGCGACTCGATGTCATCGGGGCGTTCGCGAAGCGGCGGGAGACCGATCGTGAGCACATGCACGCGGTAGAAGAGGTCTTCGCGGAATCGTCCTTCGCGAACGAGCGCTTCGAGCGGCTGATTCGCCGCAACGATCACACGCACATCGACATCGATCGACTCTTCGCTCCCGACCGGCTCGAACCGTTTCTCTTGCAGGACACGCAACAGTTTCAACTGCATCGCGAGTGGTGCAGAGTTGATTTCGTCGAGAAAGATCGTTCCGCCGTGTGCGGCGAGGAAGCGGCCTTTCTTGTCAGCGATCGCACCTGTGAACGCGCCGCGAACATGGCCGAACAATTCGCTCTCGAGAAGCGCGTCGGGAATCGAGCCGCACGCGAGTTCGACGAACGGTCGATCGCGGCGATCACTCGCGGCGTGGATCGCGCGCGCGAGCATGCTCTTGCCTGTGCCCGACTCGCCCTCGATCAGTACCGTGGAACGCACGTTGCCAGCGGCATCCGCGAGTTCGAGCGCGCGGTGCATTTTGGCGTCTGAGCCGACAATCGCTGAGAGTCCGCCGGAGCTCGCAGATGTACGGGCGTGTTGTCGGCCGCGAAGACCCTGTCCTTCGCCGGCCATCGCGGCGCGCATCGATGCGCGTTCGAGCGCTTGACGCACGTCGTCGCGCGCGAATGGCTTCGGGAGCACGTCGGCCGCACCCGCACGAACCCAACGCAGAACCGCGCGAACCGTGACATCGGATGCGGTCACCACCAGCGCAACGCTGCGATGGCTCGCGTGGAGGCGCTCTGCGAGGACTTCAAGTCGACCATCAATGGACTGAGCGTCCGCAACAACAACGGCGCTCGGCGCTCGCCACGCGAGGTCGCATGCGCTGTCGGTCGTACTAGCGAACTCGACGTGACATCCGAGCTCGCGCGCGGCGGCGGCAATCGCTTCTGCGGCGTGCAGATCGCTATCGAGGACAACCACCTGCGGCCGTGTGGACGACCCTTCATTTGGGGAAATCTGTGCAGGACCTCGATCCGCCGACATGCGTGCTTACCTCTCGCGTCGCGCTTCATGACGCGACCCGTTTGACACTCGACTCCTGAGCGAGGGGAAAACCCGCTCCAACGCTCGCTCCGACTTACGAGAACTTCCCCTTCGACATCGGCCGGAAGTGGGCCGACTCGGAGCGACGGTGAGGAGATTTCGATCCGAGGTGCGCGACGGGCGTTATTCGGACGCAGAAAGAGGATCGGCAGTCGTTTCGCCGCCGTCTCTCGTCGGCCTATGGACCTGCTTTCCCAAACCTGTCACGGGTGAGATCGCCAAATCTGCGAGGAAGACTGTCATACTGACCGATCCGGGACGTTGTCCCGCGCACGAGCTTTTGGTGCGGTTGGCTTTTTGGGACGCCACTTTCCAAAGTGCTTCCAAAGGGTCTCCACAGATTCTCTCGGGTGTCCATCGACGAGTTGCTGGCGTTCTTCGATCTTGGATGGCGGTTTTGAAGTTTGCCCCCACCTCGTTCAACCGCTCTCAACTGCTCTCACGGTGTGTCGCCCGCGCGTCTGCAGTTCGTCGTTGGGTGCGAGGCGCGTCGCTTCAGCCACCCGGCCATTGTGCGTTTGGCTCTAGATTGACAGACACGGTTGGCTCATCACTCACTTGTTTCATCTCGGTTCCTTCTCTCGCCCCGCGCAGGAGTCCCCATGAAGACAGCTTTCTCACTCGTCACGCTCCGATCCGCACTCGTCGCCGCTGTCGCGCTTGTCGCAAGCGAGACGCTCGTCCTCGCCCAATCTGAACCGCCAGCCGGTGGTCAGGGTGGCGGCCAGCAAGACGGCGGTGGCCGTGGTGGTCGTGGGAATGGTGCCGGCGGCGGTGGGATGGGCCGCGGTTTCGGCGGCGGCATGGGTCGCGGCATGATGGGCGGTATGGGCCGCGGCATGCAGGACATCCGCGAGGCGATGACCCCCGATTTCGAGCGCAGCGACATTCGCATTTTCGTGCGTCAGCTCAACCTGACGGAAGACCAGAGCGGCGTGCTTGAATCGCTCTTCGTCGACTACGAGACCGCGTACCAGCCCGAAGCCGACGCGATTATGTCGGCGATGACCGACATCGGTCGCAACATGATGCGTTCCTTCATGACGCCGGAGCGCCAAGAGCAGATGCGTCAAACGTGGGAGTCGGTGCAGCAAGAACTCCAAGCCGCCGAAGCAAACGGCGCTATGGACGAAGACGCGCGACGCCAGTTCATTCGTGAGCGCATGCAGGCAGCGACGGAGAAGTTCGCGCAGACCGCTGAAGCGACCGGAATCGATGCGGAAGTCAAGGCCGCGATGGGCGAGTTGCTCGACAAAATGGAAGCGTGGCAGTCGCGCAAGACGCAACTCCGCGACAACTTTGCGAGCGGTCTGAAGGCCGTGCTCGACGACGATCAACTCTCGCAGTGGCCCGCATTCGATCGTTTCCTCGTGCGCGAGAAGTCGCTCCCGCGCGGCCGCATTTCCGGTGAAACCGTCAATCTCTTCCTCGTGGTCGATGACCTGCGTCTTCCGCCAGAGGAGTTCACGAAGCTTGAGCCGCTCTTCAACGATTACGAAGGCCGTCTCGATGCGGCGCTCCGCGCACGCAACAGCTACATCGAAGAGTCGATGCCGCGCCTCTTCAAGGCCGTGCAAGATGCCGATGTCGACGGTGCCAAGCGCATCTTCCAACGTCAAGCGGAACTTCGTTCCGCCGTGCGCGACGTGAACGAGGAGTATCGCAACGCCATGGTCGGCGCACTCGGTGAGGGCTCCTGGTCGAAGCAACTCGACAAGGCCGTGCTCACGGCCGGTTGGGATCGCATCTATCGCGCAACGGCGACGGAGCGCATGTTCGACGAGGCGATGAAGATCGAAGGTCTCGATCCTGAAGTGCTGCAGTCGATCGTCGATCTCTACGGTTCGTATCGCACGGAAGTCACGACGATCAATGACCGCCTGAAGAACCTCGCAAAGAGCGAAGAGCCAGCGTCGATCGTTCGTGAAGGCGAGCGCTTCGTCGGCATGGTCTCCGGAGGCGTCTCAGGTATGGCGCGCAACATGGGCCGCGGTTTCGGCGGTCCCGGCGGCGACAACGCGGATGACCCAATGCGCAAGGCGTTCGACGAGCGCAGCGCGGTGGGTGAGCGCTACCAAGAGCGTTTGAAGGCGCTTCTCACCCCAGAGCAGTGGGAAGCACTGCCGAAGGGCCGTGGTCAAGGCGGCGGTGGAGGATTCGGAACGGCGGAAGGCATGCAACGCATGCTTGAGCGGATTCCGGAAGATCAGCGCAAGCAACTCATGGAGCGCGTCGACACCAACAAGAACGGCACCATCGATGAAAGCGAAATGAACGGCGTGCGTGAGTACATGCGCGAGCAGTTCCAGAACATGGGTGGTGGCGGTCGCGGCGGCCAAGGTGGTGGTGGTCAAGGTGGTGGTGGTCAAGGCGGCGGCCAGGGCGGCGACGGCGCACAGGGTGGAGGTCGTGGCGGTCGTGGCGGTCGTGGTCAAGGCGGCGGTGGCGGCGGCGGCCAAGGCGGCGCACCTGAGGTTTGATGCGCGGCCGATCGACGAAGAGATCAAGTTTCAGTTGCTCTGAAACCGGTCAACCTGTCATTCAGAACGAACCAGTCAACCACGCGGGGCGCACATCTCACTGTGCGCCCCGTTTCCTTTTTACCGCTCCACGGCCCCAATTTCGCGAGCCTCACTCGCTCCGCACCCGATGACCGCTCTTCGATGCAAAAGGATCGGATTTCCGCGCTTTCTGCGCTGCTTGAACCGTTGGCCGCTCGCGGCGAGCCTGCCTCACCACCCTCGGAAGAGCGGTTGGCCGAGGCGCTCGTGCTTCTCCGCAAGCTGATTTTTCCGCCACTCCGAAATGGTGTGGAGCCCCGTGGTGCACGTGTCGGGATGGACCCTGCGTTGGAGAGCGGTCCGGAGTTGGCGCGGGCTGTCGCTCAGCACTTCGAGGAGCTGACGAAGGATTCCTTTCATGCCTCGGGCCGCCCGTTTGATCCGTCGGTGGTCGAACAATTTCTCGCCGCGGTTCCCGCGATCGCGTTGCGTCTCGAGTCCGACGTTCGCGCTGCGTATCGCGGTGATCCCGCCGCGCAAAACGAACTGGAAATCATGGTGTGCTACCCCGGGGTTCGGGCGCTCTTCGTGCACCGATTCGCGCACTTGTTGGACGCGCTCGGCGTGCCGCTTCTTCCCCGCATGATGTCGGAGCTTGCGCATCGAGAAACCGGGATCGACATCCATCCTGCGGCCAGAATCGGCGACGAACTCTTCATCGACCATGGAACCGGTGTGGTGATCGGACAAACGGCCGTCATCGGGAACCGATGCCGCATCTACCAAGGCGTCACGCTCGGCGCCAAGAACTTTGAGCGTGAAGCCGACGGCTCGCTTCGCCGTGGCTATCGCCGACATCCGACGCTTGAAGACGACGTGACGGTCTACGCAGGCGCAACGATTCTCGGTGGAGACACCGTGATCGGTCGCGGAGCGGTCGTCGCCGGGGGCGTCTTTCTTACGCAGAGCGTCCCTGCAGGCCATCTCGTCACCGGGCCGAAACTTCAGCTGCGTGTCCTCTCGATGGAGGGTGGCATCTGAAAGTCCGGTTATCGCTCACGAAAAGCAGGTCAGAAGTCCTTTCAAGAGAAGCTGATACTTCTCCAAGAACCGAACGCGTCGAATCGACGTAGCGACCCGCCATCGGGGAATCTCTCAAATTTACCGTCTCAAAATTGCCATCGACCGGGGGAGTCTGTCGATAGCCCACGGCCAAATCTCGGCATCGATTACGGAAAGCCCATATGCATTACGCCGTCCGTCACTTCGCGTTGGTACCGATTCTCTCTGTCGCGGCCGTTTCGAGCGTTGCTCGAGCGGGAGGCGAGCCAAAGGGACCCGCCTTCGAGGAAATTCTCTGCTGGGGCGGTGATTCGCCGGAGACCTGCGGCGTTCCACGGATTCCGAATGACCTCATTGTGCAGTCGGTGTCGCTTGGCTTCGGCCACGGCGTCCTGCTCTTGTCGGATGGCACCATCCGGCTCTGGGGTCTCGACGAGGACGGTCAAGCGACGCTTCCCGAGCTTTCGAAGGGCGTGACGTTCGCCGCGGTTGCCGCGGGTTCATCCCACAACTTCGCGCTCTTGAGCGATGGCTCGCTGTTCGCCTGGGGTAAGAACAATCTCGGTCAGACGAACCTCCCCGCGCTCGGCGGCCTGACGGCAACGTCGATTGCAACCGGTGAGAATCACAACCTCGTCATTCGTTCCGACGGTTCGGCGGTTGGCTCAGGTTTCAACACGAGTGGCCAAGCGACTCCTCCGGTGTTCGCGGCACCCGCGCTGCAGATCGACGGTGGCTTCGACCACTCTGCGGCGCTTCTCAGCGACGGAACCATCGCCTTCTGGGGTGACAATTCCGAGACGGAACAAGACCTGCCAGCTCTCGGCGGGGGTGAGTCGTACACCGACGTCGCGTGCGGCCGCAACTTCACCGTCGCACTCAAGTTGGATGGCACGCTCGTCGCTTCCGGCGACGCGGCGTACACCACGATCCCCGCCGTTCCCGGCGGAAACTCGGTGATTTCTGTCTCCGCGAACTTCGTCAACGCGGCGTTCGTGACCGACGACGAAATCGTCGTCGTGTGGGGCGATGACTCGAACGAACAGTCCACTCCGCCAAACTTCCGCCCGTATGAACTCAAGTCGATCGCGATTGGCAACAAGTTCTTGGTTGCCGATGTCGAGCGTGACTGCGACGAGAACGGCGTCGCGGACCGCACACAAATCGCGGCTGATCCAACGCTCGATTGCGATGAAAACGCGGAACTCGATTCCTGCACGCTCATCGACGATCCGACGCTCGACTGCAACGACAATGACATTCTGGACGTCTGCGATATCGACGGCGACACCGAACTCGACTGCGACGGCAACGGCCGCTTCGACTCGTGTGAAATCGAAGCAGACGCCGACCTCGATTGCGACGGCGACGACATCCTCGACAGCTGCGAAATCGCCGAAGATTCATCGCTCGATTGCAACGGCGACGGCATTCTCGATGGTTGCGCGCCCTCCGCGACCGGCATTAGCTCGGTGCAGGTCACGCCGATCGGCCCGACGTCGGTGGTCACCGCAAGTGGAACCAACCTCGCCGACCCAGTGCTCGATGTTCGCGTCGAGATCACGATCAGTGCCGACCTTGGTGGTCCCGGCGAGTACATGATCTTGCGCCTCAACGACACGATCATCGATTACGTCTACACCTCGGGTGGTGCAAATTGCCCGACCAATCAAGACGTCGAAACCATCTTCATCGACAAGGATCTGTGGCTTGGTCTCGTGCCAGATGGCGACGCGGAACTCACGCTTCGCGCTTCGCCGCTCGTGAGCAATCTCGAGTGCCCAACGAGCAACGCGCGCATCGTCGCGACGTGGACGTGGGAGGGTGCCGACTGCAACCTCAACGAAATCCCAGACCTCTGCGAATTGCGCGACGGTTTGGTTCCTGACGCGAACGACAACGACATCCCCGATTCGTGCGAATACAGCGCGAAGGACGACCTCGATGGCGACGGTCAGGGCGACCTGATTTGGTGGAATCCTGACACCAAGGCCCAGCGTTTCTGGATGCTCGGCGGTGCGGGCATCGGTGATGACGGTCCGCTTGTCGGAGGTCCAGACGAAGGGTTCATTCTCATCACCATCGGCGACTTTGACGGCGATGGACGCGTGGATCTTCTCTACCGAAATCCATCCACCAACAAGTATCGCATCCACTTGATGGATGGAAACAGTGTGGTGGAAAAGGGCAACCTGCCGGGAACGATCGGCTCTGTGTGGACGGTTCTTGGAACGCCGGACCTGAACGCAGACGGCAATGCAGACATCGTCTTCTACAACACCAACACGAAGGCTGTGAACGGCTGGATCATGAATGGTCTCGTCCGCGGTGCCAACGGTCTTATCCGTACGGCGACCGGTCTGACGTTTGAGGCGTTCGGTGACATCGATGGCGACGGTGACGACGACTTCATCTGGCGCAACGCCAATGGCGGCATTCGCGCATGGACGATGGCCGGATTGACTGCGACCGAGGCGGTAGTTCAGAGTGGAACGCTCTTGAGTCCATCGGTTTGGATCTGCGCCGGCGCTGGCGACTTCAACGGCGACCTGAAGTCGGACATCGTTTGGCGACGCATCGCCGACGGCCGCGTCTTCCTCTGGACGATGGACGGCACGACGCGTGAATCCAGTGAGGAAATTCTGCCGGCAACTTCCAATCGCTTCGAGATTCAGGCGATCGTCGACGCGAACGACAACATGAAGGCTGACCTCGTCTGGCGTGACACGCAGACCGGTGACGTCTTCATCTGGCTCATGGACGGTGAGGAACGCGTGCTTTCGAACCTCGTCCGTCGCATCCCGGCGCCTTGGAAGATCGTCAACACGCCGTGATGAGAAGCGAAGTCGTCGGTTGCTCGGATTGAGAAACTGTGTGAACGAGGACCGCTCTGAAGAACCTTGGTTTGAAGAAACACGCGCGCCCGGCTTCGGTCGGGCGCGTGTCTTTTTCCGATCTACTACGCTGCGCACATGGAGCAAGGACGCTCATCACTCGAAGGTCGAGATCCCGCGACTCGCTCGCGACTCATCGTCTCGATCGGTTTGCTCGGCTTCGTGAGCGGCCTTCCCAATGTGTTGCTGAATGACACGCTCTCTGCGTGGCTCTCCGATTTAGGCTTCAGCCCGAAAGACATTGGCTGGCTCTCGCTCGTCACGCTTCCGTACGGGTTGAAGCTGCTTTGGGCGCCGCTTCTTGATCGCTTCGCGGCGCCAGGCTTTGCGTGGCTCGGCGCGCGCCGCAGTTGGATCGCACTTTTCTCGATCCTGCTGGCGATCGCCTTTGCACTCCTCGGTTGGGTTGGCCCCGAAAGTGCCGCGGTCTCGGTGCTTCCCGCCGCAGTCATTGGGTTCGCGATTGCTGCACTCTCTGCAACGCTCGATGCGGCGGTCGACGCGCATCGAACCGATGCGGCAAGTGGGGGAGAAGAGGGACCTGCCGCGAGTGCCTACGTGCTTGGATTCCGCGTCGCGTTCGTTTCGATCGGCGCGGCGATCCTCATGCTTCATGGCAGGATCGCGCTGCTCTTCGGTCCCGAAGGTGACGTCGCGGCGCGCGCATTGGGATGGCGCGTCGCGGTCGCGGCGGGTGGCGCTGCAATGCTTCTCGGCGTACTGGCCGCAGCACTTGCGCCGGAGCCCGCGCGTCAAGGCCGTCCAACGACGATCCGTCAGGCGGTGATCGAGCCGTTTGTTGCCTTCGTGCGCGCCTTCGGGCCGCGCATCGCGGTTGTGCTCTTCGTCGCGCTTCTCTTCCGGTTGCCGGATCTCCTCGGCAATCGGATGACGATGCCATTTCTCCGGCAGGAGCTCGGATTCAGCGTCGAGGCCATCGGCACCATCCGACAGTTTCTCGGGTTCGGGATGACCATCCTCGGCGCGGTGGTCGGCGGTGTTCTCGTCAAGCGCTGGGGGCTCTTCCGTGCGCTCGTGGTGTTTGGGGTACTGCAGATCGCGTCAAATACGGGCTACCTGCTGCTTGAGGCGTTCGGTCGGGGCGAGACAGCGTGGGCGGGCGTTCTTCCAGGCTTCGGAGTCGCACCGCAGCCGCTGTTCGTGCCGCGTCCGTCGCTTCTCGGTTTTGCAGGACTCGTCATCGTCGAGAACCTCTGCAACGGGCTCGTGAGCGCCGCATTCGTCGCCTACTTCATGACGATCTGCGAGCCGCGCCTCGCCGCCGCGCAGTACGCGATCCTCTCCGGACTCATGTATCTCGCGAGTTCGCTCGTGGCCTCGACCAGCGGACTGCTCGTCGAACAACTTGGTTATCAGGGGTTCTTTCTCGTATCGATCGTGGTTGGAATCCCGCCGCTTCTCGCCCTCCCATGGGCGATGCCGCGGTTGAGTCAGGCCGGATCGGAGCCCTGAAGAGTGTCGCGGCGGCCCTATACTCGCCGCCCCGAAAGTTCAGGACCACCCATGACCACCCAAGACCGCTACGGCGCGCGCGCCTCGATCGATACCGCTTACGGCCCCAAGCACTACTACCGGCTCGACGCCCTCGCGAAGTTCGGCGACTTCCGCAAGTTGCCGATCTCGATTCGCGTGTTGCTCGAGAGCTGCCTGCGCAACTTCGATGACTTCGTCGTGACCGAAGAGCACCTCAAGGCGCTCATGAGCTACGACGCGAAGAACGTCGGCGAGAACGAAATCCCATTCATGCCCGGCCGCGTCGTGCTGCAGGATTTCACTGGCGTGCCGTGCGTCGTCGACCTCGCCGCCATGCGCGCTGCGATGAAGCGCCTCGGCGGCGATCCGAAGTTGGTCAACCCGCTCGTCCAGTGCGACCTTGTCATCGACCACTCGGTGCAGGTCGACGCGTTCGGCTCGAATGTCGCGCTCACGATCAACGGTGAGAAGGAGTTCGAGCGCAACATGGAGCGCTACGAGTTCCTCAAGTGGGGTCAAGGCGCATTCTCGAACTTCTCCGTGGTACCGCCCGCGACGGGCATCGTGCACCAAGTCAATCTTGAGTATCTCGCGAAGGTCGTGTGGGAGAAGGACGGCGTCCTCTTCCCCGACTCGCTCGTCGGCACCGACTCGCACACGACAATGATCAACGGCCTTGGCGTCGTTGGTTGGGGCGTCGGTGGCATCGAAGCCGAGGCAGTCATGCTCGGCCAGCCGATTTACATGCTGATCCCCGAAGTTGTCGGCGTGAAGCTTGTTGGAAAGCTCCCCGAAGGTGTGACCGCGACCGACCTTGTTCTCCGCGCGACCGAAATGCTGCGAAAGCACGGCGTTGTGAACAAGTTCGTCGAGTTCTTCGGGCCAGGTCTTGCCGAGATGCCGCTCGCGAACCGCGCGACCATCGCCAACATGGCGCCGGAGTACGGCGCGACGATCGGCTTCTTCCCCGTCGACGAGCAGACACTCGCCTACATGCGCCTCTCGGGTCGACCTGAAGGTCTTGTGAAACTCGTTGAGTCGTACGCGAAGCAGAATGGCTTCTGGCGCGAGGACGATTCGAAGGTTGTCTACTCGAGCGAACTCGAGCTCGATCTCTCCACGATCGTGCCTTCGCTCGCAGGCCCCGCGCGTCCGCAAGACCGCGTCGCGCTGAGCGATATGCAGTCGGGTTGGCGTCGCGATCTTGGAAAGATCTACAACAAGGGCGCGAGCGCTGCGACTCCGAATGCGACGTCGATGACCGCCGCCGATGGCGTGAGCGTGCGTGATCAGGAAGGCAACGAGTATCAACTCAAGCACGGCTCCGTCGTCATCGCGGCGATCACGAGCTGCACGAACACGTCGAACCCGAGCGTCATGATCGGCGCTGGTCTCGTCGCGAAGAAGGCAGCTGCGCTCGGTCTCACACGCAAGCCGTGGGTCAAGACCTCGCTTGCGCCAGGCTCGAAGGTCGTCACTGAGTACTTGGACGCCGCGGGCCTGACCGCCTCGCTTGACGCGGTCGGTTTCAACACCGTCGGCTACGGCTGCACGACGTGCATCGGCAACTCTGGTCCACTTCCCGACCACATCGGTGCTGCGATCAAGGAAGGCGATCTTGCGGTGACGAGCGTCCTTTCGGGCAACCGAAACTTCGAGGCGCGCGTCCACCAAGATGTGAAGGCGAACTACCTCGCTTCGCCGCCGCTCTGCGTTGCGTACGCGATCGCGGGCACGGTCGACATCGATCTCCAGAAGGACGTCATCGCAACGACCAAGGACGGTAAGCCGGTCTACCTCAAGGACATCTGGCCAACGGCGAAGGAAGTGGAGGACGCTGTCCACCAGTTCGTGACCCGTGCTCAGTTCGAGAAGGAGTACGCCGACGTCTTCAAGGGCTCGGACGCATGGCAGAAGATCGCTACCGGTGGTGGCGAGATGTACTCGTGGGACGCGAAGTCCACCTACATCCAAGAGCCGCCGTTCTTCGTCGACATGAAGAAGGAAGCGGGAACGATCGCATCCGTCGCGGGTGCGCGCTGCCTCGCGAAATTGGGTGACTCGGTCACGACCGATCACATCTCGCCCGCTGGCGACATTAAGAAGGATGGCCCTGCGGGCAAGTTCCTCGTTGAGCATGGCGTCACGCCTGCGATGTTCAACAGCTACGGATCGCGCCGCGGCAACGACCGCGTCATGACCCGCGGCACGTTCGCGAACACGCGTATCAAGAACGAACTCGCACCTGGAACGACCGGCGGCGTGACGACTGATTTCACCGATGGTCAGGTGAAGTCGATCTACGACGCGAGCGTCAACTACAAGGCGAAGAACATCCCGCTCGTTGTCCTTGCTGGTAAGGATTACGGCATGGGTTCGTCGCGCGACTGGGCTGCAAAGGGCACGTTCCTCCTCGGAGTGAAGGTCGTCGTCGCCGAGAGCTTCGAGCGCATTCACCGCTCGAACCTCGTCGGTATGGGCGTCATGCCGCTCACGTTCCTCGCAGGTCAAGATCGCAATTCCCTTGGGCTCAAGGGCGACGAGAGTTTCGACGTCCACATTCCGTCTGACCTGAAGCCACGTCAGCAAATCAAGGTGATCGCGACGCGACTTGATGGAACGAAGATCGAATTCAACACGCTCTGCCGCGTCGACACGCCGGTCGAAGTGGAGTACTACCGCAACGGTGGCATTCTCAATACGGTGTTGCGTCGCATGATGGCTGCCAAGTAATCACTCGCAACGAATAGACCACCGCGGAGGCACAAACGTGTCTCCGCGGTGTTTTTACGGATACGCGTCAACGCTGCGTTTCGACACATCCTCGGCGCTATGTTCGATTGCGTAGACGAGTTTGCCGGATTGGCTGCACCGACTTTCGTTGCTGGCCTCGGACCACCATTCGTCGCTGTCCTTGCATGCACGTGTTGTCGTTAGGAGGGAAAGATGGATCGTCGATACGTTGGATCGGACTTTTGGCCAAACGAAGGGCTCGAGCACACGCGCGCTCGGATACCTAGCCAAGGCGTGGATTCGGTTCGGCAAGGACCGAAGCCTCGGCTGAGCCGGAGTCTCATTCCGCGCATCGCAAAACTTGAACAGCACATTCTCGGCAGCCGACTTCCGGACCCGAGAGTGCTGATGCTCGCTGAAGATTGGCAGCCTGAATCGGTCAGCCACGCGTGTGTTCGCTGTGGAGTCACGGTGTCGAAGTACGAGTGCGGAGTAGGAGATTGCGGTGAGTGCCGTCGGCGAGCCTCACGCTTGCACGCCACTGTTCGTTTGGGTCGATACGCGCCGCCGCTCTCGCAGTGGGTTCCGGCGGTGAAGAGCCGTTGCTGGGTTGCTATGGCACACGTGCTTGGTGAGGCGCTTGCGTTTCAAGTACTGGCGGCGGTCGACGAGAATCGCCTCCCGATGCCAGATGCCATCATTCCCATGCCCGTGCATTGGTCGCGGGCATGGATGCGCGGTATCGATCACACGCGAGAGCTTGCGGACGCGCTTGGCGCGTCGCTCAACCGACCGGTGAAGCGACATCTGCGGGTGCGGCTTGCGGTGCGCCAGGCAGGGACAACGCGAACTCAACGTCTCGCGAATCGTGGTCGCTACGAGTTTCGGTATCCAAGTCGCTGGGCGCACCCGGCGGCGGCCTTGCTTCGTTTGGTCCTCCGCTCGCAGGCGGGAAGCCACACATCAGGGGGCGGCCATGGACTCGTCCCGCTCGCGAACGCACATGTTTTGTTGGTCGATGACGTCCGCACCACCGGCACGAGCAGCGAAGAAGCGGCCGACTGCCTCTTGAAACAGGGTGCGAAGTCGGTTTCTCTCGCGGTGTGCGCTGTGTCTGATCCGCCGCGCCGAAGCGGCCTGAGGCGCAAAGATCCGGAGAAATGAAGGTAGCGAGTCAAGCCACATCCGATATCTCGCATGTCTTCAGCTTGAACGGTTTGACAGAGCGCAAAATGCCCGGTAAAAATGTGGATAAGTTCTGAAGCGAGGATTGTGAACGTCTTCGAGGCCTCAGTGAACGGCACGCAAGTTGGTCTCTGACGCATTTGAAGTCCCAATAATGGCACTTTCCGGACTTTGCAGGCACTGAACCTTGGGTTCTCGGGCGCGAGGCGGAACGCTCCTGAAATCTGAGAGGATTTGCCGACGCGGAGTCGTGCAAAGGGGTTGACAGCGTCGACGGCTTCGCTAAACTCCCCGACCCGCGACCGATTCCGGTTGCGGGAACGCGGGTTTCCCGCGCTTCTCTTTGACAAGTCAGCAGTTGGAATGCCGCGAGGATGTTTCGCGCAACAACACGGGCACGGCCCTTGTTGAAAGCGCAAATCCCGTCGTTGCCACAGCAACGACAGATGAACATCCTCCGTGATGCCAAAGACAATGATCAATTCCAGTGATCACTGTCAGTTCGAACGGGTAACCGATTCGACTGGTAGTGATGTTCATCAATAATTTGGTGGATTTGCCATCCACCACTCTTAACTGGTTTAAGAGTCGACCGGCCGACGAAAGTATCGTCGGTTTGGCCGGGCAAACCTTCAACGGTATGCAGCGAAAGCTGCTCAATCTTCTTGAAGAGTTTGATCCTGGCTCAGATTGAACGCTGGCGGCATGGCTAAAACATGCAAGTCGAACGCGTGTAGCAATACACGAGTGGCGAAAGGGCGAGGAATAGATTCCTACGTACCCCGGAGTCAGGGATAACCATCGGAAACGGTGGCTAACACCTGATGATCTCGAAAGAGCAAAGTTTACGCTCTGGGAGCGGGGAATCTCCTATCAGCTAGTTGGTGAGGTAACGGCTCACCAAGGCTAAGACGGGTAGCGGGTGTGAGAGCACGGCCCGCCGCATCGGGACTGAGACACTGCCCGGACTCCTACGGGAGGCTGCAGTAACGAATCTTCCGCAATGCACGAAAGTGTGACGGGGCAATGCCGCGTGTGGGATGAAGCCCTTCGGGGTGTAAACCACTGTCAGGGTCTAGGAACACAATGACCATACCCAAAGGAAGCACCGGCTAACTCTGTGCCAGCAGCCGCGGTAATACAGAGGGTGCGAGCGTTAATCGGAATCACTGGGCTTAAAGGGTCCGTA
>JAIXVI010000284.1 GCA_027483065.1 Planctomycetaceae bacterium
CTCGCTCGACACAATCTCGCGAGCGTTTCCGCGCATCTCTCGATCCCGCTTCAACACCACGATGCGTTGAGCGATGCACGCGCCTGCGCGTTGATCGCCGCGCGCTGTATCGAAGTCGGGTCGGGCGCGTGAGCGAAGCGCGTCAGCGCTCATGCATACGTGACGGCGAACTCGTGCAGCCTGGTCCGAGCGAGGTAAGTCCGCACCATCGGCACTTCGACCCCGGACCGTGACGATGTCGTTTGGTCGGGGAATGCACGCAGCCTGGGCCATACGACGTGCTGCCGCAGAATTCGCAGCGTGCGGCGTCGCCTGAGTGTTCGTGGACCCGATTCGGGCTATTGGTGCAGCCGGGGCCGTAGGAGGAAGAGTTGCAGTAGCGACATCGCGTTGACATAGCGCGATATTCAACACGAAGCGCCGTCAGAAACGGTCGCCGACGGCTGCGCGCACGAGAAAATGGAGGATCGTCGAGTGACGCGCGACTTCGGCGCTTGCGCGTGGGCTCCACGTCGCGTCGAGGATGACGTCGCCACTCTCGTTCGCGACGGCGCCAGCGGGCGGCGCGAGTCGAATGTCGATCTCCTCGGGCTCCGCTGCGAAGCGCCAACCGCCGATCGCGTCCTCCGCAATTTCTCCCCGGTGGAGCGTGATCGTCACATCGACCTCGGGCAATCGAACACTCCGAAACCGCCGCGCGAGCGCGCGAAAGACGGGCCCCGCGTGCGCAGGAACCTGCGCCGTGACGAGTGATTCCGGCGTCGCGGGCTCGACCGCGAAGATGCCGCGGAGAAGCAGTTCATCGAAGGCTCGTTCAACGTCGGCGAGCGGACGCTCATCGAAAGTCGCGAAGTGGACTTCGGCCGCTGCTACGTGATCGAAGGGGCTGCGCGTTTCGAGGCTCTCACGAGAATCCGTGTCGCGGGTGAAATGACCGTTGCGCCAGGGGTTTGAGTCGCTCTTTGAACTACGGCTTGCAGCTTCGCCTGAACTTCCACCGAATCCCCCGCCTGTCCCACGTCCGCCTCGAAGCGCAAACCAAATCGCCACGCCGAAAATCATGACCACACCGAGGATGATCGGGAGATAACTTGACTCGAGCAGAATGGCTTGTGGCGTGTGCATAGTCGATTGCCTCCCAATTCTTTCAACGTATCTCGACCGCAGCCAGCAGACCGATCGCGAAACGGCGGAGCGCGCCATCGCAACCGAGCTGACTCCTACTCCCTCGCCACCACCGTGTCCCAGCCGCCCCACTGCCGCAAGCCTTCGTGGCTCGCGATGCCCGTGTACGAGAGCGATGCATCCTCGTACCGGCGGAATGCAAACACCGCCTGATTCATCTGCTCGGTGTTGAACACCTTGAGCTGCACGAGGAGGTGGAAGTCCTGCACGCTGAGCCCTGTGACGGAGCGGAAGAGATCAGGCTCGAGCTTCGTGATGACATCCTGCAGCGTGTTCTCGCGGAAGTCGGTCAGGTACATGAACGCCGGGATGCGCGTCGCGAACTTGATCAGCTTCTCCTGCACCAGCTTGCGCTTCGACTTGTATTCCTTCTCGGCTTCGCTGAGCTCCTTCGTCTGCTTCGCGGTGAGGTCATTGTCCTGGCCCTTCCGCTTGAGCTCCTTGACCTTATCGCTCTTATTGATGATCGTTTCGATGATGTTGTCGCCGAGCGCACGCCAGCCCTCGATGCGGTCGACGGCGGCCATTGCCAACGGGTTGTCGATGATCCGCTGCAGGGTCGCGTTGTCGACATTCACCAGCAGCGCCGACTCCCACTTGCGCGCCAGTAGCGTTGCCGAGGTGCCCGCCATCGCGATGTCGAGGATGCCGCCCGCATCGATCTGCGACATGTTGGCACCGTCGTATGCCAACACCGGCAGGAATGAGACCAGCTCCTTCACGGCGTTCTCTGGGTTCGGCTCGTTCGGCGCAAGGCCGATCCCGTACTCGCTCAACTGTCGAAGCGCGCGCGTCGGCGCAAAGTCGAAGACGAAGCAGGCAGGCTTGCGGATGTCCTCGCGGTTCGGATCATCGCCCTCGGGGTTCTTGATCGACCACGGCGACTGCACGCGGAACGCAGCCTGGAAATAAGTCTCCGGCGACTTCAAGTTCCGCAGCATCAGGATTGAGGACCACTGCGCGACCGTCACGCCCGTCGTCAGCTTGCCGCAGGAGAGCGTGATCGTCTTTGTGTCGGCGCCACCGCCAATGGCCTTGCGCACGGGCGGCAACGCATCGAGTCCAACGCCTGCCGCCGTACCTGCCGCGACGATGACCGTGTAGTCATGCCAGTACACGTTGTGCCGCTCGGCGAGCCGCCCCACCGCTTCGAGCGTCTCGCGGTCGAGCATGCTTCCGGCCGGGTTGTTGGGGGTGTTGAGGATCAGCAGCCGGGTGCGATCACTCATGGCCGCCGCGAGCGCATCCAGCGGCAGCGTCCAGTCGGGCGGGGTCAGGTTGACGAACCGCGCGATCCCGCCTGCGCGCTGCACTAGCGGCAGGTAGGCATCATAGAGCGGCTGGACGAGAACCACCTCGTCGCC
>JAIXVI010000287.1 GCA_027483065.1 Planctomycetaceae bacterium
CGCTCTGGCCAGCCTCGCTGCGAATGAATCGCAGCGGGCTGAGATGCGTCGTGTTTGAGCGCTCGCAACCTGCTTCGCAACTTGCTCGCTCTGGCCAGCCTCGCTGCGAATGAATCGCAGCGGGCTGAGATGCGTCGTGTTTGAGCGCTCGCGACTAAGCTCGCTTTCGTCGGCTCCCCCAAAGTGAATCCAAGGAGTGAATCCTCGGGGGCCGAGATGCGCCACGTGACGGAGCGCTCGCAACCTGCTTCGCAACTTGCTCGCTCTGGCGTACATCGCCGAAGGCGGAGCGCAGCGAAGCCTGAGCAAGCGACGTCGGTGTCACTCGTCGTTTCGTGTGGCACTACCCCCCTGCGGAGCAGGAGGTAGTGGCTTGAGGAGCGAGCGCCGAAAACGACTCAATTCGACTCTTGGGCGTCTAGGAAGAACCTGAGTCTTGCCATCACCACAGGTGATGCCACACGAAACGTTCGGCTTCGCCCGACATCATCCTCTCGCGCTTCGCTTCGCTCCGCGCTCGTGATCGAGCACTCGCAACCTGCTTCGCAACTTGCTCGCTCTGGCGTGGAGCACGCCAGAGGGAGCCGCCGCAGCGGCGACCGCGACAACATCGAGCGCTCGCGACTATGGCGTCACTCGCCAGGATTCGTCGCCGACGCAGGCTCGGTCGTCGATTCGCCAACGACTTCAGTCGTCGGTGCGGGCTCGTTCGTCGCAGGCGCCGTCGGCGCCGCAGCCTCACTCTTCGCGTACATCGTCTCAGGCGTGTTCGCGATTGGCGCCGTCGCGGGGATCACCCAGCGATACGCCCAATCCACGCGCCATGGAAGCGCCGCGCCACCCTTGAACTTCACGGTCATGAGTTGATAGACACCGCGCTCGGGATACACGACATCGACTTCAGCGACGCCACCGGAGATGCGCAGTTGCTGCACAGAGAAGACGTTCTCGCTGCCTGGCTCCATCGGCTTCGCATCACCGACGAGTCGCGCGACCTTCGACCACGTCGACTCTTGCAGTCCAGCGGGAAGATTGAAAACCACCGGAGTACCAAGACCTGTGATTCGGTGCGCTTCCTTGATCGCGCCAGCCATCACTTCAGGGCCAGGCGCGACATTCGGTGTCGACACGGCTTTGCCTGCGGTCGGCGGGTACGTCGACATCGATGTGCAGGCAACAGGAGCGATCGCGAGAACAAATGCGGCGAGAAGACGAGTCGTCATGACCGCAAGAATAACACGCAGGCGAATAACGCAGGGCGATCGCTCGAAATCGCTCGGCTCGAGCGCGTGGCGCCGAGAAACGCACAGTCGAAAAACATCGCCGGCGCCGCAGATGAACTGGGGCGCCGGCGATGCAAACGTGGAATTCGGTCTGCGGCGATCGAAGGCGGGAACCTGATCAACCGCAAGCGCGAGGGTAACACGGGAGGGACGCCACGCAAGCGTCTTCTCGTCGTGTGACGGAACTTCGCCGTCCACCCTGTCAAACCTTGTCTGCCTCCCCGGGAAGGGAGAGAGACCAATGTCCGGTTCGCCGTGGAGTTGGGGGGAGAAGGGGGCGAACCCGACCGCGAGAAGAGAGGAATGCCCCACCCTCTCTGCGCGACGCCGACGAAAATTGGCGTGAAATCGATGAATTCATCACCCTCCCCCGCAAGGACTTCCGTCAATCGGCTTCGTCGGCCGTTTTATGGGGCGCGAGAAGCTCGCCGGAAGTCGCTCAACGCACCGACCGTCGCCGACAGGCCGGCTGCGCAGGCTGGCGGCTCAATGAGCGGAACACGCTCACCGGGCGGCGTGCTCGGCCGAAACCGGATCGGCCCCAAGGGCCAAGCCTGTCGGCACGGGCCGCGCGCGTCCCTCGCGGTCAAGACACGCAAGCGTCGTCTTCGCCTCGACCAGCAACTCCTCACCGCGAAGCACCTCGTACGCGTGCTCGATCTTGACGGGCCCTGCGGCGAGCAAGCTGGTTCGGACGCGCACGAGGTCGTCGTAGCGCGCGGGTCGCCGATACCGAAGTTCAAGCCGCACCACCGCGAGGAACACCCCCGACTCCTCGAGCGCGCGGTAGTCGCCACCGGAGGCGCGCAGCATTTCGGTGCGGCCCATCTCGAGCCAAACCGGGTAGACCGCGTGATGGACAAAGCCCATCGGGTCGCACTCGGGGTAGCGCACGCGAAGTTCAATCTCGTGCGTTGCGAGTGGCGCGCGCGCGGAAGTGTTGTCGGAGCGAGATCGCAGGTCGGACATAGCGACAAGGTAACGCGCAGACGCGCGGCGAACGCTACTTCCCCACGCAGAAGCGCGAGAAGACGAGACCAAGCACATCGTCGGGATGCATCGGCCCCGCGATCGCGCCGAGCGCATCGAGCGCCGAACGAATCAAACTCGCCACGACTTCGGGTTCGCGAAGCGCGCGCGTGCGTCGGCCTTCGTTCGAACCTTGCTGCGCGTGATCGGCTGCTTCGCGGAGAAGTTGTGCGGCGTTCGCGAGTTCTGCGTCATATCGCGGGAGAATCGTCGCAAGTCGCGCCGATCGAAGCGCGTGATCGCGACGAATCGATGCCGCAAGCGTTGCGCGAAGCTCATCGATGCCTCTGCCAGTGCGCGCGCTTGTTGTGACAACTTCGCTGGCACCATGCGCGGCCGTTGATGAACCGAAACGTGGCGCTGGATCCCGATCGCATTTCGTTGTGACGTCGACGATCGTCGCGACAGAAACAGTTGTCGGCAGCGGGATTGGCGCTTCTCCGGCTGGCGTACATCGCACGACGACGTCTGCGTTCTTGAGGACATCCACTGCGCGCGACTGCATGGCCTCTGCAATCGCGGCCGATGTTTGCACCGCGCGGGAATCCGCGTGTTGCTGCATTTCGCAGTTGTTTGCACGAAGCTGCGCCGGAAGCTCGACATCAAGGCCCGCGAGATCAACGACATCGGCCTCGAGCCCGAGCCCAAGCGTGAGTCGCGCGCGAATCGCATCTCGCGTCGAACCTGCACGCGCGCTCACCACCGTGCGCGTACGGCCAACGAGCGCGTTGAAGAGCGAACTCTTTCCGGCATTTGGTGCGCCCGCAAGCACGATCGTTGCAACAGCATTTGCGCCGAGCGAAGCACCGCCGCCGCGCGCAAGATCGATTTCACGCGCGAGCTCTTCCGCGCCGCGCGCAAGCATGTCCGCTTCAATCGCGACGACGTCCTCTTGATCGGTGAAGTCGATGCCCGCTTCCACGAGTGCGAGCAATTCCGCGGTGCGCGCAAGCAACTCCGCCGCGCGCCGTCCGTGTTCACCGCGCGCGATTTCGTCGGCGGCGACAAGTTCAGCGTCAGCGGTTGCTGCAATGCGCGCGGCGATTGACTCGGCCTCATCGACCGACAAATGACCCGCAAGATGCGCGCGAAATGCGAACTCCCCCGCTCGCGCGCGCCGCGCAAGCATCGGCGCAGTCTTCGCCTCAGCTCCCGCGATCAGCGCATCGACCAACAACTCCACCACTGTGGGCGCGCCGACGCTCGAGATTTCAAGCGAATCTTCGCCGGTGAAACTTGCCGGCCCCGGCATCCAATACGCGATCGCTGGCAACGTGCAACCCGAAAGCTGCGCACGAACGCGCCGAATACCACGCGCGTCAAACGACTGTTGGAATACCGTCTCTGCCGCACGACGCGCTGCTGGCCCGCTCACGCGCACCAACGCACGCGCACTGCGGCCTGGTGGCGACGCGACCGCAACGATCGTTTCACGCACGCTCATCGCCCCTTCGGACGTCGTCGCTCCGAATCGCGGCGCTTCTCATCCGCGCGCGCAAGTGCTTGTTCGTAGAGACGCCCAAGGAAATCCTTCTTCTTCGTCTTCGGATCGGGCTTCGCGAGAAGATCCATGGCGTCAACTTGCTTCTTGATGATGCGGCTTTCGTAAATGCCCACGCACGTCGACGTGAGGATGTAGAGCGTCAAACCGCTCGGCGCCGCGTACGTCATCAGTGGGAACATGATGACCATCATCCACTTCATCATCTTCTGCTGCGCGATCTGCTCATCCGTCATGTTTGGCGCCATCGGCGGCGTCATGTACTTCTGTTGGAAGTAGAAGACGATGCCCATGAGGATCGGCAAAAGGTTCAGCGACGAGACGCTGAAGAAATAGAGATTGACCGCGGGGAAATTGAGGAAACGATCGGGTTCGGCGAGGTCGGCGAGGAAGAGCCAGCCATCGAGCGACTGGAAAATCCCGAAGAATGCAGGCTGTTGGCGCAACTCAAACGCGAAGTAGAGCATCGCGTAAAGCGCCATCCAAATGGGCATCTGCGCGAAGGTCGGAAGAATGCCGCCGACGCAACCCGCAGGGCTCACACCGCGTTCCTTGAAGAGACGCCACTGCTCTTGCTGCATGCGCTGCGGATCGTCTTTGAACTTCTTCTGCAGTTGGTCGAGTTCAGGCTTGAGCGCCGTCATCGCCTTCGAGAAGCGCTGCATCGAGATCTGCGACTTCTTCTGAATCGGGTGCAGGATCAGGCGCACAACCACGACGAGCGCGATGATCGCGAGTCCCCAGTCAAACACAACGTACGACTTGAGGAAGAGCAAGAACCACAGCAATCCATCGGCGAGCCACGCGAAGGTGCACCACGAGCAGCAACCGCTCATGAGGTACACGATGAGGTCGCGCATGTTGAGCGCAGCAAGCGGCTCAGCGTTGCCGAGGATGCGATTGTCGAGGGGGCCCGCGTAGAGGCCGAGATCAAACGCAGCATCGCTTTGCGGTGCGACGGCAACCTTCGGACTCCAGAGCGAGGTGAAGAGCAATTCGCTCTTGCCGGCTGCTTGGTTCGAGAACGTGGAAACTTCAGCGACGCTTGCGAGCGCCTTCGAAGCAGCGGTCGGTGGCGCGTACGGCGCGTGCACGGCGAGCGCGAAGTAGCGATCGGTGCTGCCGAACCACGACAGCGTGAAGTTGCCTTCCGTCGACTTCTCATTCGGCCACACGACCGGATCACCTTCCGCGACCTGCGACGAGAACGTGCTCCGGTCGTAAAGTTGGCCATTCGCGCTGACGAACGACTGCGACGGATCGCGCGATTCGGGGAAGAGGTAGCCGAAGTGGTAGCGGCGAACTTCCGTCAGCGTCTTCGGGTCGTACGGTCGATCGCCAGGGCCATTTTGCAGGAGGCGAACCTGCATCGGATTCGCGGTGAGGTTTGTGAAACGCTGTTCCACCGCGAGGTCGAAACCGGTACTGCCGAGGCGGAACGATCGCGTCATCCGCGCGACGACATTGCCCTTTTCATCGGCAATCTCCGTCACGAATTGGCCAGGCGCCGTTTCGGCCCACACTGCGTCGAAGACCGAAACCGACGCGCCGTCGATTTCGAGTTCACGCGCCGCGAGGACCGGAAGCGCAACGTCGCCGAAGTTGGTCGACGCCGCAAGAACGTAACGCTTCGATTCATCGGGCAGCGTCGCGAGATCATTCGCCGCGCGAGCGCGACGCGCTTGATCGGCGTCTTGCACGGTGAGCCAAATGTCCGCCGCGACCACGCGGTCGATGCCTGCAGCGTTGCGCGAGAACGTGAACTGCGCTGGCGCAACCGAGGGATCAAGTGACCCGAGTTTCTGCGGCGCTTCAGGCGCGGTCATTCCAGCCGGAACGCGCGCGGTGTAGCGCGGAGCTTCGACGCTGCCTGCGGGCGATGCGGTGTTGGTATCTGCCGCCGTGTTCGACGCCGTGTTTGATGCCGTGTTCGATGGGGCATTCGAATCCGCCGCAGCGGGCGATGCCTGTGCGGCCGACCCCGCAGCGTCGGGTGACGCTTGCGAAGTCGTTTGCGACCCTTCTTGCGACGCAGCCGTCGAGGTGTCCGCAGCATCGCTCTTCTTGCGGGGCGAGCCTTGCGCCACGAGGATGCCGACGAACACGACGCCGATCGCGAGTGCGGATGTAATCAGGAAGCGCTTCAGCAGTGGAGACATGTGAGTTTGGGAAAAAGCGTGAGGTCGTAGCGCGGCCGCATGTTGCGGTCGCGGCGGATTCTCGGGGGTGCGGAGCGTATCCGACCCGCACGATCTTCGACGGAAGCGCGAAAAACTGCGGGGACGCGAGATTTACTCGCCGCGCTCGAGCCGCTGCCAGAGCGAGTCTTTCAACGGCGCTCCACGCTTGATGTGGTCGCGGATGCGTTCCTGCGTCTCGCGAATGTCGTATTCGACGCGATAGAACGTGAAGCGATCGGGTGCGCCGTTCTCGCCTTCCTCAAGAATCGCGTAAGAGGACCGCGGATCGTGATCGCGCGGTTGACCAACGGATCCAGGATTCAAGATGAAGCGACAGCCCGGAAGCATGTCGCGTTCGGTAGGCGACCACTCCGTGAGTCCCGCATCGAAGGGAAGCCAGTCGTAACGCGCACTCGGCTCCTCTGACGTAAGCAGACTTGTCTGTCCCGATGCGCCCACCGCAGCGGCTTCGCGCAATCGGCTCTCGATTTCATCGCGCTCTTCAAGCAAGAAACCCGGGCAGTGCGTATGCCCAACGAGCGCGTTCACGCGGCGTGGATTGCCGCTCGCGTCGGCGAGCGTGAGCGCACCGAAGTTGCGTCGAAGTTTGCGCTCTCCCTGAGCAATATCCTCGGGGAAGAGGTACTCGTTCACTGGCCGCGACGGCGACGCGTGCACGCAGATGTAGCGATCGAGCAGGATCTGGCGCGGCGAAATCGAGAACATGAAATCGACGCGCGGCCGCTGCGCGGCAAGAAGTTCCTGCCACAACGGATCGGTGCGGTGCACTTTCAGGTCAAACTGCGGCTTTGGCGTGTGACGCGGGGCAGCGGCCCAGGCGTTGAAACGCGCGGATTCGTCGGCGCCGAGCACGAGTTCGGATTCGCCGCTAAGGTAGCGGATCTCAAAGTTCTCGGAGTCTTGAACGGTCAGCAGGTCGGCGGGTTCCGCGAGCGGAACCGACGTTGGCCCATCGAAGCGCGTCCCCGCCATGTGCGAGCGAACGATGACCTTGCCGCCCTCCGTGAGTTCATAGCGATAGGAACCCACGATGCACGGCGCAGGAGCTGGTGCTGCCGCTGCAGAAGAGCGTTGCGACGGAATCGCGAGCCCTCGCGCAATCGCAAATTGGCGCTTCATCCAGCCCTGTTCGAGGGTTTGGGTGCGCGTCCAAAAGACAGCGTCACGCGCGGCAGCGTTGAAATTCGTGGGCTCATACAGCGCCGCGAAATCGTGATTTCCGAGGAGCGACCATTCACAGTGTTCGCGCACGAGATCGATGCACTCGACCGGATCCGGACCGTAGCCGATCACGTCGCCGAGACAGACCATCTTGTCGTAGCCAACCGACTTCGCATGGCGCAACACCGCTTGGAAAGCTGTGAGGTTCGCGTGAATGTCGCTGACGATGGCGATGCGCATGCAGGAGGTTCCCACCGACGGTCTTCCCGCGGGGCCACGATGCTAGCAGTTGGTTTAAGCGCTCGCGACTGGCGGCGGGGCGAACCTGCGGTTCGCGGCCGCCGCTTCGCTCGCTTTCGTCGGCCTCGCCGCGAGTGAATCGCGGCGGGCCGAGATGCGTGGCTTGAGCGCTCGCGACTGGCTTCGCTTTCGCTCGCTCTGGCCGGCTCCCCTCGAAGTGAATCCGAGGGGGCCGAGGGATGCGTAAGAGGGAGCCGCGGTTCGCGGCCGAAGGCAGAGCGCCGCGAAGCCTGAGCAAGAGACGACAGAGTCGCTTGTCGTTTCGTGTGGCACTACCCCCCTGCGAAGCAGGAGGTAGTGGCTTGAGGAACGAGCGCCGAAAACGACTCAATTCGACTGTTGGGCGTCCAAGAAGAACATGAGTCTTGCCATCACCAGAGGTGATGCCACACGAAACGTCGCCTTTGGCCCAGCATCACCCGCTCGTGCTTCGCTTCGCTCCGCGCTCGGAACCCCTCAGCCGTTCTCGGACGGACTTCCAAACCATCCGAGACGGCTCCCCATTCGCCGCTATTCTCTCGACCCTTCGTGCTGAGCAACGCTCGGCGGCGAAACCACACGACACTGTATGAGCGACCACTCAACGTCGTTCATCAAGCAATTTGAGGAGAGGCACCCATGGCTGACGCAACGACCAAGCACTACGACCTCATTGTCATCGGCGGCGGACCCGGCGGTTACGTCGGCGCGATTCGCGCTGCGCAAATGGGCCTCAAGGTCTGCTGCATCGAGCGCGGCAAGCTCGGCGGCGTCTGCCTCAACTGGGGCTGCATCCCAACGAAGGCGCTGCTCCACAACGCCGAGCTCTACATGGAAGCGATCCGCCACGGCAAGGACTGGGGCTTCGAAATCGATCCAGCGGCGGTGAAGGTCGACTGGGCGAAGGTCATCGGTCGTTCGCGCTCGATCACGGGCACGCTCAACGGTGGCATCGCGTTCCTCTTCAAGAAGAACAAGATCGATCACGTCGAAGGCCACGCGA
Source organism: Planctomycetaceae bacterium (assembly GCA_027483065.1). Lineage (GTDB taxonomy): Bacteria > Planctomycetota > Phycisphaerae > Phycisphaerales > SM1A02 > QWPT01. The sequence continues at coordinate 8,458 of JAIXVI010000287.1, forward strand.
AGGTGCTTTCGGGCAAGACCTCCGCTGGCCCATGCCGCGTTCAAGTTTCGAAGGCTGACAGCGACTACTACCACGGCACGGGTGGCGAGAAAACGCAGGAAATCACGGCAGATCGCGTGATGATCGCGACCGGCGCCGCGCCGAATGAGTTGCCCTTCGCGAAGTCCGACGGCAAGACGATTCTCTCGAGCTACGACGCGCTCACGATCGCGAAGCAGCCGAAGTCGATGGTCATCATCGGCTCGGGCGCGATCGGCATGGAGTTCGCGTACTTCTTCAACGCGTTCGGTACGAAGGTCACCGTCGTCGAGATGCTCGACCGGATCCTGCCGAACGAGGACGAAGACATCTCGGCCGCGGCACTCCGCGCGTTCTCGAAGCAGGGCATGGAGTTCAAGGTCGGCACGATGACGACCGCGATCGACAAGACCGCAACTGGCGCGAAGGTCACCCTCGCACAAGCCGCCGACAAGACGAAGACCGAGACGATCGAAGCCGAGTGCGTCCTCGTCGCGATCGGCGTGAAGGGCCGCTACGAAGGCCTCTTCGACGAGAAGCTCGGCCTGCGCGTTGAGAAGAACCACATCTGGACCGACTACAAGGACAAGAAGGAACCGACGTACCAGACGTCGATTCCTGGCGTCTACGCGATCGGCGATTGCATCGGCGCGCCATGGCTTGCCCACGTGGCGAGCGAAGAGGCCGCTGCGTGCGTCGAGCGCTTCATGGGTCACCACACCCTCGGCGTCGATTACGCATCGATTCCTGGCTGCACGTACTGCAACCCGCAGATCGCGTCGGTTGGCATGACGGAGAAGCAGGCGAAGGAGAAGGGCCTCAAGTACAAGGTCGGCAAGTACTCCTTCAAGGGCCACGGCAAGGCGATCGCGGTTGGCGCGACCGAAGGTCTCGTGAAGATCATCGTGAGCGAGCCGTACGGCGAAATCCTCGGCGCGCACATCATCGGCGAAGACGCGTCGGAACTCATCGGTGAGATGGGTCTTGCGCGCCGCGTCGAAGCGACGATCGAAGATGTGATCTCGACCGTGCACGCGCACCCGACGATGCACGAAGCGCTGCACGAAGCCGCGCTCGCGACCGAAGGCCGCGCAGTGCACGCGTGAGTGCTGGATTCCTGTCGGCAACGACGACCTTCGCGGTGCACGGCCTCACTCGCGCACGAAACCGCTCGGCGGTTCGTTGCGCAGTGACGCGATGAGATCAACGAGCGCGCGTGGGCGCATCGCGTTCTCACGGACATCCACACCGACATCGAAACGGCGCGCGAGTTTCGCGCCGTGGCCGTGGACGTGTCCATGCAGATGGAACCCGCCGTTCGGTCGCCCTTGCCACTGATCGATCGGATAGTGGAACAAAACGATCCGCTCGTCGACACCCGCGATTCCGCGCGCGCTGATGATGTCATCCACCGACTCGAAGAGTCGATCGAAGCGCTTCTCTCCTTGCGGGTCGTGATTGCCGCGCAAGAGATAGATGCGCTTACACGCGATGCGATCGCGGAGTCGTTCTGCGTGCGCGAGTTCGGTTTCATCCCACGCGCGTCCGCCGCCTTTCACCATGAAGTCGCCGAGATGGACAAGGACATCCTTCGGACCAACGACTTCGTTGATCGCGCCAATCAGCGCGTCATCCATCGCATCGACCGACTCAAACGGCCGACCGAAAATCGAGAGCGCTTCCGCGTGGCGAAAGTGCGTGTCCGCCGTCACGAAAATGCGGCGCTCGGTCTTGACGAGTTCCTTCGCGGTCGACATCTGCGCAAGGTAGCCGCATCCGCGAGAGGTATCCGCATCCGCCGAAGGTCGCCGCCGTGCCCGAGCCGTACCATGCGCGCCATGCGC
>JAIXVI010000070.1 GCA_027483065.1 Planctomycetaceae bacterium
CGATCATCAAGCGCGGGCAACACGAGTTCCCACGGTTGCACGGTTCGCGTGAGTGACTGTGCTTCGATCGGACTCGATTCGCGAAGTCGTGCGGACGCTTGCTGACCGAGCGCCCAAATTGCGTGGATGCGTGCGAAGTGATTCGATGAAGCGGAAACGATGTCGCCGAGGAGCGCCGTTGTTTCGCGACCGCGCGCAGCGAGCGCGCATTGCGCGCGCTGACGCACGCGACGATCGGCGTGCGTAAGAAGCGACGCGAGTTCGTCGGAGTCGCGACCAGCGAAGCCTTCGGCGAAAAGTCGCTTCACTTCTGCGATGCGCGGATCGCTGATCTTCTGCGGATCCCACACGGCATAGAGCTCGCCCTTGTCGCCGGAGCCCCAACCGCCGCCCCAGTCGGTCATGTACATCTTGCCGTCATAGCCAAAGTCAACATCGGTGGGCAGCACGTTCTCGACAAACGGATGCTCATCGACGACTTTGAATCCCGCGCCGACTGGTTCCACCGCAAATGCAAGGACGCGCGAGTAACTGTCGCCGCCGAGGAAGTCGCAGAGGAAGAAGTGATCCTGGTAGCGATCGGGAAGTCCGAGGCCCGGATAGAAGACGAGGCCCGATGGCCCCGCGCCGACGTGATCGAGCGGCGGAAGCGTCCACGCGGGCTGCAGTGGATTCGCCTCTTTCACCTTCATGCCTTCGAAGCGATGCGGCGCGAGATCGGGACGAAGATGCCAAATGCCTTCTTGATTCCACGGCCCGCGCTGATTCGCGCCCTCGAGCGTTTGGTAGTCCATCGACCAACCCGTCTCGCCGCCTTCCATGCAGTAGACGAAACGCGCTTTGTCACCGCCGTCTGAGTTGTTGTCGCCGGTGAAGAGGTTGCCGTAGTTGTCGAACGCGAGTTCTTGCGGATTGCGCAAGCCCGTGCAGTAGAGCTCGAGCTCGCTGCCATCGGGATTCATGCGGAAGACGGCGCCGGAGCGCGGATCGTGCATCAACATGCCGTCCGACGTGCGCACGTGGTAACCGCGATCGCCGATCGACCAGTAGATCTTGCCGTCGTACCCAAGCACGAGTCCGTGCATGTCGTGGCCGCGCAGCGCAACACGCACGCCGTAACCCGACGAATCCTTCGCGACGACTTCCGCAACGCCGTCGCCATCGCGATCAAGCAGTCGCCAGAGATGCGGAATGTTCGTGTAGAAGATGTCGCCATCGAGCGCGAGAAGCCCCGCGCCTGTTCCATCAAGCGGATCGTTGAAGGGACCGGCGAAGAGCGTGCGCGTTTCAGGCACACCGTCGCCGTCGCGATCGGCGAGCTTCGTCACGCGATCGGCATACTTCGAGTAGTACGCCATGCCGCCTTCGCGCTTCGACGCCCACTTCTCGTACATCTTGAGTCGGTCTTCGACCGTTTCGCACGCGATGTCGTCGAGCAACCAGTACGAACTGTGTCGGTTGTCTTCGACGCCGAGGTCTTGGCGATCGCTTTCGGCGAAGTAGAAGTCGCCGCGTTCATCGATCGCGAACGCGACGGGATCATCAAGCAGTGGGTAAAGCGCGACTGATGACTTCGCGAGGCCAGCGACTGGCTTGATCTTGCACGCCGCGTCGTCGACTTTCGGTGCGTTCGAAATTGCTGCGTTCGCCTTCGCGGCCGAACCGTCGCCGTGTTGGGACGGCGGCACGGTTGTGGACGCGATCACTGGCGTCGATGCCAGGCATGAAATCGGCAGGGTCAGGATGAACGACGCAAGCGAGGCGTGCATCTCGTCATGCTAACGGTGACGCGGAGTGAACCGAAGCGCTGAGCGCTGTTCAGCGCGAAGTTGCCGAGCGAAACGGAGCCGGGCTCATTGGGCCGATATCGGCGCGGAAGATGAATCCGTTGGTGGCGCGATCGAGCCGCCATTGCGGCGGAGGATTTCTTGAATGAACTTCGATCGTTGCATCTGCTCCAGAATGGCTCGCTCGAGCGCATCAAGCGACCGCGGAACTTCGGCGCGCTGTGACGCGGTCATCAATGTGCCGAGCCCATCCTCGTAGCGTGCGCGAAGAAATGGCCACGCATCGCGCGCACGGCCGGTGTAGACGAGTTCGAGAAATGCATCGAGGACGAGTCCGAGCGCTTGGTCGCAGTGCGCGCTGGTGAACATTTCGGGTTCGGTCGCTGACGCGAGCGCGCGCACGCGGCCGGCGATCGCCTCGAGCGCATCCGCGTTGGGCGCCTCGGATTCGTCGGGGCTGTTCCACACGATCCCCGACGGGGTCGGCGTTCCTCGCATCGCGATGGTCGGGCTGTTTACACCGGTCGTCAGCCAATACTTATAGGCCAACTCGTAGGCGATCCAAACATCGGACTCAGGCTGCTCAGGATCGGATTTCGCGAATGAGCCCTCGTGCAGTACGGCGTACGGAAGGAAGTCTGGGTAGCCGGTGTCGTCGGAGGTTGCGTCGCCAACGCGAAAGGTGAACGTCTCACTCAGGCCAAGGGACCCACCCGAGTCGGATCGAATCCAGAGGAGCGAGACTGGTTCCTCACAAAGCGGGTCTTGGAGCCGCGCGCTTCCAACCGTCGGGTGTGTCATGGCGGACGCGAAGACCACTCGGCCGCGTTGCCGGATCTCAACGATCGGAGAAGCCAAGTCATCGGCCCAACGGGGTTTGGAGATCGTGACCTCGCAGCCGAGGAGTGTTTGTGTCTCTTTCACTTGATATCGAGGCAGAAGAAGGCGCCCGAGTCCGCCCAAAGCCCCGTTGTAAAGCCAGAAACCCACTCCCGCGCAGGCGAGAAACAGTCCGATTGACGTGATCAACGGCCTTGGGAGGGAAGTTCGAACACTGGATCTTGTGCGTTTGGTCGCGCCGCGCGACGAACCGGAAGCACTCGAGAGCGGGTGTCCACACTCCGCGCAGCAGGCGTCAGGCGCGATCTCGGCGAGAGAAGTCTGCGCCAAGGCGTGCAGACATTTCACACAGTGCAGTCGGTCAGAGCGCCGACCCCGGCGACCACGCCAGAAGAACAACACGCCGACGATCAGGAGGCCAACGCTCAGCCACTCGAGTGGGCCTGACCAGAGCAATGAGAGGGATGAGACCAGCGGCGTACCCACGCGAGCGCTATCGACCGAGCCGCGTGTAAGGGTTCAGCAAGTTCCGAGGTGCGTCCATCCGGCGGTTGCGAACGAACCTATCGTCCGCGCCCGCGGCGGCATTCGTAGCTGACCACGGTTCCGGCGAAGTAGGCATCTGAGGCTCTGACCGAGCCATTGAAAGGACATTGCATGTTTGGAAAGACGATTGGCGCTCTCTCTCTCGCAACCCTCGCGACCTTTGCGGTCGTTGGCATCGCAGCCACGCAGGATTCGAAGCCCGCAGCCGCTGCGCCTGCGAAGGCGGATGCCGCGGGTAGCTACAAGATCGATGACGTGCACTCGAGCGCGTTCTTCCGCGTCATGCACGCTGGTGCTGGCCAATTCTGGGGCCGCTTCAACGACGTCTCCGGCTCGATGAGCTTCGATGCCGCGGGCGCGCCAACCGCGTTCGATATCTCGATCGCCATTGAGAGCGTTGATACCGCGAACGAAAAGCTCGATGGTCACTTGAAGAGCCCAGACTTCTTCAACGCCGCTGAGTTCCCAGCGATGACGTTCAAGTCGACGGGCATCAAGAAGGGCGCGAACGGCATGTTCGAAGTGACGGGCGATCTCTCGATGCACGGCATGACCAAGCCAGTGACCGCGATGATCGAAGTCACCGGTCACTCGAACATGATGGGCAAGCGCGCGGGCGTTGAGGCGACCTTCTCGGTCAAGCGCAGCGACTTCGGCATGAACTACGGCGTTGAGAAGGGTGTCCTCGGCGACAACACGCGCGTGCTCGTGAACCTCGAAGGCGTGGCCGGCTGATCACGAAGAACTGCTGCGCAGGGTGGAACCAATCAGGTGCCATCCGCGAAACGACAGGTCACGTCCGCCCGACTGAATCCGCACGGCCCCGCGGGTTCAGACGGGCGGCGTGCTTTTGAGACGCGTTCGGGAAGGTGTTGCAAGCTTCTCGATGCGGCGTTCGTGTCGTCATCGGCATGGTGGATTGTTGGTGGATGGACAGCACGGCGCGATCGCGGATTGCGGAAGGGCGGTGCCACGAAACCGCACGCGCTCGCTCCTGCGCGTCGTCAAAATAACCCCGCACCGCTCAGTACGAATCGCTTTGTCTTGACACTTGCTTTCGCGCGATCGACTCCTACCATCGCGGCCGCCGCGGAGGGAGTCGCGCGACGAGTTTGCAGAGCTGAGTTTGATTGGGCGAGAGAAGACGTTGTCGATGGCGATCGCATGTCGTCGCGACTCGGGGTGTTGCCTCGGGGTGTTCAACTCGGGGTACTCGCCTCGGGGTGTTTCAACCAACACCTCTCGAATACGTTCTTCGATCGCCCACCAACACAACTCTGCACTTCGACGAGCCTGACGAAGGCTTGAACAATCATTGAGCAGAATCATCGGCAGGGAAGTCGTTCGGAAAGTGTCTTCACAGATCAGGGTGGAAACGATGGACGCACGCACTGCGTGGGAGTTCGACGTGTCGAGATGTGACGTGTGTGCGTCCATGCACGAAGCGCGTGGTGGGACGTTCTGGGCTGAAGAGCGAAATGTGCAGGGGAGGAGCTGGATTACGGGTGATTCAGGCAGAGTGATCGTGCGCGATTGCGTGGCTGCGTGAGCGCTTAACCGCTGGAGCGCTTGAACGGATGCAAGCAGCGTGGGCGTCAGCAGCGGAAGAGAAATCCAACCGAGATTCAACATCGAAACTCAACAAGGAGGCTGAGCATGAGCGATGGCGTGCAGGGTGGAAATGGCGAGAAGAACGCGCCGCAGAACATGGTCGAAGAGGTTGCGCAGCGCCTCGCTACCGACATCGGCGGCGGCGCGATGGATGTTGCGACGAACGGGATGGCAGCGACAGCCTCCGAGGCGATTGGAGTCACCGAGATCAACACCGTTGAGTTGAACGATGCGGTAAGCGATTCGTGTACGGCGCCCGAAACCTCTCCGGCGAAGATCGTTGATCGCCGGCGAGAGATCGATCTTGCAGACACTTGCTCTGAGCATGTCATGCAGCCGGACAACCTCGCAGCCGACGTGGTGGAACTGTGCACGGCAAGTCCGAATCCTCTCTGCCTGTCGCCGATCTGCGATACGACAACACTCGACACGCTAGCGGAGAGTTCAGGCGCGACCGAGACTGATGCTCGATCGAGCGCGGATCCCGTGAAACTCAAGCCCGTAGAGCATGAGCCCGTAGGAATAGAGCCCGTCAACTCAAGCGCTACAGGTCCGGCTAACGAGCAGCCTGCGAAGCGCGGAGACGCGCCGAAGCTGCGCACCGTTCCTGATCTCCGGACGGATGTCTTCACCACACCGACCCTGTTCCACTTCGCAAGCTCGGTGGGCGTGACGCGCGTTCTCGAGCGACTCGTGGAGAACGCCCTTGCGAGCAATCGCCCGCTCGACCATGTGCTTCTCCATGGTCCACCGGGATGTGGAACCACACTCGTCGCGCGTGCCATCGTTCGTGATCTCGCGCCGAAGAACTTCGTCGAACTCGATCTCTTGGATGGTGTTGACCAAGAGATGCTCCGCCGCGCGGTTCGCGAGGTGCGCAACCAAGGTGTACTCCTGATTCGACACATCGAACTGATGTCGAGTGGAGACGAACAGTTCTTGATGTCGTACATCGCGCGCAAGACGACGCGTGGGACTGGCTCGTTCGCGCGTGATACTGGTGTGCCCACAATGCCAGCGACGCGCAAGAAGAAGTCGATCGACGAATTCCAGATCGACGCGACACCACGACGATCGCCTCCGTCATTCCCACGAATCGATGGAAACTTCACGCTCATCGCCACGGCGCATCTCACGCAACAGATCGGCTACCAGCTCCGACACCGTTTCGATCACATGATCCACCTCCGAAGCGATGCCGTTGGAGTTCGGATCGCGATCACCCGTGTGCTGACCCGTCACGGTTTTGTTGTCGACGAAAGTGCTCACGCTCCGATCGAGCGTTTCACGCGAACGATCGATGACGTTGCCGAGCAGTTCGTACGTGCCCTTGTGATGCGTGCACAGCTCGATGAGACTGCCCGTATCGACGGCACGTTGGTGCGCGCGGTTGTCACAGAAGACATGCCTGCACGAATCGCGGACGAGGTCTATGGCTGGGCGCTCACGCGTCATCTCGCAGGACGGCGTGTGACCGCCGTCACGGACAACGAGGTCGAGCGCATCGATACCGAGACCGGCTGGGGCGAAGTCGCGGTGCGCGCCGCACTCGGCGTCGTTGTGCGTAACGCGGCAGCACGCGCGGTACCGCCAGCTGCGTAGACGCAACGTGCGAGTCCAAGTGCGGCATTCGAGCGTGTGACCACTGTGAGGATGGCCGGAGTGACCGCGCCGTAGACCGCCAACGCTTGGTCTAGTCGACGACAACGACGTTGAACAACAACGCCGCGCTGTCGCGTGGACTCCTTTTCCGCGACTGGTCCAGTGTGGGCGACCTCCGTCGCGACATCACATGCGATGTGAAATGACTTCACATGACAGGCTCCCTCACGCGGTCCCTCACGCGGTCCCTCACGCGGTCCCTTACGGGGTCCCTTACGGGGTCCCTTACGGGGTCCTTCGTCTCGATCCTCGTGTTGTCAGACGCGCAGTGCGCAACAGTCACTGCCGTACACACCGCACTCGCCTCAGTCTCTGTCTCCGCTTGATCATCCCCATGATCATCCCCATGATCATCCCCATGATCACCCATGTGCTCCGTTCCGCATTCTCCAACGCTCCCATCCGCACGCGCCGCTTCCTGTCGCCAAGCTCGTCGCGCGAACTCTCGCTCCACCGCGCATCGCGAGATCCAAAGCGCTTCGCCCGATGCAAGGTCGCCCCATGCGTCGATAAGTGCGTCCAACGCGTCCTCTGAAAGTCGAGTGAAAAGTGTGTCGCTCCACTTCGCCCAACCGAAGCGTCGTGCGACGGCGCGCTTGATCTTGCCGTCTTGGCGACACTGGTCGTGTGACACCGCGCGAAGATACTTACGTGCTTCGCGTTCCGTCGTAAACACCGAGACATCCACCCCAAACGGATGGCTGTAGAGCGCGACGAACACTTCAGGGATGCCGCGTTTCCACTCGTCGTGCTCCCATCGCGCGATCGATCGACCAATCGCATCGGCATAGCCGCGATAGAGACCTGTCGCCAAATCTTTTTCCGCCTGTGTGAAAGCTGTCATCCTTCCCCCAATCTCTTGATGCTGCTCTGCACCGCAAGATGCGCTCTGTCAGAAGAGCGTCGACCTTGGGCACACAACACAAAGACTAACGAGCCAAGCTCTCACAACTCAAAAGTGTGGCACTTTTTCCACGCAGAAATCTTCGACGAGATTTCTCATAAGAATTCTCGTGAGCCTCCCTCCGCAAGCATCCGCGCGCGCACCACTCACAGCGGATAGAACTCGCGCACCTTCCGCAGCATCGCGCGACGCAACTCCTTCGGCCCGAGGAGATACAGCGCCTTCGTCGATCCGATCATGCCGCGCATCGATGATCGGCGCGGCACCAGCAAAAACTGCGAACCCTCACTCAGAGCGAAGTCAGCGCAATCGATCCGCGCAACATCCTCGCGACGGATGAAACTCCGATGGCCGGGCGTTCGGATCTCAATACCCTTTGGATGAAATGTCCACGCCACGACGTTTCGCTGCGGTGCGGTGCGGGCGATCCAAAGTTGCCACACGAGAACAAGAAACGGAATCGCGGATACTGCGAGCGAAACGAAGTCGCCCACGGAAGGTGGAGGGTCGACGTAGTTCGGACGCATCGCGCCGCCAATTTGGCGCATGGTCGGATTTCCAATCCGACCAACGATGCTGACGAGTTGAGTCGTTGCGAACAGGCCGCACAACGCAGCGGCAACAATGTTGATGGTGCGTGAAAATCGAGCTTGACCAACAAGCACAAACGCACCCTCGAGCCCTTCGGCGCCACACTCGGGGCAAAGGCTCGCGCTCTCAAGACCTGATCGGTCGTAGCCGCAGTTTGGGCACATCGGTGTGAGGTGAGGCGCTGTGGAAGTCGCCACGGCATTCACCGCGACTCTTGCATCTGCGTTCGGCGTCTCGTTCGCATCGGTTGGTTCACGCGCGGCCATCGCGGGAAATCGTACCGAACGATCGCGCGCGCCCGAACCCCGCACACAACTTCGCGCCCGACGCCGCGACGTCTACCCGAGCAGATCCTGCATCAATGCGAGTTCGCGATCGACGTCGTCTGGTCCGATGCCGTCGCGCGCAATGATGTCATGGAGCGCCGCGCGCAAGCGATCGACCACCTGTCGATGCACACTTGACGCACTCGTCGGCGCGATGCCAACGATCGGCGATGCCTGCGCGTAACTCATCCCGTGGATCGTGTGCAGGCGAAACAACTCCCACCACGCGGCACGGCCCTCCGCTTGGAGCTCGGTGCGAATGCGCTCATGCGCTTCGGTCACCGTGCGGATCGCCCACGCGCGTTCGAGCGCGAGGAGGGCGTCGGTTTCGTGCAGCGACTGCGCGTTCGACGCACTCGCTGCGAGATCCGCAGCCGTGAGTTCGGCTGGGTCGACCGAACGTGGCGCGCTCTTTCCCGTCGGCCGTTCACTTTGCGACGCACCGCCGTTTGCGAAGAGTTCGCGCCGTCGCCGCGCGGCGAGTGCCGCGTTGCGTGTGTGCATCAGCAAACCGTTCGCAAGCCAACGGCGAAGCGGAAGCCCGCTCGACCCCCAACGCGCGAGATACGCCGGGTCGGTCACGCGATGCGTGAGGAAGTCGTTGACGAGATCCGCGGGTTCACCGAACGCGCGCAGTTGCGACGATCGCACGTACGCGCACAGTGGTTCGAAGTACCGCTCGAGAATGTGCGCGCGCGCCGCGGGGAAGTCGTC
>JAIXVI010000250.1 GCA_027483065.1 Planctomycetaceae bacterium
ACTCCGGAAATGACGAGGCTTCTCGCACATGCGAGAATGAGCGCGGAAAGATAACGAGGAATGCGCGGCGTGTGGGCGGGGAGAATTCCCGCGCTGTTCCCGACCTGCAGGCGGCGCCTCGCACCAGCTTGGAGGAGCCCAGCTGGATCTTGGATCAGCTCGCGGCCTCGCGGCCTGCGAAAACCGAAGTTGTGCAGATGGCACGATTCGGCCGTCGCCGCGCGCGTACGAGACTTCGATGCGCCTGTCGCTGCGACTTTGGGACGCGTATGACTCCGCACGCGGCATGCGCTGAGAGGGAGGACGGGTACGATCCTCATTCCGCTCTGCTCCACCCGCTTTGGATTCCCTGAATGTCCACCCAGGCTTACGCCGACCACTCGCTCGATGCTCTGATGTCGCTCATCAAGCACGATGGCACCATGTGCATGGTTGGTGTTTCGCCGAGCCCGCAGCAGATCGCGGCGTCCGAGCGCATGCTCAAGTGCAACGTCAACGACCGCTTTGAGCTCGATTTGGCATCCCTCAACGGCGCGTGAGCCGACCGAATTCATCATGCTGCGCCTCACCGAACTCCGCCTCCCACTCGAGCATCCCGCGGATGCGCTGCGCCCTGCGATCATCGCGCGGCTCGGCATCTCGGATCAGGAACTCCTGCGGTTCGAAATCTACAAGCGCGCGGTCGACGCGCGCAAAAAGTCGTCGATCCTGTTTGTGTACACCATCGACGCAGAGCTGCGGCACGAAGACAAAGTCCTTCGCCGTTTGAAGACCGATCCGCACGTTCGGCCAACGCCCGACATGGAGTACCGCTTCGCGGCGACCGAGGCTGCAGGCACCCCCGCGCGGAGTCGGCGGCCGATCGTCATCGGCATGGGCCCGTCGGGTCTCTTCGCGGGGCTGATCCTCGCGCAGGCGGGCTTCCGTCCGCTGATCCTTGAGCGCGGCAAGATCGTGCGCGAGCGGACCAAGGACACCTTCCGCATGTGGCGCCAAGGCGTACTCGACACCGAGTCGAACACGCAATTCGGCGAGGGCGGCGCGGGAACATTTTCCGACGGCAAGCTGTACAGCCAGGTGAAGGATCCGCGTCACCTCGGGCGCAAGGTCCTGCGCGAGTTTGTGGAGGCAGGCGCGCCGGAGGAGATCCTCTACGCGAGTCGACCGCACATCGGCACCTTCCGCCTCGTGAGCATGGTCGAGCGGATGCGTGCGAAGATCCTCGCACTCGGCGGCGAGATCCGTTTCGGCACACGCGTCGACGACATCGAATTCGAGCGCCTCGCGACGCCCGCCGAAAGTCCGGCGCACGGCCCGGCGCCCGGCGGCCGCACCATGCGCGTGCGCGGCGTCGTGCTCGCCGGCGGCGAGCGCATCGCAACCGACCATCTCGTGCTCGCAGTTGGCCACAGCGCACGCGACACCTTCGCGATGCTCTACCGCCACGGCGTGTACATCGAGGCGAAGCCGTTCTCGATCGGCTTCCGCATCGAGCATCCACAATCGCTCATCAACCAGTGCCGCTATGGCGAGAAGGCCGACAGCCCGCTGCTCGGCGCAGCCGACTACCGCCTTGTGCACCACGCGAAGAACGACCGCTCGGTGTACAGCTTCTGCATGTGCCCGGGCGGCACGGTTGTGGCCGCGACGAGCGAAGAAGGCCGCGTCGTCACCAACGGAATGAGCCAGTACTCGCGCGCGGAGCGCAACGCGAACGCCGGCATCGTGGTGGGCATCACCCCCGAGGCCGACTACCCAGGCGGTCCGCTCGCGGGCATCGAGTTCCAGCGCTTCTGGGAGTCGCGCGCCTATGAACTCGGTGGACGAACGTACGAGGCACCGGGCCAACTCGTCGGCGACTTCCTCAAGGGACGCGCGTCAACGGCATTCGGCAGCGTGCTGCCGTCCTACACGCCGGGCGTGCATCTGACCGACCTGGCAACGGCACTGCCGGACTACGCGATCACCGCGATTCGCGAGGCGATCCCCGCGTTCGCACGTGAGATCAAGGGTTACGACCTCGCCGACGCGGTGCTCACCGGTGTCGAGACGCGCACCTCGTCGCCGATCCGCATCACGCGTGACGACGCGAAGGACAGCGACCCCACCTCGGGCGACATGCAAAGCCTCAACACCATCGGCCTCTACCCGACCGGCGAGGGCGCGGGCTATGCGGGCGGCATCCTGTCAGCGTCGATTGACGGCATCAAGATCGCCGAAGCTGTGTCGCGGAGTCTCGTAGTTGGACGCGCCGCGCTCTAGTGCTAGACGCGCCGCGCTTTAGGCGCGCTTGACCTTCACGGTCTTCTGCGTGCGCGCGGCGGCAAGCACTGCGTCGCACACATACTGCGTGCCGAGTGCATGCCGGAAGTCGGGGAATCGCTTCTCCGCTTTCGGCGAATCGAGGCTCGTGAGGAACTCGTACAGCCCGTGCGCGAAGGAGTGCTCGTAGCCAAGGCAAAGGCCCGGCACCCACCACTTGCCTGCGTACGGATGATCGCCGTCGGTGCAGTGAATGCTCGACCAACCGCGGCGGTCGCCCGGCACCGCGTGGTCGAAGTACGAGAGACGGTTGAGATCGTGGAGATCCCACGCGAGACTCTTCTTCTCACCATTGATCTCGAAGGTGTAGAGCGCCTTGTGGCCGCGCGCGTACCGCGTCGATTCAAAGACCGCCATCGAGCCATTCTCGAAGCGCGCGAGGAAAGCGCACGCGTCGTCGATCTTGACGGCTTGCTTCTTGCCGGTCGCCGTATGCACGCGCTCTTTGATGAAGGTCTCCGTCATCGCGCTCACCGACACGATGTCGCCGTTGATCCAACGAGCCGTGTCGATGCAGTGCGCGAGCAAGTCGCCCGTCACGCCCGAACCCGCGACCTTCGCATCAAGCCGCCAGAGCCCTGTGCCGCCCTGCGGGAGATCCGCCGAGATCGTCCAGTCCTGCAGGAAGTTCGCGCGATAGTGGAAGATCTGCCCGAGCTCGCCCGCCGCAACGATGTTCTTCGCGAGCGTCACCGCTGGGAGGAAGCGATAGTTGTACCAAACGAGATTCGGCAACTTCGCCTTCTCGACGGCCTTCACCATCGCTTCGCCTTGCTTGCCGTCGAGTGCGAGTGGCTTCTCGCACAGAATCATCTTGCCGTGCTTGATGCACGCAAGCGCGATCTCCATGTGCGAGTCGTTCGGCGTGCAGATGTCGACGGCGTCGATGTCGTCGCGCGCGACGAGCTTCTTCCAATCCGTCTCGATCGACCGCGCATCCCACGCGGCGGCGAATTCGCGCACCTTCGCTTCGTCGCGGCCGCACACCGCTTGCAACACGGGCTTGCGCGAAGTCTTGAAGAAGTGCGGCACTTGGCGAATGGCGTTTGCGTGCGCGCGGCCCATGAAGCCGTAGCCAACGAGACCGATGCGAAGTTCGCGCGCGGGCGCGGGTGCTGGTTCCGTCGTCGAGATCGCGATCGGTGACTGCGCTGGTGCTTTCTTCTTTGCCATACTGTGCCTCAACTCTTTCGTCTCAACTCTTTCGGCTCAACTCTGGAGTTTCGTTCGCTCTCACGCAACGCTCGACAGTTTCACGGATCTGGCGACTTTCGTCGCGCGTGCGCATCACGCCAACGCGTTTCGCACCGAAATCATCGCGCGCAACACAGTGTTCCACGTCTCCTGCTTCTCAAGCAGCGCATTTGGGAACATGCAGCCGTCCCAGCAAATGTGGCGGATGCCGCGCGACGCAGCGCCTTCGAGCCAACGCTTCGAACACGCCGGAATGTCGAGCTTGCCATTCGGATCATCGGCGGGGCAATGGCGACCCGTCTTGTCGTGCGAGCCTGTTCCGTGCACGGTGCCATCGTTCTGCGCAACGTGGAAATCAATCGTCCACGGACGCAGCGCGTCGGTGAGTTTGGTGTAGGCCCTGTTGAAATCCTTCTCGAAATTCTTGTCGAAATCCTTCTGCGAGTACTTCTTCGACTTCCCGCTCGGCTTGAGTATCGCGCACTTTGGTGCGTTCACGCCAAGCATGTAGAGGTACGTGTGCGCGAGATCGGCTTGGAAACCAACGGTTCCTGGCATGTCGACCGCTTCAAGAAGCGAGATCATCGCCTTCCATGAATGCATGCCAGCCCAGCAAACTTCGCCCTCTGCAGCGAGGCGCTCGCCGTGGCCCGCCGCCACCATGCCTGCCTCGCGGAACGTCGCTGCGATCTGCTTAATCGCTTGCTTCTCGTTCTTCGCGGCGGCTTTCGTGCCAGTCGCGCTGTCGATACGAATGACGCCGTACTTGCGGACACCATGCTCATTCAAGATGCGCGCGATACGACATGCTTTGCGCACAGCATCAATGAACTTCGCGCGTTGCTCGATTGAGCCCATCGCGCTGTCGCCGACGGTGCCAGGCCACACCGGCGCAACAAGCGAACCGACGGCGAGATTCTTCGCCGCGATCTTGTCCGCCATCTTGCGGATGTCCGATTCGCTCGCATCGGGATCGGTGTGCGGGTGAAAGAGGAAGAGATCGACGCCGTCGAACTTCTGCCCGTCGACCGACGCCTTCGCGGTCAGTTCGAGCATGCGGTCGAGCGAGATCGGCGGATGATCGGTGCCTGGCTCTTTGCCAACGAGTCCGGGCCACATGGCGTTGTGCAGTTTCATAGTGTTCTCCTCGCTCAGTTCAGTGCAGTGCAGTTCAGTGCAATTCAGCTCAATGCAGTTCGGCTCACGACGCTCGATGCGCACCAACGCGTGGCGCGTTGGGATGCACTTCGGGGCCAAAGTACCGCAAGCAGACAAGCGGCTCCACCGTCGATGTATTGGTGAACGTCACGCCGCGTCGTGCGCCCGCTTCCGTGCAGAAGTATTCGTCGTTCGTCAGTTCGTGGAAACGAATGAGCCGCGGACTTGAGAGCGGCTCTCCGTTGATCGTGCCTGTGCCTTGCACGCAAGTCAACCCGTACGCGCCATCGTCGACGATCGTGCATGTCGCGCCCGGCTCAACCGTGAGTTCCTTCGCCGTGAAGTACTCAAAGCCGTTCATCTTGCCGTAGATAATCCAGCGGTCGTGCCAGCCCGCGCCACGCGAAGCAGTCACCGGTTCGAGATATCGATTCGCCTTGAAGTTCGGATCGACGTTCTTCTCCCAATCGAGTTGCTCGACGATGAAATCGAGATCGCGGTGACGATCCTTCGGCATGTCCTTGACGAGCAATTCCCACGGCACCATGCGACCTTCGACAAGCGATTGATACATCGCAAAGACATCGCTTCCCCACTGCGGCTCGTAGGTGCAGAGCGAGCCTGGCGCATGCAACACGCGCGGCTCCATGATCCAACCCGAGCCCACTTTCAGGCGATAGGCCTGCGAGATATCGAGGATGCCGTTGTCGCCCTTGTTCCAGTTCTCAAGGCAACGCCGCACATCGGCTTTCGTTGTGCCAGGCACAAGTCCCATGAAGGTGTGCGGGAAGTTGTTGCCCACCGGATTGTGTTGCGGCGGGAAGTAGTACGCCTCAGGCTTTCCTTCTTGACCAACAAGCGCCGCTTGCGCATCGTCTTGGTGCATGTGGTGCGGAATCGGCCCCATGTTGTCGAAGAACTTCGCGTACACCGGCCACTTCTTGTAGCGCGACCAAAGTCGCTCTCCGATGAGTTCCGCGCCCGACTCCGCGACCGCTTGGCGCAACGTGAAACGCTCGCGTCCAACGACGCAATACGAAAGTCCCTCGTCGGGCGTACGGTTGTCGTTGGCCGCTTCGGTTGTCGAACTAAACCAACGCTCGTCGATGCCGCCGCGGTGGAGGCCGAAGGCGTACGTGTCGTCGGGGTGCAACTTGATGCGCAGCCCCGGCTGCAAGAACGAGCGCGGCACCCAGCATGGCGCGAGTCGCAAGAGGCCCTGCGTGCGCGCGAGTTCTCGGGTCACGGTCGCGGCGACGCCGTCGGTTCGCGTCGTGAGATCGTGCGTCGTTGTGGGGGCTGTCGAAAACGAACCCGCGGAGGTGGTGGAAGCAGACATAGAGGGCGCAGTATGGCGAGCTCAAGCAGCGGCTGCGGCCGTTTCTCGAGGAGCGAGCCGCCTAAAAATCCAAAAAGGCGTGGGAAGCGTGACCAGTTTGACGCGGCGTTTGCGCTTTCAAAGGGACCAGACTGGCCTCACGCGATGTGCCTGAGGCGTCCTCTCGAGCATTCCACCTGCTTTGCGAAACACCATGAAGACTTTCTCATTCCTCGTCGCTTCCACCGTCGCCCTCGTTTCGACCGCTGCTCACGCGGGCTACGCGAGCTTGACCATCTCAATGAATCGATTCCAAGACGCAAACGGCCTCACCAACCTCTACGCCGGTGGCCTTGTGAATGTGCGCCACTCAACTGGTACCACCATCACGAATGTTTCCGCCACGCCTTGGCAGTTCACAGAACCGTCCGGCGGTATGGTGCGCAGCGCCATGGAACTCGGCAACCCAGCTGAGACCTACTCGGAGTCGTATGTCGACTCGTGGTTCGGCGGTTATTGCAACGGAACGTGGTCGGGCGACCTTGGCAACGGCGCGTTCCAGTTCGACACCACGCCGTACTACAAGACCGCCGCCCAGCGCAACTACCTCACGCTCACCGCTTCATCGGTCGCGCTGTGGAACAACATCGTCGCCACCAACGCGACGGGCAACTTCACCTTTCAACTCACCCAGTCGCTGAGTTCGCTCGGCTTCGTGGCGGGACATGTGAACACCAACATTGGTGGATACACGACTCTGAACCTCAATAGCACCTCGTTTACGGTGAACTTCACCCAGATCAACAACTCGCAGATGCCAGCGTTTCTTCTAATCACTGGCGCCGAGCAAGACTCGACAATCTACTCGGCGAACGGTGATCTCGTGGACTACCAAAACGTGACGAGCACCATCATCGGTGGCGCTGTCCCAGCGCCGGGCGCGATCGCGCTCCTCGGCTTGGCTGGCCTCGCTGGTCGTCGTCGCCGCTGAGTAACACGCACGCGACAGCGAACTCTGCAGAAATCACAGGGCGCGAACCACTCGGTTCGCGCCCTGTTGTTTGATCGCGCGTAATGCACTGCATTCGCCTACCGCATCCTTTTGTACGGCGAGTGTTGACCCGCCTTCGGCGGAACCACGCGAAGAACACGCACCGATTTCGGTGGCAATTTCAGCGTCGCGAAGCCCATTTGGACGTGCGTTGAGAACGCGTCGGGGCGATCAAATGCGAGCGCATCTTTGAAATGCGTGCCCGCCATGATGCGGCCGTCACGCACCGAAAGCGTTTCTTCCACTTCAACGTCTTCCATATTCGCGACGACGAGCACGCTCTCGAGCGCACGATCGGTGGTGCGCAAGAATGCGAGCAACTTGCGACCGCGGAGGAAGATCACATCGCCCTTCGATGCCGCGCGCATCGAGCGCCGCGCCGCATAGAGCCCACGCATGAACTCCCATTCGGGGTGACCGTCGCGCACAAGATCCCAGCGCATCGGCGCACGATTTTCGGGGTCCGCGCCTCCTGAAGTACCGACCTCTTGGCCGTAGTAAAGATTCGGACAACCAGGCAGCATCGCCTGCAAGACATGCGCGATGCGTCGCTCTGCTTCGTGCGGCACGACATGCGCGAGCCGCTCGGTGTCGTGGTTTTCAAGCGTCGTCCAGCAACGCAGCACGAACTCGATACCCGCGTCATCGACCATGTCGCGCAGACGCTCATTCGTCGTCGACGCATCCGCGCGGCCGCGGCAATAGTCGAGAATGATCATGCGCGCGTTCATGTTGAGAATGCCATCAAGCGAGCGTTCCCAGCCGCTCGGCGCATTCCAAATCTCGCCAACAACGCACGAACCCGGCTTCTCGCGATGCGCGCTTTGCGTCAATTCGCGCAGGAAATGAGGGCCAAGATCGCTCGCAACATCGAGTCGCCAACCGTCGATGCCGTCGCGGAGATACGAGCGCACCGCGCTGTCGGGGCTGTTCCAAAGATGCTCGCGCACTTCTTCGCGCTCGACGTGGAGATCAGGGAGATTCGCAACATCCGCCCAGCCTCGGTATCCGTTTGGATACTCGCTTCCGATGAAAAACCACGAGCGATACTTGCTGTTTGGATCGCGCATCGCTTCTTCGAAGTGGCGATGCCGGCGACCAACGTGGTTGAAAACGCCGTCGAGCACCACTTTAAGTCCGCGCCCGTGCGCGTCACCAACAAGCATGCGCAAGTCGGCGCGTGAGCCATACTCAGGGCTTACTTCGAGGTAGTCCGCGCTGTCGTATTTGTGGTTGGTGTACGCAAGATGAATCGGGTTGAGATAGAGCACATCCGCCGAAATCGCGCGCAAGTGATCGAGTTTGCCGCGCACGCTCGCGAGGTCGCCGCCCCAGAAATCAATCTCGTGGCTCCACACGCCCGCCGACTCGACGAAGTGGCCTTTCGCCGGCGTTTCGTGCCATGAGCGAAGCGTCTTCGGCGCGGGATACAACGCGCGTTTTGCGTCGAGGTCTGAACTCGGCGCGAAACGATCAACGAAGACTTGATAGACGACGGCTCCCGCGCGCCAATCTGCTTCGCGCGCAGCAATACGGTCGGTGAGATCGAGAACGCTGTGAGAGACGGTGTTTTGTGGCAGCACGGCGCGGAGGATAGCGAGGCGAGGGACCAAGCCTCGACCCCCAGTACTTTCCACTTTCGATGCACTCCCTTTCCTTCGATTGGGGGGTGCCGGCCAGAGCGAGAGCGCGGCAAGAGCCGCGCTCGAGCGCTCAAACCACGCGCGAGCGCTCAGTACAGGCGGTCGCCGCTGCGGCGGCGACCTCTGGCGTGGCCAACACCAAAGCGAGCGAGAGCGGGCCCCTGAAGCGAAGCTTCAGCAGCCCGCCAGTCGCGAGCGCTCAAACTATGAGCGCTCAAATTAGTCCTTCGTCCAGATCCCCTGCACGTCCTTCGAGCACTGCCGACGAATCCCGTTCGAATCCATGATCTTCTCAGTCGCCG
>JAIXVI010000084.1 GCA_027483065.1 Planctomycetaceae bacterium
CTTCAGCAGCCCGCTCAGTCGCGAGCGCTCAAAGTTGCGAAGCAGGTTGCGAGCGCTCAGATACGTCGCGAGCGCTCAATCACGTCGTGTAATCCGCGTTCAGTCGCACGTATTCCGTCGTGAGGCCGCACGAGAGGAACGTATCTGAGTTCGCCTCGGCTTCTGCGCCCTCGCTCGCACCGAGCGAAATCACGATGTCGACATGCGAGCCGTTGAAGGCCGCGCGCACCAGATCGCGATCAGCGGGGCAGGGCTCGCCGTCGCGGAAGATGAGAATGCCACCGACGCGAAGTTCGAGGTCGCTCGGGCGGAACGCCACACCCGCGCGGCCCGCAGCAGCGACGATGCGGCCCCAATTCGGGTCGCCGCCCGTGATCGCAGTGCGCACAAGGAGGCTCGATGCAACGGTTTCGGCGACGCGAAGCGCATCCGCGCGCGATGCCGCGCCCGTCACGCGCACCGAGAGCGAACGCTCAAAGCCCTCGCCGTCGCAAACGATCATCTTCGCAAGATCGCAGGCGACCTCGCGGAAGGCTTGCGCGAGTACGGTTTCATCGCAGGCGCCAGCCGTACCCGACGCGAATGCGAAGACTGAATCATTCGTACTCGTGTCGCCGTCGACCGAGATGCGGTGGTAACTCGCATCGGCCGCGTGGCGCAGAATCCGGTCGAGCGTGCGTGGATCGACCTCGGCGTCGGTCGCGAGCACCGAAATCATCGTCGCCATATCCGGACGAATCATGCCCGCACCCTTCGCAACGCCCGCAACGTGCACGTGGCGTCCGCCGCCACAATCAATCGTGCGCGCCGACATCTTCGGCTTGGTGTCGGTCGTCATGATCGCGCGCGCGAACGGCTCGAGACTGTCTTGATGACTCGCGTCGACGGCGCCCGACAGCAGTCGCGCAGCCATGTGCGCGATCTCCGGCGCAATCCGATCCATTGGGAGCTGGACACCGATCACGCCTGTCGAATTGACGAGCACCGACTCGCCCGCGCAACCGAGAGCGAGCGACACCGCATCCACCATTTCCTGCGCGTTTGAGAGTCCGCGCGGGCCAGTCGCAGCGTTCGCGCAGCCGGAGTTCAAGATCAACGCCGATGCATGTCCGCGCGAATCCTTCAAGTGGCGGCGCGAAACCTCGATCGGCGCCGCTGCAAAGAGGTTGCGCGTGAAGATCGCAGCGGCCGTTGCGCCCATCGGCATCGAGAGGAGCGCGAGGTCGTCGCGTCCGGCCTTCTTGATCGCGGCAGCGCCAACCGACGTGCGGAATCCGCGTGGCCAACGGAGCGCAGCGGGGGAGATGGTTGCTGATGGATGCTGCACAGGCTTCACAGACACAGTGTCGTTCGTCATCGACTGGTTCCTTCGTTCTCGCGGCATCACTTACCGCTGTCTGGGAGCAGCGTGTCGTGCACCAACGCGATCTCGTCGCAGTTCGTGTTCTTCGGGCAATTCGCGCAGTCCTTCGTCACCTTCTCAGGGAGCGAGTTGATCGAGACACGACGGAAACTGCACTTCTCGAAAAACTCTGGCGCGCGTGTGAGGACGAAGAGCTTGTCGATGTGGAGTTGCCCCGCGACCTGTTGGAAGTGCCGTACGAGACCTTGGCCGATGCCACGGCCTTGGTGCTCGGTATGCACGCCGAGCGAGCGAATCTCTGCGAGATCAGGCGTGTAGATCCAAAGCGCCGCGCAGCCGACGACCTTGCCGTCGATGACGGCGACGCCGAAGTCGAGGATCGCCTTCATGATGTCCTCGCGCGAACGCGGGAGATTTTCGCCGTGCTGCGCCCAGTAATCAACGAGGTACACGATCGCGTCGAGGTCATCCATGCGCGCTTGTCGGAACTCGACTTCACCTGCGCCCGCTGGAATCGCGCGTTCGCGCAGCATGCGGCGCACGCGCTCGATCGCGCTTTCGACGGCCTTCGGACCCGTACCCCCAGTGACGCCGCGCTTCTCGAGCGTCGCGCTGATCGTGAGTTGTGTGTAGACGTCGTTGTTCGCGCGCGGTGCCTGTTCGCGAATGATGTCGAGCGGCAGTTCTTCAAGCGCTGAGTCGCGCTCGATCGCCTTGCGGACGAGGCGTCCAGCTTGGTGATGCGCTTCACGGAACGGCACGCCGAGTCGCGTGAGGTAATCGGCGAGATCAGTCGCGTTCGTGTAGCCCTCCGCAGCCGCGATGAGCGCGTTCTCGCGATTCACCTTGAGGCCTGTCATCATCGGCGGAAGGATGCGCAGGCACATCGAGAGCTGCCGCATCGCGTCGAAGAGCGGCTCCTTGTCTTCCTGCAAGTCCTTGTTGTACGCCATCGGAAGACCCTTCACGGTCACGAGCAGCGTGACGAGGTTTCCGATCTGTCGGCCCGTTTTCCCTCGGAAAAGCTCGAGTGCGTCGGGGTTCTTCTTCTGCGGCATGAGCGAACTGCCAGACGTAAAGGCGTCGGGCAACTCAACGAGAGACGCTTCGCTTGTTGCGTAGAAGATGAGGTCTTCGGCGAAGCGCGAAAGGTGCACCGCGCAAATCGCGCACGCGGAAAGCGTCTCGATGACGAAGTCGCGATCGCTGACGGCGTCGAGCGAGTTCGCAGTCGGGGCTCGGAAACCGAGATCTTTCGCGAGTGTCTCGCGGTCGATCGGATACGCAGTGCCTGCGAGCGCGCCCGAACCGAGCGGCGACATGCGCACGCGCTTGAGCGCGTCGGAGAGGCGCTCGAGGTCGCGGCGGAACATCTCGACGTACGCGAGACACCAGTGCGCGAAGAGAATCGGTTGCGCGCGCTGCAAGTGCGTGTAGCCGGGGAACGGCGTCGTCTTCTCGCGCTCCGCGAGATCGACAAGCGCGTTCATCGCAGCCTTCAATTCGGACTGGCGCAGCTTGAGTTGTCGCGCGGTCCAAAGCCGGAGATCGGTTGCAACCTGATCGTTGCGGCTGCGACCCGTGTGCAACTTCTTGCCGAGATCGCCGACGCGCGCGATGAGCTGTCGCTCGACCCACGAGTGGACGTCTTCGTCGGACGCATCGATGATCGACGACGGATCGTCCTTCGCAAGCGTGAGGATTTCACCGAGCGCCGCTTCGATTTCGCGCTGTTCATCGGTGCTGATGACGCCCGCGCGCATGATCGCCTTCGACCATGCAACCGAGCCTTCGATGTCCTCGCGGACGAGCGCGCGGTCGAACGGGAGCGAGTCGTTGAACTCGCGGAAGAGGTCGTCGGCCTTGCCTTCGAGTCGGCCGGCCCAGATGGCAGTGGTCATCCGTCGTTGCTTTCAGTCAGGGTGCGAAGAAATGAGCGGGAATCGCAGCGTTTCCCGTCAAGGAAACGCCGCGGACTTGAGTCGTGACGATGCAAACTTATGCGTGTTGCTTCGTGGTTGAAGGGCCGCAGCCGGTGCTGCAGCCAGCAGCGGTTCCGGACTTCACGGCATCCGCGATCTGCTTCGCGTCGGGGTTCAAGCCGAGCAACGCGCGAATGCGAAGCGGCAAGCTGAAGAGGCGGATGAAGCCTTCGCTGTGCTTGTGGTCGTAGACCTCGTCTTCACCGAAGGTCGCGAAACCGTGGTGGAAGAGCGAGTTCGGCGAGCGGCGCTTGACCGCTTCGGCCCGGCCCTTGTAGCAGCGC
Organism: Planctomycetaceae bacterium; assembly: GCA_027483065.1. Taxonomy (GTDB): domain Bacteria; phylum Planctomycetota; class Phycisphaerae; order Phycisphaerales; family SM1A02; genus QWPT01. Next base: position 3,630 of record JAIXVI010000084.1, read on the forward strand.
ACAACCACGTCGCCGTCGAGCACTTGCGCGATCGCTTCGAACGAGGCCCACATCGCTTCACGCGTTGGGCTGAACCACGTGCCGTTGTAGATGATCTTCGCAAAATCAAGCGCGAGCTTCTCGCGGAAGTGGAGGGTTTCGCGATCGAGCACGAGTTGCTCAAGGCCACGCACGGCTTCCATGAGAATCGTGCCACCTGGAGTTTCATAGACGCCGCGGCTCTTCATGCCGACGAGACGGTTCTCGCAGATATCAACGCGACCAACGCCATTGCGTCCGCCGATCTTGTTGAGTTCGGCGAGGAGCGACACTGGGTCCATCGTCTTACCGTTGAGCGCGGTGGGGCGACCCTTCGAGAACGAAAGCATGACGTCTTCGAATTGATCGGGTGCATCCTTCGGGCTCACCGAGATCATCCACACGTCTTCTGGCGGCGCGTTCCACGGATCTTCGAGTTCGCCGCCTTCGTGCGAAATGTGCCACATGTTCGCGTCGCGCGAGTAGATCTTCTCAGCGCTCGCAGCGCACGGAATGTTGCGTTCCTTGAGGTACCCGAGCATCGCTTCGCGGCTCTTGAGATCCCAAATGCGCCACGGCGCGATCACCGGGAGTTGCGGTGCGAGCGACGCGTACGTCGACTCAAAGCGCACTTGGTCGTTGCCCTTGCCGGTGCAGCCGTGGCAGAGCGCATCGCAGCCCGTCGCGAGCGCGACTTCAACTTGCGCGCGCGCGATGATCGGTCGTGCGATCGACGTGCCCATCAGATAGCGGCCTTCGTAGATCGAACCCGAGATACACATTGGGAAGACGAACTCTTCCATGAACTGCTTCTTGAGATCAACAACGATGCACTCGACCGCGCCCGTGCGCTTCGCCTTCTCTTCGATGCCTTCGAGTTCGCGCGCGCCTTGGCCGACATCGGCAACGCAGGCGACAACTTGGCAGCCGTAGGTTTCGACGAGCCACGGAATGATGCAAGACGTATCGAGGCCGCCCGAGTAGGCGACGCAAACTTTCTTCGGACGGAATGCTGGCTTGTTCGTGTTCGACATCTGATTCAGGACTTTCTCAAAAGGTGCGGAATTCAGCGGGTATTTGCGAGGATTTCGACCGCGGCGTTCGGAGCGAAGCGCGCGGTTGGTACTGCGTGGAGAAGCGCAAGCATGAGTGCATTCTGCGCGTGCATGCGATTCTCAGCTTGGTCGTAAACGATCGATTGCGGGCCGTCGATGACAGCATCGACCACTTCCTCGCCGCGATGTGCCGGAAGGCAGTGCATGAACTTTGCCTTCGGCCCAGCAATATGCATGATTTCGGGAGTCACGGTGAGTTTGCGGAGTGACGCGATCTTTTCGGCGCAATCCTTCTGCCCCATCGAGATCCACGCGTCGGTGTACACCGCGTCGGCGCCGGCGATCGCGGAAGGATCGTTGGTGAGCGTGATGGAAGCGCCGGATTGTGCGGCAAGCGCTCGGATTTCGGCCGTGAGTTTTGCGCACGGCGGATGCGTCGGCGGCGTCACAACCGTCATGCGGCCGCCCATGATTGCGACGAGTTCCATCAGCGAAAGACACACGTTGTTGCCGTCACCAAGCCACGCGAGATGGCACGTTTCAAGCGCGATGCCGTGCTCAACCAACGCTTGCGCGTCGGCGAGTGCTTGGCACGGATGTGCGAAATCGCTGAGCGCATTGATGATCGGAATGGAGCAGTTCTCTCGGAGCGCGACGAGCGTTTCATGCTTGAAAACGCGGGCGACGATCACGTCACACCAGCGCTCAAGATTGCGGCCGTAATCGGCGACGGGCTCGCGTGCACCAATCGGTTCGTTGCGATGATCGAGAAACGTGACGCAGCCACCGAGCTTCTGGAAGCCGATTTCAAACGAAACGCGCGTGCGAAGTGAGGGCTTCTCGAACAGCATCACCAGCGCGCGTTGCGCAAGCGTGTCGCGAAACGCGGCGTAGTCAGTCTTCAACGTGCATGCGAGCGCGAGCAACGCGCGAATCTCGTCTTTGTTGAGATCTGCGACGCGCAGAATCGAGCGACCGCGAAGCGCTTCGAGTGCAGTGAATTGCGTGTGTCGTGCCATCGTGTGACGGTGTCCCAGCTGGAAGAGTGCGAGTCAACTTCGCGTTGTTTTTGTGTGGTTTGCGAGGGATTTAGGCGAACGCTGGCTGCGCGGCTGTCGCGTTGACGCGCGTGCCCGTTGTGCCAGTTGCAATCGCGGCTGGGTCGCGCCATGAGGCGATCGTGGCGGGGCAGCCTGCGTCTGCTGCTGCGGCAAGCGCGTTCCGAACCTTCGGAATCATGCCGCCCAAAATGGTTCCGTCTGCGATGAGCGCTTCAATCTGTGACTCGTTGAGTTCGGGAATCAGGCGCTTCTGCGCGTCAAGCACGCCCGGCACATCCGTGAGGAGTACGAGGCCCTTCGCGCCAACGATGCGCGCGATCGCACACGCCGCTTCATCCGCGTTCACGTTGAGCGGCTCGCCTTGCGCGGAGAGACCGATGGAATTCACGATTGGCATGAAGCCTGACGCGAGCAGCGTTCGCGCAACAGTTCCATCGCCATCGATGATTTCGCCGACTTCACCGGCGTCAAATGCGAACTTCGTCGTGTGGCGACAACGACAGAGGCCGCCGTCAGAGAGCGAGAGTCCGACCGCACGTCCGCCGAGGGAAGAAAGAAGTCCGAGGAGTCGGACGTGCGCACTTCCCGCAAGGACGCCAACAACTTGATCGATGGCTTCGCGCGTGGTGACGCGAATCCCTTCAACGCGCGGTGTTTCGATTCCGACGAGTTTGAGTTGACGATCGACCTGCGCGCCGCCGCCGTGAACGAGGATGATGCCGCCGGCGTGTGCGCGATGCAGCGCGATCAACCCTGCGAACGAATCGATGTGCGCCTGCGCGTCTTCGAGAAGCGCGCCGCCGACTTTCACGACAAGTGGCGCGTTCGTGTGAAGAGACGTCCCCGGAGTACGCGCGTCGATTTCAACCGGACGCGATGGGAAAGGCACGGAGTGGTGTACGGAGTTGTTCACGCGACACCTCCAGAGAGTGCAGAGGTTGAAAGGACAGACATGCGAGTCGATGCAGGAAGAAAGCCCATCGACTCTGGGAGGCCGAATCGAATGTTCATGCACTGCACCGATTGTCCCGCAGCGCCTTTCACGAGATTGTCGATCGCGCTTTCAACGATGAGATGCGTGCCCGCATCCGTAGTTTCAAGTGCGAAACCGATGTCGCAGAAATTGGTGCGCGCAACAGCCGCGATGCTCGGCCAGCGGCCTGATTTCAACACGCGGACAAATGGGCGGCCTTCGTAGGCTGCTTCGTACGCGGCGCGAACTTCGCTTTCGCCGACACCCGCATGCAACTCAAGGTGCACCGTGGCGAGAATGCCACGGTCGTAACAACCGAGATGCGGTGTGAAAATGGTCGCAATTCCTGCGTGTTCTGCGATCTCCGGGCGGTGGCGATGCTTGAAAACGCCGTAGGCCTGCATC
>JAIXVI010000267.1 GCA_027483065.1 Planctomycetaceae bacterium
CCTGCCTTGTGACGGGCGTGCGTCGGTTTCGGCATTGACGGCGTGCGTGACGTGGTTGGAGCGCTCGCGACGTGGTTTGAGCGCTCGCGACTGGCGGGCCGCTGAAGCTTTGCTTCAGGTGCCCGCCTTCGCTCGCTCTGGCCGGCTCCCCTCGTAGTGAATCCTCGGGGGCCGAGGTGGGGTCATGCTTGAAGCGCTCGCAACCTGCTTCGCAACTTGCTCGCTCTGGCCGGCTCCCCTTCACTCGGTCGCGAGCAACGTCTTCAGTGCCGCGCCAGGATCAGGTTGCTTCATCAGATGCTCGCCGACAAGCACGATGTGAATGCCGTGCGCACGCAAGCGTGCCAGATCTTCCGGCGTGCGAATGCCCGACTCACTCACCAAAATGCTCGTGTCATCAAGCATTTCCGCGAGTCGCATCGAGTGTTCAATCGAGGTCTTCATCGTGCGAAGATCACGATTGTTGATTCCAAGAAGCGAATAACTGCGATGTGGGAATCCCACGATGTTGACCGCGCTTAAGAGATGCTCGACATCATGCACTTCGAGCAGCGTCGTCATTCCGAGTTCTGTTGCGAGAATCTGGAAATCAATGATGTCGCGCTCTTCAAGAGCCTCCGCGATAAGCAAGATGGCGTCGGCGCCCGCCGCGCGCGACTCCCAGATTTGATAGATGTCAACGATGAAATCCTTGCGCAAGACAGGCAAGGGCATCGCATCGCGAATCGCATGGATGTACTCGAGTTTCCCTCCGAAATACTCTTCGTCGGTCAGACACGAGATCGCGGCCGCGCCGTTTGCGTAATACGCCTTCGCGATCGCAATGGGATCAAAGTCCTCGCGAATCACGCCCGCCGACGGGCTCTTGCGCTTGATCTCGGCAATCGCATGTGTGCTGTTTGGGTGACGACGATCGACCACAGCCTGGAAGAAATTCCGCGGTCGGCCGAGTTCGCCAATCCGCTCCTTGAGCGCTTCGACCGGAACAGTTTCCTTCGCCCGCGCGACCTCGATCGACTTGCGTGCGAGGATGTCTTTGAGAACTGGAACCATGTGAATCCGAGAGATGTGCACAGCGGAAGGAATTCGAGCGGTCGCGCGTTCGCACCGTACAACACGAAGTCCTGCGGAAACTGCCGAAGGATCGTACCTTGCTCCCATGATCGTCACGGCGAGCGTGCTCCTTCAGTCAACCACACTTGCGGTCACGCTTTCCGACACGCTTGCCGGCGAGCTTTCATCTGATTCATCCGCTGCCCACGGAGGTAGCAACGCCTTCATCGAAGTCGCCGTTCTCGCAATCGCCGCGATCGCGGCGATCACAGCATGTTGGCGCTGGCGGTTCCTCACGGTTCCATCCGAGGCGTCCGGTCGAATTCCCGTCGATCCTCCGATGGGCGCGCTTGCGATGCTTTCGATCTACGTGCTTGGAATCATCTGCGCGTCGGTTGTTTCGGGCGTTTTGCCCGAATCGACGCGCAGCGACCCAGACTGGTCGCGACTCCTCCTGGGCGTTCTCGCGAACACATTCCAATGTGTCGGCGCAATCGGCTTCCTCGTTTCGCGACTGGCCGTTCAAGGGCCGCGCGCCTGCGTAACGACACCGCGCGCCCTGAAAGAAGGCGCCATCGGCTTCATCGTTGTTGTGCCGCTGGTCTTCGCGGTCGCCGCAATGCTTGGCGCGCTGCTTCCGGTCTTCGGACTGCCAAAGGTGCCCGAGGTTTCCCACAAAACTCTCGAGATTCTCCGCGCGAAATCGGACACATTGTTTACGTGGACGACGCTCGCACACGTCGTTGTGCTCGTTCCACTTGCAGAAGAACTGCTCTGGCGCGGGTTGATGCAGCCATCGATGCGCGCCGTGGGGCTTCCGCCGATGGCTGCGATCCTCGCGACTTCCGCGCTTTTCGCCGCAATTCACTGGACGAGTATTCCCGACGCGGGTCGCGTCACTGGTCTCGCGATGCTTGTCCTGTTGTCGACTGCGCTCGGGATCTTGCGTGATCGAACAGGTGGAGTCCTCGCGCCTGCGCTCGCGCACGGACTCTTCAACGCGATGAACGTCGCGATGGCGCTGCGTTCGTAGGTTGTTCCTGATCGACGGCGCGTGACCTGCGCGAAACCCGCGGTTTCCCGTATCTTCTCGCGTTCTATGAGCTCTATCGACGCCATCGCCGGAAAGCCGCGCATTCTTACGGGCGACACGCCCACCGGACAGTTGCACCTTGGCCACTGGGTCGGCAGTGTGAAGCGTCGTGTGGAATTGCAGCACTCGCACGACTGCTACTTCATCATCGCAAACATGCACGCGTACACGACGCGACTCGCGAAGAGCGAAGACATTCGGCGCGACTCCATTGCGATCGTGCGCGATTACCTTGCGATGGGCATCGACCCAGAGAAGACCACGATTTTCCTTCAGAGCGAAATCCCTGCGATTGCTGAACTCACGTTCCTCTTCGCGATGCTGCTTCCCTTCAATCGCGTCATGCGCAATCCGACGCTCAAGACGGAAATCGAAGTGAAAGGCCTCGGCGAGTCGTATTCGTTTGGATTCCCGCTCTACGCAGTCGGTCAGACCGCAGACATCCTTGCGTTCCGGCCGGTTGGCGTGCCTGTTGGTGAAGATCAGGTTCCACACCTCGAACTCACGCGCGAAGTTGCGCGGCGTTTCAACCAGATTTTCTGCGGCGTCGACGAGCACGCTGAAGACGAAGATCACTCGAAGCTCGGCGGCGTGTTTCCGATTCCGCACGCTGATGTCGGCGTTGTCGGCCGACTCGCGGGAATTGACGGCATCAACAAGATGTCGAAGTCGCTCAACAACGCGATTTTTGTTGCTGATGACGCGAAAGAAGTCGAGAAGAAGGTCAAGAAGATTTTCACCGGGCGTCAGAGCCCGACGGAGCCAGGTGACATCAACAACGTGCTTTTCCAGTACGTGCGCACATTCATCAAGGATGAAGCGCGCGTGAAGGAACTCGAGGAGAAGTACGCAAAGGGCGACAACATCGGTGATGGCCACGTGAAGCTTGAAGTTGCGGCCGCGATCAACGAGTTGCTCGCGCCGATGCGTGAGCGCCGCGCGAAGTACGAAGGCCGCGACGATCTTGTCCTTGAGATTTTGAAGGCTGGCTGCGAGCGTGCGAACAAAGTTGCCGAGGCGACGCTTGAACGCGTGAAAGCGCACGCGAATCTCGTGCACTGGCCGCGCCACGTGCGATATGTCTAATTTTTGCGGTCGCCGCTGCGGCGGCTCCCTCTGGTTGTGCCCTTCGGAGTGAATCCTCAGGGCACTGGGTTGTTGTTTGTGGTCGCGGTCGCCGCGTTGTCTTTGCGGTCGTCGCTGCGGCGGCGACCTTTGGTGTGAATCGTGCCAGAGCGAGCAAGTTACGAGTGCTCAATGACGAGCGCGGAACGAAGTGAAGCGCGAGAGGATGACGTTCCGCGACTGCTGACGTGCCGTGTGGCATCACCTCTGGTGATGGCGACGCCTGATTCATGCGGCGGGTTCAACAGAGTTCGCGTGACGCGTCGCGGGTACTTTCAAGTCAAGCCACTACCTCTTGCTCCGCAAGGGGGTAGTGCCACACGAAACGACCAGCGACGCCCGCGTCGGTTGCTCAGGCTTCGCTGCGCTCCGCCTTCGCCCGTGTCCCCAGTCATCCGCGCCAAAGCGAGCAAGTTGCGAAGCAGGTCGCGAGCGCTCAGCTCATGACACGAGGAAGAACCGCCCAACCGTCACCGCGAGCGGCTTTCCCTCGCGCTCGAACATGAAGTGACCTTCCATGGTTCCCCACGCGGTGAGCATCGGGCAGTAACTCGTGTACTCGAAGCTGTCGCCGGGCCCGAGTTCTGGATGCTCGCCGACAACACCTGGTCCTTCGACAACGCGTTCGTCACCGTCGGCATCCACAATGCGCCAGTGACGCGTCGCGAGTCGCACACGTTGCATACCGCCGTTCTCAATGGCGATGTGGTAACTGAAGAGGTAGCGCCCATCCGCCGGTGACGATTGCGACGCTATGAACGCTGGGCGAACGACAACACGTACACCCTCAGTCGTGACATCTGAACCATGCTTCGAAACAGCGGTCGTCGTGGCCATGGGCGGAGCATAGCCCACAACCTCCCGCGCAATCACATCAAGTGCGTGTCGTCGTTACGATCGGCATTCCATGATGCGCCTGCCCAACCCACCCACTGTTGCCATCATCGGCGCGACTGGCGCCGTCGGTCGCGAGATGCTCGCGATTCTCGAAGAGCGCTCGTTCCCCGTGCGCTCGCTGCGCCTCTTCGCGTCGCCTCGTTCCGTTGGAACGCGCATCACATTCCGCAACGAGTCAATGACGTGTGAAGCGCTTGAGAACACAGCCGCTGCCGATCTTTCTTCGATCAATCTCGCACTTTTCTCGGCAGGCAAAGGTATTTCGAAAGAGTGGGCACCGCGATTCCGCGATGCAGGCGCGCTCGTCGTCGACAACTCAAGCGCGTTTCGGGCGGATCCTGCATGTCCGCTCGTCGTGCCGGAAGTCAATCCGCACGCGCTCGATGCGCTTCATGGACCAGCGATCATCGCAAATCCAAATTGCTCGACGATTCTCGCGCTTGTCGCGGTCACGCCGCTTCATCGTGCCATCGGTGTCGAGCGCATGGTCGCGGCGACGTACCAAGCTGCGTCTGGCGCGGGAGCATCGGCGATGGCAGAGCTTGAGTCGCAAGCACACGCATTTGCCGCGAATCAGCCGTTCGATACGCGCATCTTCGGACGCCAGTATCTCTTCAACGTCTTTAGTCACAACTCGGCGATCGGCGACGACGGCTACAACGAAGAAGAGCGAAAGCTCCTCACTGAGACTCGGCGCATGTGGGAGTCATCCACGGTGCGCATTTCCGCCACATGCGTACGTGTTCCCACGCTTCGCGCACACGCGGAGGCGTTGCATCTTGAGTTTGCGCGCGCAACGAGCGAGTCCGAGATTCGCACGCTTCTCGCCCACGCGCCGGGCGTTCGCATCGTCGATGACCGCGCGGCCAATCGCTTCCCCGAGCCGCTCGATGCTGCAGGCGGCGACGATGTTCTCGTCGGTCGCATCCGTATGGATCCGAGTGTGCCAAACGATCGCGGTGCCGCGCTCTTTCTCTGCGGCGATCAGATTCGCAAGGGCGCCGCGCTCAATGCGATTCAGATTGCGGAGCGATTCCTCTGACCGCACAACCTGAAAGGCCCGTCCACATCTCGATCAACGAAGCCACGCCGGTCCGCAGGAAATTCGTCCACGCGCAGCCAACTTCACCTCTTCGACCTGCACCCGCAGCGCGAGTTCCATCTCGTGAGCCGACGGATAATCGAGGTTGGACCCGCAGCAGAGTGTGACTGAGCCCGCAGACGCGTGTATAGTGCCGCGCACACCGATGGGGATTGGTGTAACGGTAGCACAAGTGATTCTGGTTCACTTTGTCCTAGTTCGAATCTAGGATCCCCAGTTGAAGCGCGCGCGGTTTGATGCGCAAATCAAGTACAGCGAAGACGGACCCGCCTAGGTCAACCAGGCTGGGTCCGTTGTTCGTTTTGGGTTGTTCGATGTGCACCGTAGTCGCTGCTCGCACCGCCAAAGACGGCGCGCGATCAGCGCCCCTCCGGCCGAGGGAACTGCACGCTGCGCACACCGCGGAGCCAAACAGCAGCGGCTCCGTCGGCTGGCTCAAACCACGCGACGAGGTCGACGCTTTCGACGGGTAGCGCATCGCTCCCGCGATTTGCAAGCAGCGAGAGCGTGAATTCATGGCACGGTCCCGCGAGCGCCATCGATCGCGCAAGTGCCACGGATTCTGGCGCGAAAGTCCACGCGCGCAGCGGTGTTGCGCCGGGCGCCTCGGCAGTCCCTGCCTCACCAAGTCGATACATCGCAAAGTGAAACGTCCCATCTGCGAAGATCGGTGCGGGATGCGGCCGCGCGAAGAGATACGCCGTCACTTGCAGCGAATCGGGAAGCAGATTGCCGTCGGTATCTGCGGGCTTCGGCGCGAACGTGATCGCCATCGCATTCGGCTTCGCGCCTTGCGGTGCACTCGGCGCTTCCGTGGGCTTTGGTGCCGATCGCGCGCCGTCGGATGTCGTCACCGTCGTTTGGCAACCCATCAGAGCGAACACCACCGCGCCTACGGATACCGCGCGGCCTACGTGCCGCGGACCTTCGTTCAGGCGTCGTCGCGAACCAAACAAACTCACTTCGGCTCCTTCGATGCATCTGTATCTTGCGGAACAACTTCGTCGGTCGTCTGACCGGAGGCATCGCGCGCGGCGCCACCGATGTTGATGCTGGCACCTTGCAACTCGCCCTTGCGAATCTGCTCAAGCAATTCAGGTGGCAGCGTCAACTTTCGAATGCCCTGCTCGCTCAGCACACTCGCCGCATCGCCGCCACCTTGTGCCGGCGAACGAACAACATGCGGCGTCAGAACGATGAGCAACTCTGTCTTCGATGAGTTCTCTTGGAACTGTCGGAACAGCGCACCCAACACAGGAATATCACCGAGTAGCGGAATCTTCTTGTCGACGCGTTCAAAGCGATCACTGATGAGTCCGCCGATGACGACGGTCTGACCGTCCTTCACCGTCACGGTTGTGTTCGCCTTGCGGCGCGTGATGACTGGGCTGTTGAAATTCTCCGAGATCTGCGTGGTTTGCAGCGAGAGTCGCGAGATTTCCGGCTCAATCACCATGCGCACGAAGCCCTCAGGATTAATCGAGGGTGTCACGCGCAACAGAATGCCAATGTCTTCCGGCGTCACGCTCGACTGCTGTCCTGCGCTCGAGAAACTCACGGCGTCCGGAAGACGCACGGTTTCACCAACTTGGATGAAACCCTCGGAGTTGTTCTCGACCATGACGGATGGATTCGAGAGCACTTGCACGCGGCTTTGCGAGGCGAGCGCGTTGATGAGCAGTTCGAAATCTTCCGCGCCAATCGCGACGTTCGGCGTGCCTGAGTTTGAGAACAGCGAGCCGAGAAGCTGATTTCCTGTGCGACCTCCGATGCCTGGCAAATTGCCCATGCCAGCCACAACGGCGTAGTCGCCAAATCGCGCACGACCAAACTCTGGTCCGAGCGATTCGGCCGAGTCGAGGCTCACTTCGGCGAGCAACACTTGGATCAATACTTGCGGTGGATCTACATCGAGTTCGTCGATGATGGTGCGAACTTTCTCGAGGTACTTCGGGCTCGCATTCACGAGCACCGTGTTCGACTTCTGATCGCCGACAACCGTCACTTCACGCTCAAGCAGCTTCGACGCGCTCGGAAGCTCTTCCGTCGAAAGCGTTTCGAGAATCTTGCGCTGATCTTCGCTCACGAACTCATTCACCACGCGTGCCACTTCCGTCGCAGTTGCGTTCTTGAGTTTGTAGACAAACGTGTCGCGCGTATTCGCTTCTTGCGCGTCGAGCTCATTCACCACCTTCTCGACAAGGTCGAGATACGTTGGCGTGCCAGAAACGAGGAGCGAGTTTGTGCGATCATCCACCGTGATCGAGAGTTGCTGACGATCATCGGGAACGAGCGTGAGGTCCGCTCCGAGCGTTCCCGCCGAAGGCGCTGCGAGCGCAGCGGTTGCTTCCGCGCCGATCGCTGGTGCTGCGTCGCCATCTTCACGCGGCTTCAGCACGTAAAGATTGCCCGACTGCCGCAGATTAAAGAGTTCCTTCAAGATCCGCGCCATCGCGTCGGCGTCAGCATTCGCGAGCTTGAAGATGCGGATGTTCTGAGATCCCGACGTCGAACCATCGAGATCCTTGATCATCTTCTCGATCAACGCCATCGATTCGCGCGGCGCTTTCACAATGACGGTGTTCGTACGAATGTCGGGCGTGAGCGAAATCGACTGACGCGTCGCAGCCGAGATTTCCATCTCAACCTCAGTGCCAGCACCCTCGCCGCCACCGTCAATCTCGCGCAGGTACTTCAACACCGTCGCTTGTTGCTGATTGCGTCCAGCAAGCGAACCACCCGACAAAATGCTCTGAATGAGGCCAACGGTCTCTTGCACATTCGCGCCTTGCAGCGCGATGTACTTAATCTCAACGACCGTTTGCGGCTTCGCGCCATCGAGTTGCGCGACGAGTCGTCGAATCGCAGCAACATCCGCTTCGGGACCACTCGCGACGACCGCATTGAGACGCGCGTCGGCCGAGACATTGACCGTGTTGTCGCCGCGACGACGATTCTCTTCGGCGACATACATCTCATCGAGCATGCGAACCATGTCGGCTGCCGTCGTCTTCGCGAGAATAATCACCTCGAACGGCTTGTCGGTGAGTTGCTCCTTCGCAGCCTTCGCGAGAAGTTCAACGAGCCCCTTGACGACCTCGAGGTTCTCTTCGCTCGAGGCGACGATCAGCGAATTCGACGCGACGTCCGGCGCGACCGACACCGCATCAGACGGCGTCTGCGATGTTCCGAGCGACGTCGCTCGATCGCGCATCAACTGTTGAATGCGCGGCGCGATGGTGTCCGCGCGCGCTGCCGCGAGCGGAAGCACGTGGACGCCGACTGCCGGGTTCGACGGAATCTCTTCGAGTCGTGCCGCGATTTGCCGCACGAGCGCCGCATCCTCTGGGCCACCCGCAACCAACAGCGCGTTCGTTCGCGGATCAGGAAGAACCAGCGGCTTTACGCGCTTCGCGACTTCCGGTGAGAGTTCCGCAAAGCGCCGATCGAGAATCTGCTTGATCGCTGCCGCGAGGCGCTCGATGTTGGCTTTACCAACAGGAACCACTTCGACACCCGACTCTTCGAGCGATTCCGCGACGTCGAGGTCCGCGACAAGCGAGCGCACGACATCAAACGCATCAGCGCCTGCAGCCACGAGCAGTTGATTCGTGCGGTCGTCGGCCGCGATCGTCGTTCGCTCAAGATCTGCTGTCTCTGGATTCGCACGCTTCAAGCGATCAACGCGCGCATCCATCATGCGCTGCAAAATCGCAGCGAGTCGTGGCGCGCTTGCGTTCTTGAGTTCGATGGTGCGAATCTCGCGAATATCTGGCGCAACCTTCTGGTCGAGACTCTTCAACAGTTCCTCGATGACCGCAAAACTTCGAGCGCTCGTCGAAACAACAATCGAGTTCAACCGTTCGTCCGGAATGACCCGCACGCGATCTTCGGCGCGAATGGTCTTCGCAGCGAATTGCTGATCGAAGAGTTGCACGAGCAGCGGCCCGATGCGAGATGCACTTGCATTCTCGAGCGGGTAGATCCGAACGAGTGCGCCGGGGGCCGCGGCCTCGGTGTCGAGACTCTTCAAAAGCTCGCTGACGATCTCGAGATTCTGCGTGCTTCCGACGAGGACAAGCGAGTTGGTCGTCGCATCTGGGCGAATGACCAACTGCGTGAATGGAACAAAGACATCGCTCTCAATCGCTGCCGCATCTTCACCAGCAGCAGTCGCACGTGCCATGCGAATGCGACCGACTTGCTTCTGCAACGGCGAACTCTCGGGGAGTTTCGTCGAACCGTCGACAAGAATGGAGCGCAGCATCTCGGCCACTGCACCCGCGTCGGCGTAGCGAAGCTTCACGATGCGCGGCTCGATCCAACCAACGGCGACTTGCGAATCGAGCCGCTCGCGCAGCACGTCAACCATCGCGACGGCTTCTTCTTTGCCAGCGACAACCACGGTGTTCGTGCGATCATCGACCGTGATCGCGATGTCCTGCGCGAGCGCTTCACCTGTCGCGCCGCCCGCTTGCGCTTTCACCTGCGTTCCTTGCAGAACGCCAATCTGCTTTCCTTGCGTGAAGAGTTCACGCACCACACGCGCAAACTGTGTCGCTTGGATGTTCGACAGCGGAATCACGCGAACCACCGCAGCGTCCGTCACCGGAAGCGTGTCGAAAAGTCGTGCGGCTTCTTCAAGCGCACGCACATTGTCGGCGGTCGACGCGAGAACAAGCGAGTTACTCGTCGCGTCCGCGAGAATCTTGACGGGCTTCTGAAGATCAAGCGCGATCGGTGCCGAAGCGCCGTCTGGCTGAATGCGCAGCCGACGTACTTGCTCTTGGAGCGCGCGCGCCAAATCGCCTTGCTTCGCTCCAGCCGCAGCTGGAGTCGCCGCCTGTGCAACCATCGCATTGAGTGTCGCTGCGATGCTCGTTGCTGCAGCGTTCTTCATGCGCACGATGCGCACTTCCGCATCCGCTCCTGGCGGATCGGTGTCGATCGACTTGAGCAGCGAGAGAATCGTGTCACGGTCCGCTGGATTCGCAACGATCACAAGTGCGCTGCGGCCTGCGGCCACGGACACTTTGAGTGGTTCAGAAATCACCTTCGAAACGCTGTCGGCTGGCTGCGGTCGATCGAGCCCGATCTCTTCGATGATCTTCTTCGCCGACTCGGGCGCAACATTGATGAGATCAATGATGAAGATCCCCTTCGACGCGTCCGGCGCGAGCGCATCCATCTGTTCGACGAGCGTGCGAATCTCTTCGAAGATTGGACCAGTCGACGCGACGACGAGTCCGTTCGAGACAGTGTCGATCTGAATCGAGAGTGGAAGATTTGCTTGGCGCGCGCGCTGCGCAAACGCCTCACGAATCGCAGCTGCGATCCGCGGCGCGGGTGCACTCTTCAAACGAAGAAGGTGCACTTGAAGACCCTGCTCCGTTGCTTGCTGTTGCAGCGCCTCGGCGATGGCCGCGATTTGCGCGAAGTCCTCTTCAGAGGCGCGAATGATGAGGGCATTCGATGCCGCGTCACCGACAATACGCAAACCGCGATCACGACCAGCCGCGCGGCCGGGCCCATAGACACGCTCAATCGAACGAGCGAGTTGCTCGGGATTTCCGTAACGCACTTCGATCAAGCGCGGCGGCGGAAGCTGCGAGAAATCAGGTTGATCAAGCTGCGCGATGATCGCCTCGATCTTGCGCATGTTTGCAGGGCTCGCGGCGACCACGAGATTGTTCGAGAACTCATCCGCGCTCGCATTCACCTGCTCGTCCAATTTTTGTTGCACCACAATTGGTTGCACAGGCTCACCACGTGGTGCAGGTTGCGGAACGACGGGTGCCGGCTTGAACGCTTCGTTGATCGCGGTGGCAACAGCACGAGCGTCCGCGTGACGCAGGCCAACGACGCGCAACTGACGCGAGCCGTCGTATTGCTCGTTGTCGAGTTTTGCAACCAACTCGCGAATCGCGGGCCACTCGCTCTCTTCTGCGGAAATCACGAGCGAGTTGGTGCCTTCATCGCCAACGATGCGCACCGACTTCTTCGCTGGTGAATCGGTATCGAGTGCGCCACGACCGTAGAAGTATCCAAGCGCTTCTTGCACGCCACGCGCTTTCGCCGACTTGAGCGCAACGAACTCCGTGATGCGCTTCGAGATTGGCGGCACATCAATCGCAAGAATGACCTCTTCGATGCGTTCGAACTGCTCCGGTGTCGCTGCGATGAGCAAGCGATTCTCCGTAGGATCCGCCTCAATACGCGGCGCTTCCTCGGTGGAATTTGGCTTCACATCACCTACGAGTCGTTCGAGTGTGAGCGCGATCTCCGAAGCATTCGCGGCCTTCAGCGGAACGATGCGATACTCAACCGTCGCGCGTGCGGGGGACTCTTCGAGTTGCGAAAGCAGTTTCTCGATGACAGGGAAACTCTCCACTGTGCCTGTCACAACGAGCGCGTTGGAACGGCGATCTGCAACAATGCGCGCATTGACTTGCACTGCGGGCGTCGATGGATCAACCTTGACCGCGACACCTTGTGTCCGGCCAGTTGCGTCGAGTTGCAGCGACTGCGTCAGCACACGGACGGCGTCTTCAGCCTTTGCGTTCTTCAACGCGAACGTACGAATCAGCGTCTCCTCAGCGCTCGATGGCGCATCGAGTCGCTCGACAAGTGCGCGCACTTGCTCGAATTGCCCACTCGGCGCACTGACAAGCAACGCGTTGGTGCGCACATCGGGCGTAATGGCGACACCTTGCCCAGAATTCTGCGCACCGCCGCGACCACGGAACTGCTCCGCGACCATGCGCGCAATATCAACCGCACGCCCTTTCTTGAGGACGATGATGTCGCTCTGTCGATCGCCACCCGATTGCGGCTGATCGAGTCGCGCAACGAGATCGCGCACGGTGCCGACTTCATCCTTCGTGCCAGCAACGAGCAATGCACCACCCGACGCACTCGGAACAATCGTCGCGCTCGCGGCGCCGCCTGCCGCACCCGCTGCGCGATCGTCGAGGAATTGCCGCAGCGTCTGCGCGAGTTCTGCTGGTGTTGCAAACTCGACTGGAATCACCGCTGTTTCGCGATCTTCCGCCACAAGCGTCTTCGCGAGGCTATCGAGAAGGGTCTTTACTTCCGCATGCTGTTGATCGGTTGCGCGAATCACAAGTTGGCGCGCTTTCGGCACCGTGATGACGCGCGAGCCGCTCGCCGCGGATTGTGATTCCCACGGCCGCTGCGGACGTTCGCCGAGTGTGTCTCGCACCAACGCGGCGACTTGCTCCAGTTCGCCCGCCTTTGCTTCGTACATCCGAACCGAGCGCGCTTCGCCTTCGGTGAGTGCGACGTCGAGCGTCGCGACGATCTCACCCACGAGTGCAAATCGATCGCCGCGACCAATCACAACAAGCGCGTTGCGCTTCTCATCGGCGCGTACAGTCGCGCTGTCTTCCTCGCTCGCTCCCTGCATTTCGTTGAGCATTTGCTCAACGGTTCGCGCGAGTTCTCCCGCGCGCGCATGCCGCAGCGTAAAGACCTTGAACTCGTAACCTGCAGCGACTTCAGGCGCGTCGAAGCCCTTGACGAGCTCTTCGATCTCAGCGAAATCTTGATCATTGGCCGCGACGAAAATCGTTGAACTCCGCGGGTCGCCAACAACGGACGCCGCACGCTGCCCACGAGTACGCCCGCCGCCAACAACTTGCGCACGTTCATCAAGCAACTTCTGAACTGCCTGTGCCACACGCTGCGCATCGGCGCGCTCGAGCCGAATCTGGCGAATCGGATATTGACGCGCGCCCGCGCGATCGATCTCGCGCACGATGCCCCGAATCTCTTCGAGAACTTCCGCATCTGCGCGCACAAGCAACACGCCCGCGGAATCATCAGCGACAACTTGCGTGCGTTCGCGCCGAGCGTTGTCACTACCAATGACAAGCCGATCGATGGTTGTCGAAACTTCTGATGGCTTCGCAAACGCAAGCGCGATCGTCTCAAGCGGCGCGCGACCGCTTGTACCTGGCTCATCGAGGCGCGCCACGATGCGTTCGACTTCCGGCGCAAGTTCTGCGCCACCGGAAACAACGAGCGTGTTGGTGCGTTCATCCGCCGCAAACTCGGGCGTCGAGACAACGATTCCCTGCTGTGAGAGCGACCGCCCGCGCGAAGCGAAGATCGATGTCAGCGTGCGTGCGAGTTCGCTCGCCTTCGCGTGCTTCAGCGGAAGGAGCCGCATTTCTGGCGCGATCGCGCGCTCTTCGCGATCGGCGTAGGCGACAAAACGATCGGCAAACGCGATCGCTTCCGGCGAACCCACGACCGTGATCGCATTCGCGCCCTTCTCGACAATGACGCGGAGTTTCGAGGGATCAAACGCGAGTTCATCGACCGCTCCGCCAGCCATGTCGCCGGCAAGCGTGACGGCGAGCGCCTTGAGGCGCGTGCCTCCGGCCTGCGTGGTCACGGCACGCAGCGCTTCAGCCACGCGATCTGCACCTGAACTGCGCAACACGTAGCTTTTTACGACGACCGTTTCAGTTTGCTGACTGCGCGCAAGTGTCGCGACAAGTTGGCCCACCGATTCGAAATCGCGATCGGTCGCGACAACAAGGAGCGAGCGCGTTTCCGGATCGGGAACAATCGCCACACGCTTTGCAAGATCGCCTGCAACACCACCTGCAGGCGTCATGCGCGCAACGGCACCAACAACCACCGATGCGAGAGCAACTGGGTCGCTCGACGCAGGCAACTTGATCGCGCGAACGCGCGAGCCTTCACCCGGCAACGCTTTCGACGCTTGCTCGACCAACTTCAGTGCGCGTTCGATTTCGCGCTGCGAACCAAGCAATACGAGCGAATTCGTATCGCGATCGACGGCGACCGTCACTCCACCCGCTTCGCGCGCGCGCTCGTCGTCGCCTTTCGTTGGAACGATGTTTTTCGGCGCGACTTCAGCAGCGGGCGGCGTCACGTTTCCCGCAGGAGTCACTTGCGCGAATGCGAGCGTGACGAACGCCATGCGTGCCGGGAGTACCGATGGCCACGTCGGCGCAACAAATGGACGCGCAGGCAGCACTTCTGATGGGAACACTCGCGATTGGCCGTTCTGCGGCGCGTTCGTTCCCGCTGCGGGTTTCGCATCAGGTTCGTATCGCTTGAGAAGCTCTTCGACCGAGATCACCTCGACGTCTGCGTCGGACGACTCCATCAATCGCCGCAACAAACGCGCCATGTCTTCGGCGTCACCCTTCGATGGATCAAGCGGAACAGAACGCAACGTTCGCGCGCCTGCAACCGTCGTTCCATCGAGTTTGGTCACGATCTCTTCGATCGTCGCAAACTGCTTCTCTGTCGCGCGAACGAGCAAACTGTTGCTTGCCGTATTTGTTCGAATGACGGGCGGAGTCTCCGTTCCATCATCGGTCTCGAAGAGATCGATGAGACTCTTCGCGATTTCCGCAGCGTCGGCGTTGCGCAACGCAAGGACGCGAACCACGCGATCGGTTTCGCGCCCAGGTGCTACGTCGAGTTGCTGCAGCATTTCTTCCGCTGCATCAAGGGCGCCTGGCGTCGCACTCATGATGACCGCGTTCAGCCGTTCATCGGCAATGACACGAAGTGCGGGCTCAACCGCAGCAACGGCGCCTGATGGCCGTGTGCGCTCGACGCGGCGTGCTTCACCCGCCAACAACTGCTCGACGAGCGGTGCCATTTGCGCTGCACGCGCGTTCTTCAAGAACACCGTGCGAACACGCGCGGCATCGCGCGGTCCTCGCACATCAATCGTGCGGACGATCGCGTCGACTTCATCCAGTTGCGCAGGATCTGCGGCCACCACAAGCGCGTTGCTCGTGGGTTCTGCAGCGATCGACGGCTTTCGCGCGTTTGACTGCGTCGCAACACGCGCAGCAAGCGCCTGCTCGACGGCCTTCGCAACATCAGGCGCGCTCGCTTGCGAAAGCGGATACACGCGAATCTCTACAGGACGATCGCCATCGCGCGCACGATCAAGCTCATCGATCACCTTCGACGCAATCGGCATCAAATCGGTCGGTGCCGTGATCACCACGCGCGCGTTGAGTGCATCGGCAACAAACTTCGGCTCGACGATCGGCGCGCCTGCTTTCGCCGCAGCAACAAGTTGCGACGGCCAGCGCGAGCGGTCCGTGAGTACGGCGCTCAGCGCGGCAACAACAACATCTGGTGCCACGTGCTTCAGTTGAACAACGCGGAAATCCGCTTCAGGAGTTGCGAACGCCTTCTGATCGAGTTCCGTCAAAAGCGTGCGTGCCTTCTCTGCGCCGTCCGCGGTTCCAACGATGACGATCGTGCCCGACGCTGGAAGCGCCGAGAGTTCAACGCGCGAGACGCCCGAAGAGTTGGTGGCATCAAGAATGCGACGCGCTTCGTCCACGAGCCCCGCAACAGCCGCGCGTGATGGCGTAAAGACGGACCACGCACGCGAAGTTGCATCGCCTTCGCGATCGAGTTCTTTGATGAGCCCTTCCGCAACACTCATGATGCGTGCGGCGCCCGACACAATCAGCGCATTCGTGCGCGTATCGGCCTCCACACGGACCGGCGGCGTCGAATCCGCTTGACCGCGATTGCGACGCATTCGCTCAAGCACAATGCGTGGGTCTGTTTCTTGCTGATCACTCAAAAGCCGCTGCACCAATGGCGCGATGCGCGATGCATCCGCGTTGGTCAAGGTGAACGTCTTCGCGTCGACCGAGTCGAGTGCTGGGCGTTCATCGAGCGGAGTCACCAACTTCTCCGCTTCATCGAGATCACTCGCTGGACCAACGAGGAGCAGCGCGTTCGCGCCAGCAGCTGGAATGACCTTGACTGAAAGCGGTTCGCGCGTCGTTGGATTGGTTGCGACCGCGAGTGCTTGCGAGAGACTCGCGGAGACTTGCGTTGCATCCGCGTAGGAAAGCGGCCGTACGCGAACAACGGGTTCCGTTGAACCCGCAGAAGCGCTGCCATCATCGAGCTGACGGACCAGTTCTTCGACCACGGGGATCAACGCATCGGGAGCGCTCACAATCAGCGCGTTTGATCGACGATCTGCAGCGACGTCGAGGACGCGGCCTGACTTGTCCGCGAGCGTCGGTTCGATTTGCGCGAGCCGACCTTCGAGCGCTGAACGCACGAGTGGCGCGAGCGTTTCTGCCTTCGCGACTTTGAGTTTGAAGACGCGGAGCGTCGTCGACGGCTGCGCTGCGCCTTCGACGCCACGCACCACTTGCTCCACTTTGGTGAAAACGCTCGGTGGACCGCTCACGACGAGCGTCTTCGACACTGGCTCGATACTCACGATCGTGCCGGTGCCCTCAGGGCCCAATTGCCCCGCTTGCGCGAGGTCACGGACGGTCTTCGCAAGTGTTTCGACGTTCGCATCGGAAACGCGCCAGGTTCGAATCTCTGCATCCGGCATCACCTGCGCGCGATCGAGTTGCTTGACGAGTTCTTCGAAGCCCGCCATGCGCGCGACCGGCGCGTCGACGATGAGCGAATTCGTTTGCGCATCGGCGCGCACAACCACTTCGCGTGGCTGTTGCAATTCAGGGCGCGCACGACCGCGCGGATCCACCGGAACTGGCGGCGGCGGATACATCTCGTCGATCGTCTTCGCGAGTTCCGCAGCGCGCGCAACCTTCAACGAGAAGATACGGATCTCGCGATCGCTGGCCGACTGCCGCGAAGAACCATTGAGCGTTTCAACAACCTGCTGAATCTCGGGAAGAAGATCTGGATGCGCAGCGACGATCAAGGCGTTCGTCTGCGGCTCTGCGGTGATTTGCACGGGCTTTGCGCCCTTTTCATCGGGCGAGCGCTGTGCGTACTGTGCGTTGAGCGCCGACGCGAGCGTTGCAGCATCTGCGGTGCGCAACTGCAGAATCCGCATCGGAGGTGTGGCACCGACGGGAACGTCGATGTTGCGCACAATCGCCGCGAGAAGTTCTTGCTGTCGCGCATCCGCTGCAACGAGCAACGAGTTCGTGCGCTCGAGAATCTCGATCGCCGGTTCACGCGCAAATCCAGCGGCTTGCCCCAAACGACTCGACGCAAGGCCCTCAATCGACGCCTTCGCATCAGCGGCTTTGACATGCGAGAGCGGCACCACGCGTACGTCGGCACCTGGCGATGTCGCAGCGAGAATCTCGCGGCACGCGTCGGCAAATCGCGTGAGTGGCTCTTCTTCGCCACTTGCGATGATTGTGCCATTCGCTGCATCGATTTCCGTTTCGATGACCGGTGCTGCGCTCGAGACAACGGTCGTTGGCGGGACTTCGCCCGACGTTCCATCCGCTGATGCGGGCACACCGGCTTGGTTCGCCGATGTCGCCGATGGCGCCGATGGCGTCGCGCCGTTCGAAGCGGTTGTCGTTGCAGAGGTCGTCGACGACGACGCTGCGGGCCCAGTTGTTGGCGCGATTCCCGTTGTTCCCGCAGCAGAACTCGCCGTGTCGAGCCCCGCGAGTTTCATGGCCTTCGCAACGAGTTGCACCGGATCGGTCGCGCCTGCGTCGATGACGCGCACGCCGCGCTTCATCGGCACAGCCTGCAATTGCTTGAGCAACTGCTCAGCCTTCTCAAAGGTCGTCGAATCACCCGCCACGATGAGTGTTCGGCTCACCGGTTCCGGTTGCACGAGCACTTCCACTGGCTTCGCGCCATCAACGCCTGGCTTCGAGAGCATTCCGCGCGCAGCGAGATCACGCAGGCTCGTGGCGATGCGCTCGATATCACCCTTCTCAACGCGATACGTGCGCAACTCCGCTTGCGGTGGAAGCGGCGTGCGATCGAGCGTTGCAACGAGTTCTTCGAAACTCGCGCGACGCTCCGATGGCGCCTCCACGATCAGCGAGTTGGTCGTTGCGTCGGCGGTGACGAAGACTTCCTTCTGCTTCTGAAGATGCGGCAACGGTCGACCGCGTGCATCAAGCGGCACCGGCGGCGGCGGATACAACCGATCGAGCGCGGCTGAGAGTTCCGATGCGCGTGCACTCTTGAGTGCTACCACAAACGTCTCACGCGCTGGTCCTGTGCCTGCGTCGCCTGCGCGATTCATGTCGTCGACAAGCGCGCGAATTTCTTCAAACACCGCGGGATGCGCGGTAACCACAAGCGTGTTCGTCGTGGCATCGCTTTCGATACGCACGGGCTGCGCACGACGTTGCTCCGGTGCACGTGTGTCGTAACGCTGCGTCAACATCGTCGCGACTTGCGCTGCATCTCCGCCGCGCAACTGAAGAAGCCTTAGCGGCGGCAACGCTTCAGGCGCTGCAACATCGAGATCGCGAATGAAACTCTCAATCAAAGCGATCTGTGGTGCTTCACCAACGATGTACAGCGCATTCGTCGCGTCGATCACGCGAATTTCAGCAGCGGGCACGGTGCGCGATGGCTCAACGGGCGACGCCGAAGCGAGCAGCGGCGTGAGTTTCGCGGCGACTTCCGACGCGGCCGCCGCGCGCATTGGAATGATCTTTCCAGCACGCGGTGGCGGAAGCAGGAGCCGCGCTTGAGCGACTGCCGTTTCGTAGAGCGCGACTGCATCGCGCCGTCCGCTCACGAGAAGCGCACCGCTCGAGGCATCGACTTCGACCGTGGGTTTTTCGAGTTCTGCGCCGCCGCCTCGCGCGAGTTGCGCGTAGACCGAATCTGCGCGCACGACGAGTGCAGGCGCATCAATGCCAGGCACCGGCATCGCGCGGAACGCAAACGCGTCGCGCGTCGGACGATCGAGACTCGCGGTGAGCGATTGAATCTCCGCGACTTGCTCGGGCGTGCCGCTCACGAGAATCGCGCGCGTTGCATCGAGTGGCTCGATGGCAGGCGCGGTGAAATCCGTGCCGTCGCGCGGATCAAGCACTTGCTTCGCGAGTTCGCGCAATTGCGGCGCAATGGCCGAAGGCTGCGCGTTCGACACAACGATTTGCCGCGTCTCACGCTCAACCGCACGCATGCCGTCGACTTGGTTCAGCAACTCCGTGAAACGTGCGATCGATTGCGCGCTTCCGATGAGAACGAGTTCGCGGCTCGCGGCATCGAGTTCGATGCGCAGACTTCGTGCAGCATCAGCTGCGGGTGTTTGCTGTTCGTAGAGTTCGCGCGCGCGGGTCACCGATTGCTCGGCGTCCTTGCTCGCAACGCGCATCAACCGAACCTGACGTTCTACATTCGCCGGGCGATCAAGCGTTTCGACAATCGCGCGGATACCTGCGATGTCGGTGGAATCGCCCGCGACGAGAATCGTGCGGCCGTCAGGGCCAGCCACCAGCGAAATCTCATCTTGCTGTCGCTTCGAAAGCAAACTCTTCGCGGCCGCGAGAATCGCTTCGGGCGACGCGCTTTCGAGTTCAAGTGCGGCAACGGCGCGGTCACCACGCAAACGATCACGCACCGTGGCCGAAGGCTTCGCAGGTTGTCGCGATGGATCAAATCCCTCCATCTCGGCGATGAAGCGCTCCGCGTCATCAATCGAACCGAGGTCACCGACGATCGTGACACGTTCCGCTTCAGGAAGCGCCACCACCGTCGGTTTCTTGTCTGCCGGATACGCGGCAAAAAGCTGCTCAAGTCGCTCTTTCGCAACCGGCGCCTTCACCTTCGACACCGAGAATGTCTTCATGCCGCGGCCGCCCGCAGCAGTTGGCTCTGCACCGCTTGCAACTGGCACATCGAGGAGATCAATCGTTTGCTTCAGTTGATCGATCTTCGCGCGCGAGCCGCGCGCCACGATGGCGTTCGTGCGATCGTCGGCTGCAACGACGAGGCCCGCGACGCGGTTTTCCTCGATCTTCGTGCGCTTTCCGTCGGCGGGATTGACCACGTACTCGACGACGCGTTCACCCATCAACGCTTGCAAACTCTTGAGAAGATCCGCCGCGCGCGCGTGTCGAATCGGAATGAACTCGATGAGATTCTCGACGTCTTTGCGATCGATCTCATCGATAATGCGCTGCAAGCGACGCACTTGCGCGGCTGTTTCGACGAGCAAAATGCTGTTCTGCTGCTCGAGCGCCGTGACAGAGCCGTAGGTCGCGACGAGGTTCTTGAGTTGCTCCGCGACTGGCTTCGCCTGCGCATTCAGCAGCGGCATGACGACCGTCACGATCGTGTCATCAGTGACCTGCGACGGCACCGTGCCGATGAAGGTCGGCACGTTCTCGCGCTTCATGTCGTCGAGCTTCTGGAGGAACATGCGTCCTCCTTCCACGCGCAACATGCAGTTCTGCGTTTGGAGAAGAACGTTCAGCGTCTGAATCGCTTCGTCGAGCGTGTAGTCCTTCGGATAGATGTAGTCGACGGTGCCCTTCGGTACTTCCGTCTCACGCACGATCGGGTAACCCGTCGTGCGGCTGAAGTAGTCGAGGATCTGGTCGTAGGTCTGTCCCTTGAAGTTGAAGCGAAGCCGCGTGCCCGATGCCTGCGTTCCGGCGACAACTTGTTCGGTCGCCGCGGTTGCCGCAGTCGCGGGCGCGCCGGCCTGAGGAGAGGCTTCAGACGCGGCTTGGTTGGAGGCCTGTGGAGATGCCTGCGGCGCCGCCGACTGGACTGCTGCATCTTGCGCGGCCGTCATCTGGGCGGCGAGTGCCGCGGCCACCATGGCGGGTGCCATCGCTCCAGCGTTGCGTGCGCTTCGCTTCTTCATGCAGTCGTTCCTTCGGCAGACGCCATACCACCCGGACCCGCCGAGTCGCGAGCACGAGAATTGAGTTGAGTTACCCCGCGGTCGCCGACCGCTGGGTGAGGTTGCTTCCGACTTGCACGCGGCAGGTTCCGCCGGGCAGTTCGAAGACTCCGAAATCGTACTCGACACGGCGGAAAATGAGCTCGCCGATCGCGCTTCCGGGTTGCAACGTAAGTTGAGATCCTGTCGGAAGATGACGTAACCAAACCTCGGGTCCAGAAGGCCCTTCGACGATGCCCGTCAAAAGCCACTCGCCATAGGGGAATCCGCTCGCCGGGGCGGGCACCGGAAGTGCGCCGTTTTGGGCGGCCGGATTCGAGGTTGGCGGCGCTTGGGTTGAAGTCGTGACGACTGTTTCTGGCGCTGCCGGCGCGGGCGGAGGAGGGATGCGGAATGGGTTTGATTCAAAGAGCGCTCGGTATCGCTCTGCCGCCGCAAGTGCTTGTGGGTCCGGGACTAACGGCGCATTGGCCGACTTCCCCGGCAGGAAGATCGTCGTCAACTTCAGCGTCATGCGGAGCGACGCACCATCGGCGGAAGGGTCAAGTCGAATGGACTCGATGCGCTTGGTCCAGGGCTCAGCTTGGATGCGGTAGATCAGCGGATAGATCTGGCTCGCGCGACCGCTCGCGACGACCGAACCTTCGACTTCCACGAAGTCGGCCTCGTCGCGGAGCGCTCGCTCCTCGGGGCGTCGAAACTCGCGCTTCGCCGGCGTCGGTTTCAAAAGCGAACGGCCCGTGGTGACCGAGAACTCGGTGAAGCCAAGTTCCTCGCAGACACGATTCAGTCGGCGGCGCACTTCGCTGTCGACCACCTCAAGCGATGGCCCAAGCGTGCGATTGGCAACGGCCTCGGTTCGACGTTCAAGTTCTGCCCGACCGTCGCGCACCTTGCGGGCTTGCGTGAGGACGCCGACGTAGGTTTCGATCTGTGACTCAGCATTCGCGCGTTCGTCCGACATGCCTCGCGTGCCGACAACGTAACCGACGCCGAGCGCCGCGACCGCGCACAGCACCGCGATGATCCAGATCGCGCGCCGAGCGAGCATGGCGCTGAGTGAGGAGCGATGTCGAGTCGGACGCGAGAGGCCCGTGGCGGGCGAAGTTGAAGCCGTGGCCCCTGAGGCCTGCGTCGACGTACCGGAGCTCGCAGATTTCGAGTTCGAAGGCTTCATACTCGAAGGCGTCATGGCTTCACCTCCGTGTTCGAACCTTGGTTCGGTTGCGTCGAGGTCGTTCCGCCACTCGCTCCACTCGAACTCGGCTGCGATGCACCGCCGGCATTCGAGGACGCAGACGAATCTTTCGCGGCAGCAGGCACGAGTTCCGACGTACGCAACGTGTACGCGAAGGGCGCGGGCAAACGGCGACCGCCGCGCGCATCCGCACCGGTCGAACCAAGCGTGTAACCCTTTTCGCGGACCAGCGCATCGCGCAGCGCGTCGGCGACGCCACGATCCTTCGCTTCACCATCAACGACGAAACGCAACTCCGGCGTCGCGTCAAAGGTCCCGTTCTTTCCGTACTCGATCTCGCTTCCTGAGAACTGCGCCGTCATGCCGTCAAGTACGACTGCGTTCGGATCTGGCGCAAAACGTCGAAGAATATCGAGGTGTGCAAGCCAATCCGGAGCGAGCCTTTCGCGGGCATCAACGTGCTTCAATCGAAGTTCATCGCGCTTGTCGCGGCGTAGTTCAGGAAGCGCATTGCGTGCCTTCGATTCAAGATCATCTCGACGCGCCTCAAGTGCACGCCACTCACGCGCGCCGAGCGTCCAACCCGCAAGCGCGGCAACAACGACAACGCCTGCAACGAGGAGTACACGCTGCCGCGTGCGAGCCGCAACATCAATCAAACCAGTCGGCACCAAGAAATCGATCGCAGAGCCATCACCTCGCAGTGCTGCTTCATCTTCGAGCAGTGCGCCCGCGAGCGGCCAACACGACGCGAGAAACGCATCGCGCGTCGAAGCGTCGAGCGCAGAAAGCGTAATCGACGGATGAGACTCAAGCCGTGCGACCGGTGCACCGGTCACGCGCGCCAATTCAGCGGAAATCGCTTCAAACACAGCCTGCGAGCCCAGGACAACCACACGCGAAAGTGCAACGGTGGCGCCTTGCTCGGCGGATCGCAATGACCCTAAAAGCATGCGGACGGCCGGCAAAACCTCGTCGCGCGCCGCGAGCGGGCCACTTTCTTCCGAAGGAATGGAAAGCCCGCGCGATGCGAGGAGCAGACAATCGCGCACCGCGACGAGTTCGACCGATGCAGCGGTCGCATCAACCACGAGCACGAGTCCACGGCGGAGTTCCGGTGCCGCTCGAAGGAGCGCGAGTGTGCCGAGTGCACGCACCGTTGCACGCTTGACTGGAATCCCGACTCTTTCGCGCATGGACGCGACGGTCGCTGCTGGAACCGCTGCCAAAATCGCACGTGCGCCGTCAGCGTTGCGCGATTCGATCTGAAAGTCCCCGAGTGTTTCAACGCCTTCCGTCGCAGTCTCACGCGCGAGCGCGAGTCGCGCCATGCTTCGGAGTTCTGCTTCGTCGTCGGTCGCGAGATCGGTCGTCGTCACAACCGCGATTTCGCGTGCAACCACGAGAATTGCTGGGTTCGACTCTGCTGCGACGACATCATTCGGATCACGCTCCGAAATCGTCACAACTTCGAGTTGACCGCTGTTTCGACGAACTTCGATCGTTCGCACACGATCATTCGACAGCTCGACCGCACACGTGCGCATCTCTTTGCGCGAGGTTGATTTGGCTCCGCGCATGCCAACGTGACCCGCCTGCACACGAAGTGCATCCGGAGAGCTCGATGAGGAAAGGTCGCTTTTTGAAGCCATTTCAGGCAGATTTTCGCGTGAGCGATCAATGGTCTTTCAGAGTGCGCAGTCACGTGCGCAGGAATCAGATGGGAATGCGGGCTGGAGTTGTGCGATCACTGGCGGAACTCGAATGAGATGCGACGACTTCATCGCGACCTCCCAGTACTTCCGACATCGCGGCCGAACGGGTCACTTTTGCCACGTTGCGGTCGCGATGGCAATACTGAGGGTTCGGTGAGTTTCGCAGGTTCATTCGCCGAAGGGAATACATCACGCGAAGTTTCTGCGACATCAGATGCCTCAGGCTGCGCCACAGTGACCGATGGGTCAGCATCGTCGGAATCGTCATCGCGCGTGTCACGTTCTCGACTTGAACCCTCGGTGGCGCGATCAAGCGACGCGAGCCCGAGCGCGCGCGCCGTATCAAGCATGGAAACTTCGCGGAGATACACGATGCGCGGCGACGGCCCTCCCACTTCGACAATGGCGTCGAATGCCGCGGTCGCGCCTCCGCGCGAACTCGCCGCGGCGGTGCGCTCGTCAAACGTCGTCAACCTCTCCGTTGCGCCGGCGTCGCCCGCCGCAACTTCAAGCTGTGCCACAACACGGAATCGCCACGCGGTCGAACGCGAAGTCACACGTCCCGCAATGCGTGCGTGCTCCTCCGCCGAGAGGACGCGCCGTTCGACGAGCCACGCTGTACTCGTGCGCTCCGCAGCATCGAGCGATTCGCGCACACTTTCGACACGCTCTGCGAAGCCATCGGGCAACTTCTCAAATCGCGCGAAAGCCTCGAGCACCGGCCGTGGTGCACGAAGGAGATCAAGCCGCGCGGGTGCGAACGCGCCGGCATGCAACGTCGTGGTCGCGAGAATCTCTTCGCGGCGCGCGAGCGAAACTCCTCGCGCAAGACACGCCTCGGCGAGCGCGCTGTCATCGGGCTCCGCGCCGATCTTACGTACGACTTCTTCAATCGCTTTCAGTTCCGCTTCATCGAAGGCCTCAAGTGCAGCGTCGCTGCGGCGATCCTCGTCCATCGACGTCGTTTGCCCCTCGCGTTCAGCATCTTCTGAACCCGTTGCAGCGACGAGGTCAAGTCGGCTCGCACCACGTCCGTCGACGAGCAACTCGCGCGCGTGTGCACTCACGAGCGAAATCACCGGAAGTTCCTCGTCCGCTGACGCACGATCACTCTCTGCGGATTCGTCACTCCCACTCGCTCTCCGTAGCGAGCCAAGCAGGACCTTGAGCGCGCGAACGCGATCTGACTCTGGAAGTTGCGCGAGTACACCTTCCACACTTGTTGCATCGCGACGACCGGCGAGTGCCTTAAAGACCGCTTCTCGGAGTTCGTCTGATCCGGACGACGCACCCAAGCCCTCAGAGAGAGCACCTGATATCGCTGCATCCATGCGCGCGAGTGGGAACTTCGCACCCTCCGGCTCCACGAATCCGCCAAGCGGCATCGCCACAAGTTGAACGTCGATGCGTTCTTCGCCATCGATACGCTCGAGCAACTTCGCCTCAAGCTCAGGCGTGTCGCCCGCGAGGATGCGCGCACGATCACCGGCGAGCGCATCGACTGCGACAGCGACTCCATCCAGCGCTGCATTGCGCAAGCGTTCTTCGGCGATCGATGCGCGCGACGCCGCCGTTGCAGAGCGTGCCGAGAAGATGCTGCCGGTTGCAATGAGAATCGCCGCTGCGAGAACAACCAGGACTGCGACGAGCACAAAACCCCGCTGTTTTTCCGCGGAAACATCGAAGCGTGAAGAGGAGGCGTTCAACACGCTCACGGCGTAGCCTCCTCAAAAACATCATCGGTATCGACATCGTCGCGCGTGCCTGTATTGCCGTTCGACGAACTTTCGCGCTTCGGCTGAGCGCGCGACTCTTCATCACCCGTGATCGCGCGGCGCGCGAGCGGATCCACGCGCGGCGCTCCCGCGATGCGGAAAAATCGCCGTCGATCTGGAGTGCCTTTGAGTGCGTCTGATGCCAGAGTGTTGGTGACATCAAGCGCTTCGTCGCTCGACACCTCACGGCTCGGAGGTATCTCTTCGCCAAACCAAATCGAGACTTCGATTCCGACTGGAAACACGCCGTCTTCGCTGCTGTCAAATGCATCGCGCCAACCTCGTTCACTGAGGTAGCGAATCCGCAGCGCGCGCACCGGAACATCAATGATGTCGCGTCGTTCGCCACGCGCAATCTCGATGCGTCCCGAGCCGTCGAGCATGCGGACTTCACATCGCTCACGATCTGCGAAGAGTGGCGCATCGCCTTCACCAAGACCAACACCACTCCGCACGATGCGGAGCGTCGATTCGTTTCCACCAACACCTGCACCGAATTGCGGGTCGGCTACAACAGCGGTCGCAAGCGCGCGATCGACGAGTGAGAACACGGCATCCGCGCATTCAACGCGCTCAACAGTCGTTGTAAGTCGCGCGCGCGCATCGCTGAGTTGCACGAGAAAACCAGAGAGAGCGCCAACGAGTGCCGCGATGATGGCAAGTCCGACCATCACTTCGAGCAGCGTAAATCCGCGCTTCCGCGAGATCGACGAAGCCTGCACGACGGACGTCATCGCGAGCCCCGTTCTGATGCGCTTTCATCTCCCGCCACAACGCGATCGACGGTCGTGATGATTGTTCCATTTCCATCATCGCCACCGTCGCGCGCACGCACCGTGGCACGCGCGAGCACGACGCGTTCACCCGTGCCGAGTGGTAGCAATTCAAGCGAAACCGCGAGGTCAGAATCGGAACCTCCGGCTGTCGCGCCATCGCTCCCCCCAAGGTCATTACCCGCTCGATCGCCACCATCAAGGTCGCCGACCGCGATCAATCCTGCATCGAGTTCGGCGATGCGTGACTGCGCAAGATCCATCGCACGTGCGCGAAGATCGGCACGACGAGCTCCATCGACCGCGCTTCGCATTGCGCCGAGGACGAGTACCGCGCCACCGACAAAGAGCGCAATCGCGAGGAGAAGTTCAAGCAGAATTCCGCCGCGAAGTTCGCGCGCGCATGTACGTCGCAGTGCACAGGCATCTGTTCGTCGCCGCACAACGATCGAGGTTTCCGAGCGCAACATCGCCGAAGCGTTCGCCTCGCGCATCGCGGTCAGCGCGAACGCGCCGCCCCCGAACTTTCACGCGCGCCAACAGGCTTCCCACGTGGATATGAGTCACGCGCGTCGGAAGAGTCCTCCGACATGCCACTCTCTGGAAGGTCAAACTCGGGACGAACGAACTCTTCGAGTTCATTCGCTGGGCGCTTCGATTGTTCGACGACGCGCGCGCGTCCTGTGGCGCGATCAACACGCATGGAGCGAGCAACACCCGCATCCGTTCGCAACATGAAGATCGGCGCCGTCAGCACCGTTCCGTCGGGAAGAAACAGTGCGAGGGTTTGGCCCGCGAACGAGCCTTCCGTATCTTCATTCGCACCATCCTCCGAAGATGCGTCAGAAGATGCATCGTCGTTCACAGCATCCACCGCGAGCGACATGCCATTCGGCAACGAGAACGAAGCCCATTCCGCGTCGATCGAAGATTGCGGAAAACCGTCCTTCGTGAGGAAATCTCCGCGCGAAACGCCTTCACCTTCATCGATCGCCGAGAGATCAATCCAACGCGCTTCAATACTCCGTTGACCGTCGGTATCCGAAGCAACGACCTCGACCGCACGACCTTCTTCGCGTGCGGCTGCACGCGCCATCAACATCTGCATCGCGATGCGATCGCCCGCGTCATCAAGTTCGCGACTTCCGAGCCAGCCGAGCGTCCACGGGACGGCGACCGCCGAGATTGCAACCACAATGCCGATCGCTACGAGGATCTCCACAATGGAAAGTCCGCGGCGACGCAGTGAAGTTGAAGACGAAAGACTCGGCATGAAACCCAACTTGAAACCCAACTTGAAACCCACGCAAGTCGTCTGTCTAGAGCGCGTGGCCCTCGCGAGTGTCAACCGCCCGACGCCGCGCCCGACGATCCGCCCGACGAACCACCGCTGAAATCACTGAATTCGCCGTCGCCTTGCTCGCGACGTCCATCGTGATTCGTGATGTCATCCTCGGTGCCTTCTTGCTTGTCCGGCCCGATCGAAATGATGTCGTAGTTCTGACCTTCGATGATGGTGCTCGGCGCGCGGAAGATCCACTCGCTGCCCCACGTGTCCTTGGGCTTCGGTTCCTTGAGATACGGCTCGCCGTACTTCGCCTTGTCTTCGTCGTTTGCGATCGCTTCCTTCGACCAGAGCACGGCAAGGCCTTCTTCCTCCGTCGGGAAACGCTTCATTTCCACACGGAATCGATCGAGCGCATCTTCGAAGGTCTTCAACTGGACGCGCGTGAGTTGCACGTCGGCCTTCTCACTCGCACCGAGCACATTCACGAGCACGAGGCTGCCAATCGCAAGCAGGATGCCGATCACGATCAAGAGCTCAAGGATGGTGAAACCTGAGCGGCGGACGGCACGACGGCGAGACGCAGATTTCGACAGGGAATTCGACAGGGAGTTCGACATGGAATTCTCCAGAGTGGACATTGGGGAGGCGAGTTTACCGCTCCACTCTCCCTGCGCGGCGAGATCGAACGATCGGAGAAGAAAATCCACGGAAGGCATGCGAGGCTTTATCGGTCACATTGCGACGACAAACGATGCGTTCATCCACGCAACTTCTGAAGAGCAACGGCCGGTGCGCACCGCAACAAGTCAGAGTTGTGACGACATCCGCATCATCGGCACGACCAGTGCGACAAAGATGAACATCACCACGCATGCGATGAGAAGCAGCATCGCGGGCTCCATCAACTTCAAGAGCGTTGCGAGCATGCGATCGATGCGCGACTCAAGCGTGTCTGCAAGTCGCACAAGAACCGATGGCAAATTGTTGGCGCTTTCGCCAACAGAAATCATTTCAATGACGTCTTCGCTGAAGAACCCGCTCGCAGCGAGCGGTTCCGCGAGTGGCTCGCCGTGTCGTACCGATTCTGCGGCGCGCTCGATCGCTGTCGCAAGAATGGGGTTTCCCGCGCTTTCCCGCGCAATTTCAAGTGCAGAGAGCATCGGAATGCCGTTCTCGAGAAGCGTTCCGAGCATGCGCGCGAAACGCGCGACGGCAATCGACGAGAGCAACGTTCCGATGAACGGCAGCCGCATCGCGCGTGCAAGAAGCGCAAGACGCACCGAGCTCGATCGAAACACAAACCATGCGATCACAAGGAGCGCGCACATCGCAATTGCCGCAAGCCACGGGCTTCCTGTGACAAATGCACTCATGCCAAGAAGCAGCCGCGTTGGCAGCGGCAGCTCTGGCATCTTCGAGAAGTATTCCTCGAATTTCGGCACAAAGAAGACGAGTGACGCGATGACCACGCCCGCTCCAACAAGGAGGAGCACAACGGGATAGAGCAGATTGCCGAGGACACGCCCGCGAAGATCTGCTTGTTGTTCGAGAAGCGTTGCGAGTCGCGCAAGCACATTTTCGAGAAACGCGCCGCGTTCGCCCGCGCGAACCATCGCGACGTGCACTGCAGCAAAGACGCGTTCATCGCGCGACATGGCGTCCGCCAGTCGATCGCCCGATGCGATGCCGTCAGCGACTGCGCCCCACGATGCTGCGAGCGCTGGGCTCGACTTCGATCGCGCAAGAAGGCGCAATGCGCGAAGGAGCGGTACGCCCGAGCGCAAAAGTTCAGAGAGTTGTCGGTAGCTCGCCGCGAGCGCGCGCACGCCGACACGCTTTCCGCGGCGCGGCGCGGCAGCGGGTGAAATCTCGATCGGCGAGAGTCCGCGTGCAGCGAGATCGCCGAACATCGCTGATTCGTTCGCCGCGTCGGCGCGTCCTTTGACGCGTCGTCCGTCGGCACTCCGTGCGATGTAGGCGTAGGTCGGCACGGCGAGATTGTAAAAGCCGCGCGCGCCGTTTCCGGCGCGCAAGGCCACATGCATCGATCGTTCCCCCGGAAAGAGGAATTCATTTCTTCAAAGCGTGTCTTGATGGCGCGTTTCGCGTTGCAAACGCGCAGAAACTGGCGACTTCAAGACGAGTTCGCGGACGCGCGCTTCGCGGTCTCAGCGGCGACGGCGTGCAACGAAGCCTGCGAGCGCGATCAGCGCGATGGCGCCTGGAGCTGGAACTGCAGCCTGTTCGAAGACGAGTTCAACACCCCACTTCTCACCGAGGCCGGCTTCGCTGACTTCGAGGGCGATTCCTTGCGAGATCAGAAGACCACCGTAGGTTGGGTCGG
Source organism: Planctomycetaceae bacterium (assembly GCA_027483065.1). GTDB lineage: Bacteria > Planctomycetota > Phycisphaerae > Phycisphaerales > SM1A02 > QWPT01. The sequence goes on from JAIXVI010000267.1 coordinate 30,022, forward strand.
TTCCGCCGCTTTGGCCTTCATTCTGCTGGCCGCCGCCCCATTGGCCCATACCCGTGCCGCTGCCTTCACCGGTACCGGAACCAGAGCCCGATCCAGAGCCAGAGCCCGAGCCACCGGTCGTGCCGGGGTTGTGAAGGAAGCCGCTGAACTGCATGATCGCGCGGCCGTTTGCTCCGAGCGAAACGAAGTGTTGGCTGTTGAAGTGCTGGTCACCGCTCACAGCGTCGCAGGTGTAGGTGCGGTTGCGAATCGTGTCGGACGATTCGGCAGCGTGCTCCGCCACACCGCCGCTGTACGAGAACTGCACGTTGCCCGTAGGAATCGCACCGGCGATGCGCATCATATCGATGTCGGCGCCAGGGCTCCAGTTGCTGTAGCTGTTGCCGCCTGCGTCGTAGACGCGCACTTCAGTGAGCGCGAGGTCGCCACCGAGGCTCATCACGATGGCGTTGAGGTCGAAGCGCGTCACGGTGCGTGTCGCGGAAGGATCAAGCGAACTCGAGACCGCGGAAGCGAAGGCGCCGGTGTACTCGATCATCGGACGCGGCGAAATCTGGCGCACAGTTCCGACGTTGACGACGATGGCGGCACTCGAGAGCGACGCGACGGTGAGCGAAGCAAGAACGCTAGCGATGGCAGTGTGGCGATGCATGTTTCAAGATGTCCTTTCGATGTCCGCGCTTCGGCGTCCGCGGGAGCGACCGTGCTCCGTGTGGCGGGCGTGCGCTTGACACTGGAAGAGTGCATTGCACTGCGGCAATTCCAAGCGACTTGAGCGTGCAACTGCGTTTCGTGGGTGGGCCCGTATCGCTCGTGCAGCCTGTGCGGGCGCGGAGGAACTTCACGCGACGAACTGTGCGCTCTGTCCGGTTTATGCGGCGCCGCTACGCTGCCCGGCGCGCCGCTACGCTGCTCGTCATGCGCGTTGTCAGCCTTCTTCCTTCTGCGACGGAACTACTCGCGAGTGTTGTCGATGCGGAAACGCTCGCGCAGACACTCGTTGGCCGAAGTCATGAGTGCGATTTTCCTGCGGGCCTCGATGCGGTACCGATCCTCACCAAGGCGCGCACGCACGGCGGTACTTCTGCAGAGATCGATGCTGAAGTGAGCGCAGCGCTCGCCGCAGGTACAGAGACTGGAACGAGCCTGTATGAGCTCGATGAACAGCTCTTGGCGGAACTCGCGCCCGACGTGATCCTCACGCAGAGTCTCTGCGATGTCTGTTCGATTGATCTACGCACGGTTGAACGCATTGCTGCGAAACTGCCGAAGCGCCCAGTCGTCGTGAATCTCGATCCGAAGAGCATCTTTGATGTGTTCGACGATCTCTTGCGCGTCGGCGAAGCATGTGGCCTGGCGCAACGCGCAGAGAATGCGATGGTTGCACTGCGTGCACGCTATTGGAGCGCGGTCGACTACGTGAATCCGTACGTCCCCGGGCCGGAAGTGCTTTTTCTCGAATGGACTGATCCGCCGTTCTGTGGTGGACATTGGACGCCTGCGCTCATCGAAGCAGCGGGCGCGCGACACTCACTGAATGCGGCTGGTGTGAAATCGCGGCGTTTGACACCAGAAGAGATTCTTGAGTCGGCACCGGAGCGCGTTGTGGTCTGTCCCTGTGGATTCGATCTCGCGCGCACGCGCGCGGAGTTCGCAGCGCTTGAGAAGACACGCTGGTGGCCACTGCTTCCCGCCGTTCTGGAGGCGAAGCCCGGTTCGATCGCACTCGTCGATGGGAACCAGATGTTCAACCGCCCCGGCCCGAGGCTCGTCGACGCGTTTGAATGGCTCGTCGCGTGGATCAATGGGCGCGACGAACTTTCGCCAGCGGGTTTCCCGGTCGAGTACCGCTAAACCGAGCAACGCTCAACACTGTGGAAGTGTTTGGACGACTTTGAAAGACTGCTGAAACCGCGCATGCAGAGTGGTAGGCTGTCGTCGTGACGAACTCCACGCGCTACTGGCTTTCGGTTGGTGATGGAAAGACCTACGGTCCATACACCGTCGACGAGTTGCTGCAACATCGCAACGATGGCCGCGTCGGGCTGAACTCGCAACTCTGTCCCGAGGGAGGTACCACGTGGATCCCCGCGACAGCGGTGCTCGAGTTTCGTCCGAGCGCTGGTGTCCCGCCAACCGTGCCGCCACCCGCGCCGCCGTTCGCTCCCAACGTTGATCCGCTCGCGAAGAGCAAAATTGCCGCGGGAATCCTCGGGATTTTGCTCGGCGCACTCGGCGTCCACAATTTCTATCTCGGCTACACCGGCAAGGGCATCGCGCAACTTCTCATCACCGTCCTCACCTGCGGGTGGGGCTCGATTTTCTCCGGCATCTGGGGCCTCATTGAGGGCATCCTGATTCTGACGGGCTCGATCAACGTCGACGGCTCGGGTCGGCCGTTGCGCGATTGATGCCCGCCTCCGTCGCTCAACTCATTTGCATGGCTTTCTTGCAACCCTGCAACTTGACGATAAAGACGATCAAGACGACGAAGCAACCGAGCGAAACAAGTGGTCCGATCACCGGGACCGCCGCGCCAACGACTGTTCCGATCGAGCCAATGAGCCCGAGCACGAAGCCACAGTCGCCCTGATCGTTGCGGCCTTTCGCGGCGAAGGCTGCTTGAAATGCCTGTGGAACCACCACGCTGCAGACAATCAGCATGATCGACCCGATGCAGGGCACCGCGCACAACCAAACGAGCCCCGCCGGGAGTTTCTGGTGCTCTGTCGGTACGACCTTGTACGCCGCCCAGATGAAGTAGCTCAACACCACATTGATGAGAAGGGCGATCACAACAACGAACAACAGCACACCCGCCAGCGCCGCAAGAATGCCTCCAGCTGCGCCATTGAGTGACGGGTCTGACAGCGATTGATCCATGGTGTCCGGCCTTTCTTCGTACGACGAATGCGAGCAAGTGTGTTGCGCCCTTCGCGGGAGTTCGCGACGGCCGCGAAACGATACCGATTCTCACTCCATCTGCCCAAACGGCAGCGTGTGCCCGTCGCATCGACGGTTCGGCACCCACATTTCCAGTTTCAGGCGGGAAACACGGCGCCGCGCGGCTGGCCCGAACTTTGCTTCCACGGCGCCCTCCCCCGCATGCGCGTGCCCTGCACGTCCACGGCGCGGAAGAGAAACGGACCACACCATGCGATTCGAAAAGTTCACCACGCTTGCTCAAGAGTCGATTTCCGCCGCGCAGTCTGCTGCTTCTACCGCTGGAAACCCTGAAATCACGCCGCTGCATTTGCTCGCGGCGATGCTCGCGGAAAAGTCCTCGTCGACCTCTGGACTCTTGCTGAAGGCAGGGATTGATCCTGTGCGCACCCGCGATCTCGCGGAGGCTGCGCTGCGGCGACTGCCGAAGGTGCAGGGCGCCGCGACGGGAAATGCGTCGCGCGACCTCGTTGAAGTGCTCAATACCGCGGAGCGCGAAGCGCAGAAGATGAAGGACGCGTACACGTCGACCGAGCACCTGATGCTCGCGCTTGCGGAAGTGAAGAGCGATGCGAAGGAAGTGCTTTCCACGCTCGGCGTCGATCGGAAGCGCGTGCTCGCAACCGTCGAATCCATTCGCAAATCGTCGGGTGTCACAAACGTTGCCGATCAAAACGCGGAACAGAACTACGAAGCGCTGAAGAAGTACGGCATCGATCTTGTTGAAAAAGCGCAACAGGGAAAGATCGATCCCGTCATCGGCCGCGATGAAGAGATTCGTCGCTGCATGCAGGTGCTCTCACGCCGAACCAAGAACAATCCTGTGCTGATTGGCGAGCCTGGCGTCGGCAAAACTGCCATCGCGGAAGGTCTTGCAATTCGCATCGTGAATGGCGACTGCCCTGAGTCGATGCGTGATGCGCGCATTGTCGCGCTTGATGTTGGCCAACTCTTGGCGGGTGCAAAGTATCGCGGCGAGTTTGAAGAGCGATTGAAGGCCGTGCTGCGCGAAGTCGCGTCAAGCGAGGGTCGCATCATTCTCTTCATCGACGAACTCCACACCATTGTGGGTGCTGGACAGAGCGAAGGCGCGGTTGGCGCTGGTCAACTCTTGAAGCCCGCGCTCGCGCGCGGTGAACTTCGTTGTATCGGTGCGACGACGCTCGATGAGTACCGCAAGCACGTGGAGAAAGATCCCGCGTTTGAACGGCGTTTCCAGCCAGTTTTTGTTGGCGAGCCGTCGCTCGAAGACACCATCGCGATTCTCCGCGGCTTGAAAGAGCGATACGAAACACACCACGGTGTACGTATCCAAGATGGTGCACTTGTTTCCGCCGCGACGCTTTCGCAGCGCTACATCGCCGACCGATTCCTGCCCGACAAGGCGATTGACTTGCTCGATGAAGCTGCGTCACGCTTGCGCATCGAGAATGACTCGATGCCAGCAGAACTCGACGAAGTGAAGCGTCGTGTCATGCAGCTTGAGATTGAACGCGAAGCGTTGAAACTCGAGAAAGATGCCGAGAGCAAGAAGCGTCTCGCGGCCATCGAAGAAGATCTTGCGGATCTCAACGAGAAAGACCGCGCGATGACGGCGCGCTGGCAACTCGAGAAGTCGGAACTTGAGGCCGTGAAGAGTGTGCAAGCCGAAATCGAACGTAAGAACATCGAGCTCGAGCAGGCAAAACGTCGCGGCGATTTCGAAGTCGCGTCGCGCATTCAGTACGGTGACTTGCGCGATCTTGAGCAGCGTTTGCGTGCTGCAGAAGAGAGTTTCCGTAAGCGTCAGGCCGATGGCACCGCGATGGTGAAGGAAGAAGTCGACAGCGAACAAATCGCAGAAGTCGTTGCGAAGTGGACGGGTATTCCTGTTTCGAAACTCGTCGAGAGCGAGCGCGAGAAACTCCTGCACATGGAAGATGAACTCGCGAAGCGCGTCGTCGGCCAGCGCGAGGCTGTGACTGCGGTGAGCGAAGCGGTTCGTCGCAGCCGTGCAGGACTCGGTGAAGCGCACCGACCGATCGGCTCCTTCCTTTTCCTCGGGCCAACGGGCGTTGGTAAGACTGAACTCTGCAAGGCGCTCGCGGGATATCTCTTCGATACCGAAGAAGCCATCGTGCGCATCGACATGAGCGAGTATATGGAGCAACACGCGGTGTCGCGCCTCATCGGTTCGCCACCGGGTTACGTCGGCCACGACGAAGGCGGGCAACTCACAGAGGCCGTGCGCCGACGCCCCTACTGCGTCGTGCTCTTCGATGAAATGGAGAAAGCACATCCCGATGTTTCGAATGTGCTTCTTCAAGTACTCGATGACGGCCGGCTCACCGATGGACAAGGTCGCACCGTCGACTTCGCAAACACGATCGTCGTGATGACATCGAACATCGGCTCACACGCCATTCTTGAGATGACCGATCGCCACGAAGATGAAGGCGTGATCGAGGCACACGTCAAGAGCATGCTCAAAAAGCACATGCGACCAGAACTCATCAATCGCATCGATGAGACGGTGATTTTCCACGCACTTGGACGCGATCAACTCGGCGGCATTGTCGAGATTCAACTCGGGAATCTCCGCAAGCGCCTCGCTGCGCGCGGCATCACGCTCGGTGTGACCGCGGCGGCGACGGCCGCACTCGCGAGCGAAGGCTACGACCCACAGTTTGGCGCGCGACCACTGAAGCGCGTCATTCAGCAGCGCATCGAGAACGCGCTTGCAGGCAAAATCCTCGCGGGCGAAATCGGCGATGGCGCGAGTGTGCGCGTCGACTACCAAGGCAAGAGTTTCACGTTTACCAAGGTGGAGCCGAGCGCAACCGACGCGAACACGCGCCGCGACACGCGTGATGCGACGGTTGGGTGAGGTGCCCTCTCAGACAGACGTTGACGTCGAGCAAGTGCGCGAGGGCTTGGTCAACGCTCTGCACCCGCACGGAACGCGATCTTGCGCAGTTCATCAGGCTGAAGTGCGTATGAACCAACGAAGGGACGCGCGCTGACAAAGAGGACTGCGAAACAGAATGCGACCGCGAGTCCAACGAGCGTGAGCGCGAGCTTGCGTCCGCGCGGCGCTTCGCCGTGCAATGCGCCAATGGAAATCAGGAGCAAAACCGCAAGTAGAAACACGACTCCCCAGCGTGATGGTGCCATGTGCTCAAGGCCATCGCGGATGCGAATATCGCGCGCAGCTTCAGCATCCGCGAGCGCTTCACGCATCGCGTCTTCTCCTGACGCACGCAGAATGGCGCGGAGTTCGGTCAGCGACTCTGGCCGCGAACGATCGGTCGAACTATCGGCAAGCGTCGGCCATTCCTTCTCGATGAGATGATCGACGTAGGTCTTGATACCGTGACAGATCGCGTCGCGACGCGCTGTGAGTTCGGGCCTCTCTGTCGCCGCAAGGTCTTCGGCGTCGTCCACAATCCGCGAGAGCGCTGCGGCTTCATCGAAGATCGCTCCGCGTACGCGATCCGCGCGGTCCCAGAGCCACACGGCGTTGAAGGAAATCAACAAACCGAACGCGAGTGCAATCTGCGATGTCACTTCGGCTTCGAACTTGCCAAGCTTGCGACCATCGGCGCCGCAGAGCGCGGGCACGACGAACCTGTGTATCGAATATGCAATGAGCGCCCAAAAGAGCAGGACGGAAAGAACGATGAGTGCCGTCGGAATGCCGAGGAATGCGTCGATCACGTCAAACATGGGTGGGAAAGGTACCATCGGCGCATGGCCGGTTTTGTCCGACAACTCACCGCGCAGAGCGGGTTCCGCCGTCAGGATTCGTGGCTCGTCTCGGCGATCGTGGTCACGCTCTTGGCAGCGGCCGTCTATCTCGTCGGCATCGCGGCGGTGCCCGTCACCGATCGCGATGAGCCGCGTTTCGCGCAGGCGTCGCGACAGATGGCAGAGGCGGAGTCGCTCGGCGGGTGGATCGTGCCGCGCGTCGGCGACAAGATTCGACTGAAGAAGCCACCGCTGATCTATTGGGCGCAAGCGCCGATCGTGCTTGCCGCAACAGGCGGCGACCCGAGGCAAGACGCCATTTGGATGTATCGCCTGCCGAGCGCGATTGCCGCGTGGCTTGCGGGCCTTGCGACGCTCTGGCTCGGGCGACGCATGTTTGGTGGAAACGTCGGGCTCCTCGCGGCCGCGACGCTCGTGATTTGCCC
>JAIXVI010000239.1 GCA_027483065.1 Planctomycetaceae bacterium
CTCGTACATCGCATCGAGGCTGCGCGCGCACTCTTCGACGGCTTCGCGCTTCGTCGCGGCGTAGAGCAAGAAGTAACGCGTTTCAACGGGAATCGCTTGCATGCCCGACACTTGGCAAATCTCTTCCGCGCGCTTCTTCATTGCGGCGACGGCGGCTTCGTGTTCTTCGCGTGTCAAAACGGGCCACGGCGCAGTGCCTCCATCAGTCTTCGGAATACGCGAGCTCATCTCGGAGTGCTTTGCGATCCGGAAGTCGTGTTCGGCATCGACGAGTTTGTCGGCTCCGCGCGTACGCGCTGCAGCGATCTTCGATTTCGCCTCGCTCGCGGCTGCACCTTTCAGCGATTTCGCCGAGCGATCTGCGCGATCGAACGCAGCATCGGCCGCTTTCACGCGACCGATCGACATCAAGAGCTCGCCTTTCAAGATGAGTTCATCGACGTCTTTCTCGTCGAGAATCTTGCTCGCGAGCGATTCGAGATCGTCCATGTGGACGATTGACCACATCGTGCGTGGAAGGGCGTCTTCGCCTGTTGAAGCGCCTTCGAACGCATCGCTGTCGAACGCCACAACCTTGCCGCTCACACGCTTGCCATCGCGCGTGCGAAACTTGACTTGCACTGGCTTCTTAAGTTCGCGCCGCGCGAGCGCGGGCTTCGGCTCGTCGTTGGTCGAGGCTGCGTTTGCGCTTGCATCTTGCGCTGCCGATTGTGAAGTTACTACCGCCGCTGCGGCGTGTGTGCACAAAGAAAGTCCCGCGGTGAAAGCGAGCGTCGATGCTGCGAGGACGTGCAGGGCAGGGCGAATCAGCATCCCGACAGACTACCCGCGAACGCGCTGCGAATGAAGTTGAAAGCGAAGAGCGTGCTGCGCGCATCAACGTATGCGCAGCGTGTACTGCTGCTCGATCAGCCATGGTCCGAGTGAAGGGCCTTGCTTTTGGCCACTCGCGGGGCTACCCGCAGGGGGCGGCAAGATCGGCGCGCCTGTGGCATCGAACGCCGTGATCGATTTGTACTCTGCAGTGATCGCGATGAAGGCGCGTACCGCGAGTTCGTAGTCACCATTTAGCAGTGGCGCGTCATCCGCGGAAAGTTCAACGGTTGCGATGGCGTCGCTTGCGAGTGTTGGTGGGTCGGTGCTTACAGCGCTCCAAACACTTCGGCCATCGATATCGAGCGCAGACAAAATGCCAACCGTTGGCGCGAGCGACGGCATCGTCGCTTCGCCAAATCCAACGAAGCGCATGCGGACTTGGATGGTTTCTGGAGCGCTATCGCTTGCGCGTGCGTCGCCAGTCCTTGCTACGTCGATGATGAACACTTCGCTCGGCGAATCCGATGTTGGCGCTCGCTCGCTTGTCGGCGTGCTTCCTTCAATCGCGACGCGCAACTGGCAGGCCGCGCGCGCAAGACGTTCCGCGTACTCCGATGGAAGCGTGCCGTTTGCAACACTCGCAGCGATGTACTGCGCGGCGCGGAGTTGATTCTCTCCGTCACCGCGTGCCCACGCTGCAATCTGCACCAGCATCGCGTCGGCAAGGCGACGCTGTTCACTTGCAGAAAGCGGACGCGCGGCGAGCACCTCAAAGGTGTCGCGTGAAACATCTGGAATGCGCTCTGCCGCAGCGAAGAGAAGATCGTTGGGAAGCGCGCGGCCGATGTACGGCGCGAAGTACATGGGAAACCAGTATCCGAGGAAGAGGAAGGTGCCCCCCATCAGCCAGCGCACTACAAGCAGCCGTGATTCAGAAGATCGCACGCTGCCTGCTTCAGCGAGGGATGTTCCGCACTCGGGGCACGACTTCGCGCGATCGGCTGAGAGCAGCGTGTGTTTGCACTTTGCACAATGAAGATGACTTCGAACATGGTTTGCGCTTCGCACGGCGCGGTAACCCATGAACGTGAAGCCGCCCACCCAAAGTGCTGTGATGGCACCGACCCACGAGAACGGCGCGATGACAGCAACGACCATGGCCGCGAGCGCAACGTGCGCCGCCGCGCGTTTCCACATCGGTTGATCGAAGCCGAGCCACGCGTCCCAAATCATGCGCGTCGAACGCGCGACTCGACGAAAAAGCCCGCGCGGTTTCGTTCCGCGTTGTGCTGCACGCTCACGCAGTGCACGCATTTCGCGCGCGCCTTGCGTGTGTTGCCGCGTCAACGCTTCAGGAGCGGTGGCGAGGGCTTCGTAATAGCGCACGATCCACGGCTGATCTTCGATGATGAATCCGTGCCCGCAACTCGCAGGGTCATCCGCGCGCTCGCAAAGAGGCTTGAGGCAAAGCGGACAAACGCAGCCTTGCGCGTCCCACACTGAGGCGCCGCGCTCTCGCCAGAGGATGACGCCGCGACGCATGTACAAAACGATTGCAAAGCCCGGCGCGCACATTGCGGCAATCGCCGCGAACATGATGAAGAGCAGCTTCGGTTGCGTTGGAAAGGCGAAGAAAAACAGCGCGCATGCTCCGATGAAGAGCAGGAAAAACACACCGCCTGCGAAGATCAGCGGGAGATTCGGGTTTGTGTTCGCGGGCGTTGCGACGAATCCATCCCATTCTGCTTTGGGAATCGACCACGACACCAATCGCGCATCGCGAAGGGGCGCTTCGTTTGCAGTGCGTTCATCTGCGCTCTGCGTAGTGGAGTTGTTGGCGGGTTCACCCATCATGGCGTGCGCCTACTGAATTTCGAGCGTATTACGCAAACGCCGCAATCGCGAGCGTGACCCACACCACAAGCCCAAGCGGAAGTTTCGCGAGTGTGCCGAGCACGCGCCCGATCACGGCGCCGAGTGCGGGTTTCGCAGTTTCTGCGAGCGTTTTGTCACGCGTCGAGAGTTCGCCGATGACGGCGCCCGCCGCGGTTCCGACCGCCGCGCCGATGATCGTTCCAACAATTGGAATGACAAACGTCCCGCCGATTGCGCCGAGCATGCCGCCGATGACCGAGCCCCACATGCCACGCGCACTCGCGCCGAACTTCTTCGCCCCCGCGGCAGAGAGCAGAAACTCAAGCAATTCTCCGACGCCGGCAAGCAACGCGCACGCGGCGAGCGTCAGCGGATGAAACGTGAGTGGTGCGCCCGACGGAAGCCACAAGCGATCGATGAGGTCGACGAGCGTTGCCGTGCCGATCAAGATCCACGTGCCAGGTAAGCCGCTGATGAGTGCGAGCATGCACACCGCGCCCCAGAGCGTGAAGCCAACGCCGAAAATCGTTTCAAAGTAGGGGGTGAGTGTGGCGGGGGTCATGAGCGTTTCTCGCGAGGAGGCGCGGGCGCGGGTACGTCTTCATGCGCTTCGATGCGCGTGATGGCGGCGCGCCACGCATCGTCTGTACGCGTGAGTTCGATGCGATAGAGAGTGTCCGCGGGGTTCTGCGCGCCGCGCCAACGAAACTCTGCAAGACAGCGGTCGATGCGCGGGTCGAGAGGGGGCTGCGGTTCGACGAGCATCCATCCGTCGCCGTGCGCGAGAGGCTCGACGGTGCCGCGGTTGTTGTCGAGCACGCGCGTCGTCGAGAGCGAGAGATAGAGCGCACGATGCGGAGGCGTCGCCGTTGCGAGAAACTGCCCGACGCGCAATCCTGCGGGGGCGCTTGTCGTTCGGTCGAGCCACGCATCGAGCGGCAAACGCCACGAGTGGGCCGCGAGGGCGTCGTCGTGCGGCGGCTGGCGGCAGTCAAAGGGACCGATGAAGAGGTCGAGGTGGTCGCCCTCTGGAGCGCCGCGATGACGGCAAACCGCAGCACGCGCAGAAATCGCGCCTTGCGGTCGCGTCTGCTCGAGGGGAGTGCGGGGTCCGCCCGCCGCTTCGAAGTCGGCCTCCATGGTGGAAGTCTCGCCCAATTCAGGGGCGCTGTCGACCGCGAAAAAGGGCGCGAGAGTTCGTATGATCCGCGCCCTATGAGCCGAGTTTCCGCTTTCGTCCGTGCTTCCGCTCTCGCCGTCGCGTCGCTTGCGATTCTCGCGGGTTGCCAAGGTCGTCCAATGGTCGCTGCCAAGAAGGAGGCGGACTTCGCCTTCGAGCACGGCGACTACGCGAAGGCTGCGCCTGCGTATCTCGAAATCATCGAGAAGGCGCCGGGCGATTGGGAAGTCGAATATCGCTACGGCGTCTGCCTCGCGGAACTCGGCAACTTGCGCGAAGCGCGCACGCACGTCGAGACGGCGCAAGCGGCCAATCCGAAGAGCGAAGAAGTAGCCGCGGGTCTCGCGCAGGTCTACTTCAAACTTGGCGAGAAGCAGAAGCTCGTGCAACTCCTGCAAGACCGCGGCAACCTGCAGCGCTCGCTCCCGAGCTTCATGCTGCTTGCCGATTACGCGCTTCAGATGAACGACGCTGACACCGCGACGACTGCGGTGAACGGCGCGATTCTGCTCGCGGACGGCAAGGACTTCGAGCCCTACTTGAAGGCCGTGGAAGTCGCCGAGAAGCTCGGCGATACGAAGACGGCATCGCGACGTTTGCGTCAGGCCTACGCGATCAATCCGAAGTCACCGGCTGTTGGCGCGAAACTCGCGGAATACGGCCTCGCGGCAGAGCCGACGACTGGTCTGCCACCTGGACCGTGATTGAACGCTGCGCGCTCAACGCGACGCGCACGGTTGATCGCCGCGAGTGAGGACGAGGCTGAAGCGGAAACTCGACGGAACACTCTTGACCGCTGAAAACCCTGTCTTTTCGATACTCACGGCGCTCGCTGATCCTCAGCGTGCGCGCATGTTGCGGCTTCTCGAACGCGAGGAACTCGCCGTCGGCGAACTTGCATCGGCGTTGCAACTCCCGCAGTCGACGATGAGTCGGCATTTGAAGGCACTCTTTGAAGCGGGCCTTGTTGTGAAGCGAGCCGAGGGAACCGCGATGTTCTATCGGCTCTCTGCCGACGCCCTGGGCACTGCAGCGCGAACAGCGTGGGAACTTGTACGCGCGTCGCTTGGTGAAAGCGCAACGCACGCTGGTGATGATCTGCGCCTTGCCGAAGTGCTCGCCGCGCGACAACCCGATCCGAAGGGCTTCTTCGGTCGCGTCGGCGGGGAGTGGTCGGACTTGCGCCGCGGACTTTTCGGCGAGCGTTTCGTCGCCGAAGCGATGCTCGCGCTCTTGCCGCGCGAGTGGAATGTCGCAGATCTCGGCTGCGGAACTGGCGAAATTGCTGCGGAAATCGCGCCGTTTGTCGGTCGCGTTGTCGCGATCGATCGCGAGCCAGCAATGCTCGAAGCCGCGCGTCGAAGATTGCGTGGTGTTACGAATGTCGAGGTTCGTCGCGGAGATCTCGCCAATCTCCCCGCTGAAACTGGTGAGTTTGATGCGGCCGTGTTGTCGCTCGTTCTGCATCACGTGCGAGAGCCCGCCGCGATTCTTGCCGAGGCGCGGCGCGTCCTTGTGAAGGGCGGCGTCTTACTTCTCATCGACATGGTGCGACACGATCGCGCGGAGTACCGCACGACGATGGGACACGAGCATCTTGGTTTCAGCGAGGCAGATCTTGAGGGGCTCGCGACAGACGCGAAGTTCACGTTTGATCTCTATCGGCCGCTGCGGCCAGCGATTGATGCGAAGGGGCCAGGGCTCTTCGTCGCGCGGCTCGTGAAGTAGCGCGGGGCGTGAAGTAGCGCGGGGCGTGAAGTAGCGCGAAGCGCGGCGCGTCTCGTACGTGCAGCGCCGCACGACGGTGTTGCCGGTTTTCCTCTGATTTTCCCCGTGTTTCTGATGAAAAACGCCGACGGCTCGCGTGAACGAGCCGTCGGCGAACGTTGAGTTTCAAGTTTCGAACTTCAAGCGAGCGCGATGCGCGATCGCAGTGTCGCAATCACGCGAACACTTGCTCACTCGATCACTTTGCAGCGTCGATCTTCGCGAACGCAGCCTTCGGATCGGCCTTGATCGGGCCAACGCAGCCGTTGCAGCATGCGCGCACGAGACGTCCGTTGATGACGACATCCACCGCGCCTTCGCCGAGTGGCTTGCCGCTGATCGGGCAGGTCGTTGCCTTGTAGGTTGGCTTCTGCTTCGCGATCACCGCAGCGTCGTATTCCTTCGCGTACTTCGCTGGATCCTTCGAGAATCGCGCGACGCACTTCTTGCAGCAAAGCTTGTAGACGCGGTTCTGATAGACGACGGTCTTCGCGCTGTCGTCGAGCTTCTCGTCGGTCATGACGAGGCAGCTTTCGAGCGGATACGCCGGCGCAGCCTTCACGATCGCTTCGTCCATCTTCGCGAGGTACTTGGATGGATCAGCCTTGAACGACGCTTCGCACTTCGCGCAGCAGAACTTGACCTGCGTGCCGTCGAGGTTCTTGTCCTTCATGCCCGTGAGCACGGTCGTGACGGCATCGGCGCCGAGCTTTTCGCCCGACACTGGGCAGGTCTCGAGCGGATACGGGTCGCCACCGAAGGCATCGCCCGCGACGGGCGCGACGGTCATGGCGATCGAGAGGGCAGCGGTCGCGACGGCCGCGAGGCTGGCGAGAGCGAAAGAGAACGTGTTGCGCATCGTGTGGGTTCCTTTGGAGAAATGCGGGGGTGAATGGTTGAGCCTCGGGATCGACGGACGACGAGCGGCAACATGAGTGTGCTCTCTGTCGGCGCCGCGTGCCGAGGCGCGGATACTACGGGGTGCGCCATCCGCGGGGGCGCAGCGTTCCTCCTGCGAACGCATTCGAAACCTCGCGACGAAGTGGGGGAATCTGCTTCGGCGCGCTTGCCGCCGCCACGCTGGAGGGGTATTCTGCCGTTCATCCGGATGAATGGATGAAAGGGCGCGGATCGCCCGCGGGTCGTCGTTCGCAACGTTGTTGAGCGATGCGACCCTCCAGTACTTCCGGCTTTCCGTCACTCGCTCCGAAGGGCGCGATTCACTCGCGAATCAACATGACGACCGCTCCATCCACCATGAAATCGAAGACCTCCTCCAAGTCGAAGGCCTCTGCTGAGCCGTCGACCTTCCTCGACACCGGGCTCGTGCTTCTCACGAATCCTGCCTACAAGGTGAAGTGCACCGCTCCTGAAACAGTGCGTTTCGGCCGCAAGGAAATCGAACTCGCCGAGCACGAAATGCCTGGTCTCATGGCGTTGCGTGCGGAGTTCAAGGGCCGCAAGCCGCTGAAGGGCGCGCGCGTGTCGGGCTCGTTGCACATGACGATTCAGACGGCCGTCCTCATCGAGACGCTCGTTGAACTCGGCGCGGAAGTCCGTTGGGCTTCGTGCAATATCTTCTCGACGCAAGATCACGCTGCTGCTGCGGTCGCGATCGGCAAGGGTGGCACGCCTGAGAATCCGAAGGGCGTTCCGGTCTTCGCGTGGAAGGGTGAGACGCTTGCAGAGTATTGGTGGTGCACCTACCAAGCGATGAACTGGCCAGATGGTCAGGGCCCGAACATGATCCTCGACGACGGTGGTGACCTCACCCTCCTCGTCCACAAGGGCTTCCAATTCGAGAAGGCGGGCAAGGTTCCGGCTGCGAAGCCAACCGACGTCGAGGAATACAAGGTCATCCTCGCGCTCCTCGCCGATCTCCACCGTGACGCGAACGGCATGTTCGGCCGCATCGTGCCGAATATCCGCGGCGTGAGCGAAGAAACGACGACCGGCGTGCACCGTCTCTATCAGATGCAAGAGCTCGGTCAGTTGCTCTTCCCAGCGATCAACGTGAACGACGCCGTGACGAAGTCGAAGTTCGACAACCTCTACGGCTGCCGTCACTCGCTCGTCGACGGCATCATGCGCGCGACCGACGTCATGCTCGCGGGCAAGACAGCGCTCATCCTCGGCTACGGCGACGTGGGCAAGGGTTCGGCACAGAGCCTTCGCACGCAAGGCTGCCGCGTGATGATCGCGGAAGTCGATCCGATCTGCGCGTTGCAGGCCTGCATGGAGGGTTACCAAGTTGTGACGCTCGAAGATGTCATCGACACGTGCGACATCTTTGTCACCGCAACGGGCAACTGCGACATCATCACCGCCGACCACATGAAGCGGATGAAGGACAAGGCGATCGTTGGCAACATCGGTCACTTCGACAACGAAATCGACATGCTCGGCCTCTCGAAGGTCAAGGGCGTGCGCCGCGTCAACATCAAGCCACAGGTGGATGAGTGGGTGTTCGCTGATGGCAAGTCGATCATCATCCTCGCGGAAGGCCGACTCCTGAACCTCGGTTGCGCGACCGGCCACCCGAGCTTCGTGATGAGCGCAAGCTTCACGAACCAAGTCATGGCGCAAATCGAGCTCTTCAAGAACTCGAAGCACTACGGCAAGACCGTGACGACGCTGCCGAAGCACCTCGACGAGAAGGTCGCTCGCCTCCACCTCGAGAAGTTGGGCGCGCGCTTGACGAAGCTCACGAAGAAGCAAGCCGAGTACATCGGCGTGCCAGCGGAAGGTCCGTACAAGCCGGATCACTACCGCTACTGAGTGGCGTCTGCGGTGCGTGCAACTTCACGGTTGCGCGCCGCGGCATGAAGGACACACAAACGCACACGGCCCTCGCAATCGCGAGGGCCGTGTTTTTCTGTCGACATCCACTTCCAGCATCGGTGCACGTGCCGTGCACCATTCGGATCAACCGCCGCGCGCCGCCCACTTCTCAAGCAACTCCCGCTCACGCGCCTCGCTGATGCCAGGCTCGCGACCGCTCC
>JAIXVI010000095.1 GCA_027483065.1 Planctomycetaceae bacterium
AGTTCAAGACCAGATCCGTCGGCATCGTTCGTGTAAAAGCCCGCGGTATGCAAGAGTGCAGCGCGCGCGTTGCGTTCACTCGGCTTGATCCAGAACGCGAAACTCACGGGGTCGTGTCGTGTGAATCCCGCGAGACCCGCGAGCGACACGCCGCCATCGCCATCGAAGGCAAGCGCGCGGCCGAGTTTTCCTTCCGCGAGCGCGACTTGACCGAGTTGCTCGGGGCGACCGCGATCGGTGGTTGCAGGCAGAGCGGCGTCGATGGCGTTGGGCGTGCGGCCGTTCTCAAGCGCATCAAACGCGTACTTCGCCGCGGGTGTTGGAAGTTCGACGACACTTGCGCTGCGCGCGCGATCCGCGCCGATCTCACGCGCGGCGTTCTCTTGTGCCGTTCTGTACGCACGCTCTGCATCAAGCATCGCTGCGCGAAGTTCATTCGTGCGCTGCGCGGCTTCGTCGCTTGCAAGCCGCACAAATGGCGGCGGTGCGCTGAAGTGATGCGCGAAACTCTTGAGGCCGTTTTCGTCGATCTTTCCGAACATCGCCGCGATGCCGTAGAACTCGCGCGTTGGAATTGGGTCGTACTTGTGATCGTGGCAGCGGGCACACTCGAGCGTGAGCCCGAGGAAGGTCGTGCCAAAGGTCGACACGCGATCGGCGATGCCTTCTTGACGGAATTCCTCAGAAATCGAGCCGCCTTCTTCCGTCATGCGATGCAAACGGTTGAACGCGCTCGCGACTGCAAACGACTGCTTTTCTCGGTGCGACGCGGCGGGCAAAAGATCGCCCGCGATCAAGGCACTCGCGAACTTGTCGTACGGCATGTTGCTCTCGAGCGCGTCGAGCAGCCAATCGCGCCACGGCCAGGTGAACGAGTCGCCGTCGGAGTGGTAGCCGAAGGTGTCTGCAAAGCGCGCGAGATCAAGCCACACGGTCGCACGATGTTCGGCGGCGCGTGGAGTCGCGAGCATCACATCGACGCGGCGTTCGTACGCGTCGGGTGACGTATCGGCGGCGAACGCGTCGACCTCTTCGGGCGTCGGCGGGAGCCCAGTCAGCGCAAGTGACGCGCGGCGCAGGAGCGTGGCGGGGTCGGCTTCCGGCTCAGGCGTGAGCCCTGCGGCGGTCATGCGCTCGAGCATGAGGGCGTCGAACGGGTCGCGCGGCCAGGTTGTTTGGGTTTGCTCCGCAGAGGAGGCAGACTGGGCGGGCGCCTTCGGCGCGACAAACGCCCAGTGCGGCGCGTACTTCGCTCCTTCCGCGATCCAACGCACCAAAATGTCACGTTCGGC
Source organism: Planctomycetaceae bacterium (assembly GCA_027483065.1). Lineage (GTDB taxonomy): Bacteria > Planctomycetota > Phycisphaerae > Phycisphaerales > SM1A02 > QWPT01. Next base: position 1,293 of record JAIXVI010000095.1, read on the forward strand.
CTCGGTGAGCGGCCGCTTCAACTCGGGCGGCGGCATGACGTCGTCGGGATCGTCCGACAAGATCCGCTGGACCGCCTCACTTGCGTCGAGGTCGCCCGCCACGATCGCGCGTGCGCCGGACGGAAGTGTGGCACGCGATCCCTCCTCGGTATCGAGCCGAAGTCCAGCGCGGCGGCCATGTTCCGCATCGGGGCCGTGGCAGCCGAAGCATCGGTCGGAAAGAATCGGTCGGACATCGCGATTGAAGTCGACGCTCGGTTGGACGGAGTTCTCGCCGCTCGGGAGGGCCGCGAGCGTCGTGGCGGTTGTCGTGGCAGTTGTCGTGGCGGTTGTCGTGGCGGTTGTCGTGGTGGTTGTCGTCGCGTTCGTCGGCACCTGCGCATCGCGCACCGCGCGCACGAGCGGCGAGGCCATGAGGCCAGCCGTCGCAGCGGTCAGTCCGCCGAGGCTAAGCACGGAGATGAGAATCGCGCGCGAGGACACGGAACCTGAAGATACCTTCGGCTACACTCTCGGCCCCATGCAGACTTCGAAATTGGCACGCCTCGCCCTCGAGGACGGGACGGTCTTCCACGGACGCGCTTTCGGCGGATCACTCCGCGAGGTCGATGGTGTTGGCCATGAGCGGTATGGATTGGAAGGGGCAGGCGAAGTCGTCTTCAACACCGCCATGTGCGGCTACCAAGAGGCACTGACGGATCTCTCCTACACCGGGCAGATCCTCACCATGACCGCGACCGAAATGGGGAATTACGGCGTCGCCGCCGAAGATATTGAGAGCGCGCGGCCGTGCGTCGCGGGCTTTGTTGTCCGCGAACTCTCGCAAGTCGCGTCGAATCAGCGCTCGGTGCGCACGCTCTCCGACTGGCTCGAAGAGGCCGGCGTTCCAGCGATTCATGGCATTGATACGCGCGCGCTCGTGCGTCGCCTCCGCATGGGCGGCGCGATGCGCGGCATCATTTCCTCCGTGCCACTGGCGACGGCAAGCGACGTTGAACTCGTCGCCCGCGCCCGCGCAATCCCCTCGATGGCCGGCGCAAATCTCGCGGCGCAAGTCTCTCCGCGCTGCAGCGGTCGATTCGAAGAAGCCCTCGGCGAATGGGCGCCGCGCGGCGGCCTTTTCGTCGAAACGAAGCCGACCCCCGCAGGTCGCGCGGCAGGAGCGCGTTTCCAAGTCGTCGCGATCGATTGCGGCGCGAAGCGGAACATCTACCGCCACCTCGTCGAACGCAATTGCGACGTTCACTTCCTGCCTCACACCGCAACCGCGGCCGAAATTCGCGCCCTGAGGCCCGACGGTCTCTTCATCTCGAATGGCCCCGGCGACCCGTCGGTCGTTGAAACGGTCATCCGGACGCTTCGCGAAGTCGCGGGCGAGATTCCGACCTTCGGCATTTGCCTCGGCCACCAGTTGCTCGCGCTTGCACTCGGTGCCACGACGTGGAAACTGAAGTTCGGCCACCGCGGCGCAAACCAGCCGGTACGCAATCTTCTGACGGGCCGCGTGGAAATCACGAGCCAAAACCACGGTTTCTGCGTCGATGAGAAGAGCCTCCGCGCCGTGGGCGGCGAACCGACGCATGTCCATCTCAACGATGGCACGCTCGCGGGCTTCCGCCATACGTCAAAGCCGATTTTCAGCGTTCAGTACCACCCGGAAGCGAGCCCTGGACCGCACGATTCCGCGTATCTCTTCGACGTTTTCGTCGAAATGATGACGTCGCGTCGTCCGGTTGGCGCAGCCGAAATGGAGCGCGCCCAAGCGGCGCTCGCCGCGATCTGAGTCGGTGAACGCGGTAGCTTGAGGGTCTCTCGCGGGTCTCTCGCGGGTCTCTCGCGGGTCTTACGACGGCATCTCAGCAGCGCTTCAGCGAAACGACCGAAGGGGCCGACGTGCCTCTGCGGACGGCGATGTCAACCCCGCGGACGCCTGCAAGCACTCATTCGAACAGGTTTTCCACACGACCTTTCGCGCGGCGGACTGAGGAGGGCGCGTTTGAACGCGCTGCGTTTTGCCGCGGTCTTCCCAGATTCGATCGCGCGCGGCTTTGCTCGGGCGAGAGAGAAGCCTGCGGCGTGGTCAACCTCCTCGGTTCTCGCTTTGCCGAGTTGCGGTGAAAGAGGCGGGGGGGTACCTTCCCCGATCTACGCCTCGGCTTCACGCCGTCGGTCGTGGCTGCCCACGTGGTGAAGATGTGCCTCAAGACCCGCATGAAGTACGCGGGACATTCCTTGCGAGCATCTTCTCGATGCGGTTGCAGAGAGTTGGAGTATCCCGGTTTAGAAGACCGTTCAGGAGAAATGTGCTTTTCACAGGCACTTCAGGAGTCCCAAAGAATGCAGCGCAGCAAGCAGAACGAGGCGACCTTCATCTCGACGCAGAGTGGTCCGCTCTTCACTCGGACCGCCGTCGGCTTCATCGCGGTCGCACTTGTCGGCACTTCGGCCTGGACCAACTCCACGCTCGCGCAGGATGCTCCTCCAGAGCCGCCGCCGGCGACCGAGCCCGCGCCAGCAGCAGAACCAGCACCAGCTCCGGCCGCTGAGCCTGCACAAGCTCCTGTCCAGTCGGTTGAGCCTGCGCAGTCGGGCCCTTCGGCTGCCGAGATCGACTCGATGCGCACCGCGGCTCGCGAGGCCATGGCCCGCAGCGAGTGGAAGAAGGCGATCGACCTCTGGTCGACCCTCCAAACCGCGGTTCCTGGCGACGCTGAAGCGATGAAGCAAATGCAGCGCGCGCAAGCAGCGCTCGATCAGGGCTCGCTCATCAACGACGTTGGCGCGGATCTTGAGATTCGTAAGCAGCGCGCGGTTGTGCAGCTCGAAGCATCGATGAAGCGCGCAGACGAGTTCGCAGTGTCGGGCTCGTACGCCGATGCGGAGCGCACGCTCCTCCAAGCGAAGCAGGCGATGCTCCGCGAGAAGAGCGTCTTCCCAGCGGCTGAATACAACGGCCACATCGAAGCGCTTGATTCGCGTTACGACGCCGTGCGCACCGCCGCCGCCAATGCTGCAGCGCTCGCTGAGCACGAGAGCCGTGAATCCGCGAATCAAGAGAAGAGCACCCGCGCCGCGCAAGAGGCGGAGAAGCGCCAGAAGGCGATCAACGAGCGCCTCATCCGCGTGCGTCAACTCCAGATGGAGTTGAAGTATGAAGAAGCCATCCAGGTTTGCGACGAGATTCTTCTGCTTGACCCGAACAATCCAGCCGCGCAGGCACTCCGCGCAGCGCTGAAGACGAGCGCGGTCTACCGCAGCTACAGCGAGACGGAACAGCGCCGCAGCGAGGCGTACACCAACTTCTCGAAGGAAATCCTCGAGCGCAGCGTTCCGCCGATGCCGAATATCACCGGCCCAGGCGCGCGTTCGACGACGGGCATCCTTGAGTATCCAGAAGATTGGCCGTCGCTCTCCGACATGCGCATGCGCGACCGCGCAAGCGGCTACCGCGAGAGCGCTGTCAACCGCCAAGCGATGGCGGCAATGCAGAAGGCTGTCTCCGTCAACTTCAACAACAACCAGCTCGACCAAGTGTTCAGCTACATGAACCAGGTCAGCGGCGTTGAGTTCTACCCCGACTGGAAGGCGCTCGAGACGATCGGCGTTCGTCCAGAAGATCCAATCACGCTCACGCTCGACAACGTTCCAGCGGAAGTTGCGCTGAAGCGCGTCGTTGAGCAACTCGGTGACGAGAGCGAACGTCCCGACTACTCCGTCGAAGACGGCGTGGTCGTCGTGAGCTCCTCGGAGCAACTTCGCAAGAAGACGATCACCATCGTCTACGACATCCGCGACCTTCTCTTTGAAGTGCCGTACTTCGACAACGCACCCGACTTCAACCTGAGCTCCGCGCTTTCGCAGGGCGGACAGGGTCAAGGCGGCGGCGGTGGAACCGGCGGCGGTGGTGGCGGCGGATTCGGTGGTGGCGGCGGCGGTGGGGGTGGCTTCGGCGGCGGCGGCGGTGGATCCGGCGGCGGCGGCGGTGGTGGCATCATCGGCGACCCGGGTGAAGATCCGGAACGCAAGAGCCGCGAAGAACTCATCGAGCAGATCACCACGATCATTCAAGATCAAGTCGATCCGGACAACTGGGTCGACAACGGTGGCGACACCGGCAAGATCCAAGAGCTCAACGGCAATCTCATCATCACGAACACCGCGCGCAATCACCGCGATATCGAAGGTCTGCTCACGCAGCTCCGCTCGATCCGCGCATTGCAGATCAACTACGAGGCGCGCGTCATCGGCGTCACGAGCGATTGGTTCGAGCAGATCGGTGTCGACCTCGACATCTACTTCAACACCAACAACCGCATGTTCGATCAGGCGCGCGCTGCCGACCCGAACTTCAACCTCAGCGACTTCTTCTTCCAAGATGGTGGAGCGAAGGGCCAGTTGAAGGATCCGGTGATCTTTGGTTCGTGGGACCAAGTCGCGGAAGACGGTTCGTTCCAGAACACCGTCCCAACGGGCTCGGCGATCGGCATCCCGAACGATGACGGTGGCATCGATTACCAGTTCGGTCCGGTCGGTTCGCCGATCCGTCGTCAGTCGGGCTTCACGCCAGTCGGATTCACGCAGGATTCGTCGGGCATCCTTGACTCGCTCCAAGGTGCCGTCCCCGGCATCGGTGGAACGATCTTGAGCTCGGGCGCTGCAGCCGCGACCACCGGCTTCAGCTACATGGACGACATCCAAGTCGACCTCCTCATCCAAGCAACGCAGGCAGATCAGCGCGGCGTGGTGCTCACGGCGCCGCGTCTCACCCTGATGAACGGCCAGCGTTCGTTCATCACGATTGCGAAGCAGATCTCGTTCATCTCGGGTCTGACGCCAGTCGCTGGTGACGCGAGCGGTGCATTCCAGCCGCAAGTCGGCGTCGTCCAGGACGGCTTCGTCCTCGACGTCGAAGGCGTCATCTCGTCTGATCGCCGCTACGTGACGATGACTGTGCAGTTTGATACGAGCACCGTCCTCGGCTTCGACACCCAAGAAGTGCAGGGTGCAGTCGGTGGTACGGGCACCGCAGGTGGCCGTGGTAGCGACTTCAGCGCTGCGATTCAGCTCCCTGAAATTCAGGTGCAATCGATCCGCACGACGGTCAGCGTTCCCGACAAGGGCACGATCCTCATGGGCGGTCAGCGCCGCTTTGAAGAGGTCGAGATCGAGGCTGGCGTGCCGGTTCTCTCGAAGATCCCGATCGTCAACCGCTTCTTCACCAACCGTATCGATGCTGAAACCGAACTCACCGTCGTCATGCTGATGCGGCCTGAGATCGTGATCCAGAGCGAGAACGAGGACATCCTGTTCCCGGGTCTCATGGATCAACTCAACAACATCGGCGGTTGATGCCGAACGGCAACGCCCGTTTGAAACTTTGATCAACCGGCGGCGAGTCATCGCCGCCGGTTGCTTTTCACCGAGCAGTCGCGTTTTTCGCAGTCATTCGCCCTCTGCTATGGTGCGCGGACTGGCATTTCCCAGCAGGAGCACTCGATGGCGTCATCCCACATCAGCGTGCGCAAGACAGACAATCTGATTCGGATCGACTTCATCGATCGGAACATCCTCGACGAACTGAACATCCATCAGATCGGCGAAGAGATTCTGAAGGTCGTTGAGTCGGAGTTCCGGCCGAAGGTCGTCATCGTCTTTAAGAACGTCGAGCACATGTCATCGGCTGCGTTTGGCACGCTGATGAAGGTCAACGAGCGCGTGAAGGCGCGCGATGGCCAGTTGCGTCTCTGCCAAATCACGCCGCGCATCCACGAGGCGTTCGTGATGACCAAACTCAATCGCATCTTCTCGATCTCCGACACCTACGAAACCGCCGTCGCGAGTTTCGTCTGAGTTCGTCCGTCGACGCCGCGATCTTGTGACACCTCCATGGCGAACTCCGTGAAGGCCTTCCGCTGCGAGCACACCCTGCGCGATTTGCGCGAGGGGCTTGAGCATGTCCATCAGGAAGCGGAGGCAGCGCTTGCGGCGCACGGATTTGACGATGGCGCCAAGTTCGCGATTCGATTGGCGATCGAAGAGGCGGTCGTGAACGCGTTCCGCCACGGGAATCGAAGCGATCCGAAGAAGTCGGTCCACTTCCGCGCGTACATCGATGACACGCGCGCGAGTTTCGAGGTGGAAGACGAGGGGCCGGGCTTTGATCCGGCGACGATTCCCGACCCGACCGAAGACGAGAACCTCGAGATTCCTTCGGGCCGTGGCGTGATGCTCATCAAGGCGTACATGACCGAGGTCGAGTACGTGCCGCCAGGAAATCTCCTGCGCATGACCTATCGCAAGCCGGCGTGAGCGAACGGCACGCGATCAGCCTCTCAACTCAGTCTTTCAACTGAAGCGTCCCCTCAAGATCGATCGAGCGGATCGTTTCAGGTGGAAGGACCACGCTGCCGTCCGGGTTGAACGAGAAGACAGGCCGCTTTGCGAAGGGCAGCAGTACGACGGTCGCTTTCCATGTTGCGACTGATGTGGCTCGAAGCGATTCTTCGGGGCAAGCCACCGCAAACTCCGTTGGGTGACTCTGTCGTTGAAAGCCGTCGCGCCAGATCGGGTCAACAGACCAGCGGTCGATCGGATTCGTGGAGGCACCGACGGGCTCGGTGGATTGAGCGTTACTGTCGGCGAAAGAGACGCCGCGGAACACCACCCAGACGTCGCCCGCGCGATCGAAGAGATCGCTACCGAACGTTGGCGTGAGGACGAACTGTGCGCCGTCTGAAGTTTGCCTGATGGTGGCGTCCAACCGGACGATGGCGCGCAGGGCGTCGTCGATCGCTGAGTCGGGGAGGTCGCCAGCGGCAACTGCGGGAAGCAGCATGTTGCTCTGGAGGCGAGGCGAGGGCCGCGAACTCATGAAGGACGAACTCGGCGCGGCGTGCGCGATTTGTAAGCGGACGAAGTCGGCGCGCTCCTTCGCGGTGAGGGTGCGTGTTTCGAGTTCGCGCATCATCTGTGAACCACCGGAATACGGCGCGAGTGTGAGGAGCACTGGCGTCGGAAGAAGTGATGCACCCAGACCGAGCGACAACGACATGGCGAGAGCAAGGACACCCACCATCAACGCCCCACCGACCAGAGCGAGTTTCCAGTCCTTCGTCGCCATGACCGTCTGAATGGCGCCCGCACGCGCGAAGTCGGCGCCGCACTCGGTGCAGTGCGTGGGGCGCGGGAGCATGACGAGTTGGCGACAGTGACGGCACCGCTCTTGGCGCGTGGGGCGTGTCGCGCCCGACATAAAGACGAGCGGCGCCACGAAGATCATTCCGAGGATGATTGGAACCGTGAACGTTGCGATGAAACCAGAGCCCGAGATGATCGACGGAAAGACGAAGGGGAAAAGCGCTATTGGGAGTAGGTTGAGTGAAAGCGGGAACCCCGCGCGGTAGCGTTCCCAAAGCGACCGCTCGGAATCGGCGGCTTTCGCGCTTTGGCGGTGCGTGAAGCGAATCCAGCGCGCAAGCATTCCGCGCGGCGCGCTCGAGGCAGGTAGCTCAGCGAGAAGTCGACCCGTGGCATGTACGTCACCATGCGCGAGCGCTTGCCAGCATTCGACAAGCGCGTTTCGCACGTCGCGTGAAACTCCATGCCGGCAGCGAGGAGCGAAACCATCCGCGGTTCGCAGAGCACAGGGCTCAGAACAAAGCGGACACACACATCCATCTTCGGCGCGCACCATCGCTATGGCGCGGGCGACGCGCCTCGTGTGCCGAAATGCCTGCACTGCCTGATAGGTATTGAGCACGATGATCGCGATCCAGAACACACGCATCAGCGGACTAAAAATCACTTTGAGGTTGGCTGAAGCGCTCAGAAGATCGAAGCAGAGAAACGCGCCGGCCATCACAATCGACGCAACAAGAATGAGCACCATCGTGCCGAAGATCCCGCGCCGCGCTTGTTTCTGTGCGCGCTCGACGTAGCCGTTCCACTCAGAGTCGGAAATGGTCCAGCCCGTCGTGGCCGCGTGCTGCGGTGTGTCGCGCGCGTTTTGGTGGACGATTGAGGGATCGCTTGACATCGCAGCAGCGTAAACGGGGAATCGAGCGAGTCAACGCGCGACTGGGTGATGGGCGCGCGCGGTGAAGAGGATGGGGCGCTGTGTGTGCGCGCACGGCCTTCATCCCCAACGGTGCACGGCACGTGCCACTCAGTGCCTGGCACTGCATGGCACGTGCCTGGCACCATACACCGCGCAATGGAAGTCTTGCGTGCCGCGTGTTTTGCACGCTGCATACTCTGTGCACGGCACGTGCCGCTCAGTGCGTGGCACAGCACGGCACGTGCCGTGCACCATCGGATGTAGACAAACCAGGCGTTTACCGCGCGATCGCTTCCGCGCGCGTCTCGCGCAGCACCGTCACCTTGATCTCGCCGGGGAAGGTCATCTCCGCCTCGACGCGCTTCGCAATCGCTTCCGCGATCTGGAACGCCGTCGCGTCGTCCGCCTTCTTCGCGTTCAGGATCACGCGAATCTCGCGGCCCGCCTGAATCGCGTGTGCTTCATCAACGTACGGCTGCTCGCGCGCGATGCCCTCGAGTTGCTCGAGTCGCTTGATGTACATCTCCATCGACTCGCGTCGCGCACCTGGGCGCGCGCCGGAGATCGCGTCGGCCGCCATGACGATCGGCGTGTACGCCGTCGTCGACGGGATATCGCCGTGGTGACCACCGCACGCGTTGAGCACGGCTTCGCTCTTCTCGCCGTACTTCCGCAGGAATTCCATACCAATCGCGGGGTGACCACCTTCCATCTCGTGGTCCATCGCCTTGCCGATGTCGTGGAGAAGACCTGCGCGTCGCGCGGTTGCGCCGTTCAAACCAAGTTGGTCCGCGATCATCTGCGAGAGGAACGCGACCTCGACCGAGTGCCGCAGCACGTTCTGGCCGTAACTCGTACGGAAGTGCATCTTGCCGAGCGCTTCGATCACCTTCGGGTGAAGTCCGCGTACGTCGGCCTCAACAACCGCCTCGTTGCCGACCTTGACGATCTTCTCCTCGATGTCGCGCTTCGTCTGCTCGACGAGTTCTTCGATGCGCGTCGGGTGAATGCGTCCATCGGCGACGAGTCGCTGCAATGCTTCGGCGGCGATCGCTTGACGCACGCGATCGAAGCACGAGACGCTGATGACGCCCGGCGTATCGTCGACAAGAATGTCCGCGCCGGTCGCCTTCTCGATCGCGCGAATGTTGCGACCTTCGCGACCGATGATGCGGCCCTTCATATCTTCGCTTGTGATCTTGATCGAGCGCACCGTCGATTCGCCGACGTTCTCGGCGGCGTATCGCTGGATCGCCATGAGCGTGATCTCGCGCGCCTTACCCTTCGCTTCGCGCTCGGCTTCATCGAGGAGCTTCTGCCGAAGCGCAGAGCCGTCGTGGGCAGCCTCTTCGCGCACTTCGGTGAGATAGAGCTCGCGCGCTTCTTCGCGCGACAATCCCGAAACCTTCGAAAGCGCGCCGCGCAGTTCGGTGCGCGTCCGCTCGTTTTCGTCGTTCGCGCGCTTCAGTTCATCTTCTTGACGCTTGAGATCGGCCTCGCGGGCGTCGATCTTTGTTTCGCGTTGACCGATCGACTCGAGCTTCTTGTCGAGCGTTTCCTCGCGTTTCGCCGCGCGGGCGAGGCTTTCGTCGAGTTTCGCCTGCGTCGCCTTCGACTCGCGGTCGAGCGTCGCGCGCTTTTCGGACGCAGCCTTCTCCGCTGCGAGTTCGACCTCGCGTGCCTTCTTCTCGGCTTCGCTGCGCATCGCGTCAGCGGCGAGTTCGGCTTGCGCCTTCGCATCAGCGATCATGCGGTCGGCCTCGGCGCGCGCGGCCTTGATGCCGCGACCCGATGCGAAGGTGAGAATGACGATGCCAACGACGGCGCCAACGATGAGTGCGATGCCAGCCGCGATCAGAATCGCAGCGATACCGAAGTCACCAGCGCCGGAACCAGCTTGAAGCAGAATGGACATGCGAGCCTCCAGTCGAATGAGACTGCTCGCCGGGTGCCTCCTGCACCGGTCCTACCTGCGACGTTTGTGATCAATCGAGTCGTTTGAGTCTTGCCGCGTGCGCGTCTCTCTCAAGTCCTCAGGATGCGGGGCCGCTCAACACCATCGTCCATGAACACTCAATGAACGCGCAATGATCGCTCAATGAACGCTCAATGAATGCTCAACGGCATGTGCAGCGTGGCCCTGCGAAACCCCAGCGCACGGCAACAGTGTGCCAAAGCGACGTTCGCCGCTTGCGCTGTCCTGAATTCCACGCGTCGCGACGTGCGCGACGGTGGCGGGAAATTGGATTGAAGTAGCACTCACAGAAACTGAACTCAAAACGGGTGCCCCGAAAGGAATGGGTGGGGCGTTGTGCTCGGTCGATCTATCCCGATCCGCGCTTTGGGGACACCGAAGCGCATCCTGGGGGACTTGTGCGGCGGGTTGAACCGACGCCTCGTCCTGCAAACGGTCGCGAACGGCAAGGCCTGTTCGACGAGCCGGAAAAAGACAGACGGCCAAAGTCGCCGTCCGATCCGCGTCCGCGGACAATGTGAAGTATCGGCACCTTTCCAAAACTGTCAAGGTAGGATGCGCCTTCGCATGACCGGCTTCGCGACGTGGCTTTCGAATCTCTTGCCGACGAACCCAATCGCGGTCCGCATTGTGTCGGGCGGGTCGAAACGGTCGCGCCACTTGCTGCTCCGATCGGGCTACCTCGCGATCATGATCGCGGTGCTGCTTCTCGGGCTTCTCGGCGGCGATGGGTCGATGAAGCAACTCGCGACCCGCGGCGCCGGCGCGTTTTCGGTCGTGAGTTTCGGGCAGGTCCTCCTGATTTGCGTCCTGACCCCGATCTTCATGGCCGGCGCGATCGTGCAAGAAGCGAGCCCGCGGACGTGGGACATCCTCCTGACGACCCCGCTCGGGAACCTTCAGATCGTCCTCGGTAACCTCTTCGGGCGGCTCTTCTTCATCCTCGCGCTCCTTCTCTCGACGCTGCCGCTCTTCGTCCTGACCCAGTTCTTCGGCGGCGTCCCCGGCGGCGCGATTCTGACGAGTTACGCGATCGCGGCATCGAGCGCGCTGGTCGTTGCAACGACGGCGGTCACGCTGTCGGTCACCCGAAGCGGGGGCAAGCGCGCGGTCCTCGTCTTCTACGCCGCCGTCGTGATGTACCTCTTCTCGACGTACGCCGCCGACGCGTACTTCCGCACGCAAGCGAACATCGGCGTTGGTTCGGGCGCCACGCGCACGACGATTCTGACGGCGTTCAACCCGTTCCTCGCGCTTGAAAGTTCGCTCCAATCCACGAGTTACGTCGCGTACGCCGCGAGCGACGTCCCGATCCCGCCACTGGCGCCGCTCTACACGAATCCTTCGGCGAGTTTCTGCGTGATCTGCGTGCTCGCGAGCCTCGCCATGATGATTTGGTCGACGCTCCGCCTGCGGGTCATAGGTACGCGCGGCCCGCGTGTGAGTTGGTGGAAGGCGGCGCTCGGCGCGGGTGCTGGCGCGACAGGCACGCGCGAATCGCGACGCGTCGGCGCGAACCCAATCGCGTGGCGCGAACGGATGCTGCGCACCCAATCACTCGGCGGCCTCTTCGGGCGATGGATCTTCCTTGGGCTCGGCGCGTGCGTTGGGTTTGTCCTTTGCGGGCTCCATCGCGGCGGCACGATTGACTCCTCCGAACTCCGGCTCGCGCTCCTCGGTGTCGTTGGCGCGGAGATCGTGGTCGTGCTGCTGACGGCGGTGAGTTTGAGCGCGACCGCGGTGAGCCGCGAACGCGAAGATGGCACGCTCGACATCTTGCTGACGACGCCGATCCAACCGGGCCCGTATCTCGCGGGCAAACTAACCGGCATCGTGCAGTTCTTGATCCCCATGCTTGCGGTGCCGTTCGTTACGCTCGGCTCCGTCGCGATTTATGTCCTCGCGAACGGATTCGGCGCGAAGCAAGGCGTCACGATCACAGAGCAGGTCAATCTCGCAACCGTGAGTCTTCCGCTCATCATTCCGGAAGGCGCGGTGCTCGTACTCATCAATCTCGTGGCGGCGACGAGTTTCGCCATCATGATCGGATTGCAGTGGTCGCTCCGCACAAAGGGCACCATCGGCTCGGTGATGGCAGCGATCGGCATCTTGGGTGCGATCGGGCTCGTACTCGGCGGCTGCTCGGCCGCGTTTGGCGGAGGCGTGCCGTACGTCGGCGCCGCGATGGCCGCGATGAGCCCGCTCAACATCCTCTACGCGACGGTCGATCCGGCCGCCGCGATCAGCGCGAGCGTCGAAAATCTGCCCGCGGCGCGCACGAGCCTCATCGTCGGCACGATCGCGTCGGCCATCGCCTTCTCCGCGATCTGCTTCGCGATGCACGCGGCGATGAAGAAAAACTTCATGATGACCGTGCGCCGGCTCGCGGGTACGAATTGAGTGAATTTGGAGACGCCGACGCGCGTCTTCGCATCCACGCGCTCCGCTCGTTGCTGTGCGGCTGAAACAACACTTCACCTTTGGAATCTGCCCATGCTCTCGACATCGCTCGCTTTCATCGCCGCAAGCACTCTTTCGCACGCCGCCCTCGCACCGCGAACTGAAACGGAGAAACCAAGCGAAGGCACGTCGCTCACGGTTTACTCGTCGGCCGATCCCGCGGGCTTTGATCCGCAGCAGTTCATCCAGCAGCAGCGGATGAGCGGCATCGACAACGTCTGGGGCGTGCCTGGCTACGGCGTGGTGAAGTCCGTGCGCAAACTCACGATTCCGAAGGGGCGCGGCGAACTCGCGTTCACCGATGTCGCTGCGTGGATCGATCCGACGACGGTTTCGTTCGTCGATCTCGATGACGCGAAGACCACGGTGCTCGAGCAGAATTTCCAGTTTGATCTCGTGAGCCCATCGAAGTTGATGGAGCGCTTTCTCAATCGCGAAGTCACGCTCGCAGTGCCGCTCGGTGAAGGCGTTTCGAATGTCACGGGCACGCTGCTCTCGGCAAATCAGGGCCAAGTTGTCCTGCAAACCGCGCAGGGCGTGAAGATCGTGCCGATGACGGGCGCGCAAGTGGTGCTCGGTGAATTGCCGGGCGGCCTCCTCACGAAGCCCACGCTCGTCTGGAAACTCGCGAGCGAGTCTGGCGGCGAGCATCTTGTGCGTACGACCTATCAAACTGCGGGTATGACGTGGCGCGCCGATTACAACATCGTGCTCGACGATGCCGATCGCTCGGGCGCGATCACCGCGTGGGTCACGCTGATGAATCTCTCCGGCGCGTCGTACAACGACGCAGAGTTGAAACTCGTCGCGGGCACCGTGAACAAGATTCAGCCGCGCATCGGGAGCGGGATGGCGCGCGGTATGCGCATGGAGGCGATGGCGATGGCCGACGCCGCGGGAGGGTTCGAAGAAAAAGAATTCAGCGACTTCCATCTCTACACCTTGCCGCGCAAGACCGACGTCTTGCAGAACTCGACGCAACAGATTGCACTCTTCCCGCCAGTCGCGGGCTTCAAGGTGAAGCGCGAGCTCATGTTTGATTTCGCGGGCGGCATGATGGCGCCAGGTGCCCCGATTCTCGATCGCGACTTTGGCGTCGCTTCGAAGCAGAATCCGTCGATCCTCGTTTCGTTCGAGAACAAGAAGGACAACAGCCTCGGCATGCCGCTGCCCGCGGGCAAGATTCGCGTCTACAAAGAAGACTCGGCCGACGGCACGCTTGAGTTCGTCGGCGAAGACCTCATCGCACACACGCCGCGCAACGAAACGGTGAAGATCCGACTTGGTGAAGCGTTTGACGTCGTCGGCGAGCGCACGCGCACGGATTTCACCATCGACAACGCGGCAAAGCGCATGACGGAAACGTTCCGCATCGAAGTGCGCAACCAGAAGTCGTCGGCACAGAAGGTGCGCGTGCTCGAGCGGCTCTACCGCTGGACGAATTGGAAGATCGAGAATCAGAACACGCCGTTTGAGAAGCTCGATTCGGGAACGATCGCGTTTGACCTCGAGGTCCCAAGCGAAGGCAAGAAGACCATCGAATACAAAGTCACTTACACGTGGTAATGGGGTGCGTGGTAATGGCGCGCGCGGTGATGGCGTGCGGTGGTGAAACTGCACGGTGAGGCCTACGTGATGGGCGAGTCTGGATGCCCACTCGCCGCCACCGGCCTTCACTCGGCCTAAACACAGGGCTCACAGGCTCTTCACGCCCAACCAACGTCCTACTGATCGCGTCAAGCGAACCTCCGGCCTCAACCCTGGAGGTTTTTCATGAGATCGATGTTGCTCGTTGCCGCTGTCGCTTCAGCAGCGTTCACGGCTTCTTCCACCTTTGCAGGTGGACCTTCCATCACGCTCAACAAACTCGCGAGCACGCCACGCGCTGGCTACGACGTTGCGGGCGCCGAAATCGTCGCCTTCGACGCCGCGACAAATCGCGCATTCGTCGTCAACGGTCTCAGCAATGCGATCGACATCTTCGATCTCCAGATTCCTGGCTTCCCTGTTTCGGAAGGCTCGATCTCGCTGCTTCCGTACGGTGGCGGCGTGCAAAGCGTGGCAGTGAAGAACGGCAAGCTCGCGTGCGCCGTGCAAGGTGTTGCGAAGACGGATCCCGGTTACGCGGTCTTCTTCGA
>JAIXVI010000316.1 GCA_027483065.1 Planctomycetaceae bacterium
ACCACCGCCCCCTACCTCGCCCTTGCTGCGATCTCGAACCACTCCGCGGGCATTGCGTTCGCGAGTTCGCCGGTCACGCTCATCGGCCGCGCGCCTTCGATCGAAGTCGGCGTAAACGCTCCCATGAACACATACGGCTCTGTGCCAAACTCATCGTCGGTCGCACGCCGCACGAAGAGCCACATCTTTCCCTCGCCATTCTTCGCACGCACGATTCGTTGACCGTCGCCGCGGTCCGGGCTCGCGGTCGCTTGGCTCTGCCAGTGAAACACGGACGGGCTGACCGCGTAGTCGCGGTACCGGGTGCGTTCCGTGAATGTGGAAGCGTGTTTCTCGAGCGTGACGAGCATGATGTAGGCCGAATGCTCGGGAACCCACGCGACTCCACTCTGCGGCGTGGCGCGCCAAATGGTTTCCCAACCAAAAGCAGCAAACAGTTGACGGCGCGTATACACGCGATGCAGCGCAAGCGGCACCTTGGGTGGTATCGCGATCGTTGGTGTCGGTGCGAGGCCAACAACGCGGGTCGTCAGCGCCTCAAGCAGCGACCGCAGTTCGCGTCGGAGCGGCGCGTTCGCTCTGAGCTCCGCGAGGACTTCGTCCGATGTCGATGGCTCCTCGCGTCCGTGCACTCTGCGTACGGCATCGCCAAACTCGATAAGCAACATCTGCAGTCGACGATCGGACAACAGCTGCGGTGGCAACGGTCTATCACCGTCGAGCGCATCGAGGAGCGTCAGCCCGAACTCCGCGAGCTTGCGATCGGTGATCGAGGCGACCGCCCGCAACGCGACCATAAACGGCTCAATTACCGAGAGATCCTCTGCGGATCCACCAAGTCCCGCTCCTACGAGCGTGCCACTCCAGGAAAGTCGCGCGTCCTTCTTCACATAGAACACCCGCGGATCGAGACGTGTCGCCTCGAGATACTCGCGCTGGGTTGGCGTCCGCTCCAACCGTTCGCGCAGCCGCTTGACTGCCTCGATGAGCTGCTCACGCTGGCTACGCGTCTGCGCGCGAATGTTCTCAAGCACCCGCTCGCGCGCGACCCGCTCAAGCGTGATCGAACATCCCGGTGGAAGCGCGGTGAAGCCGTCTTCCACCTGACCTTCAATCGAGACCGATCGGTCCGAAAGCATGGTGCCCAGCCGATCCGCAAAGCGAAACTCCTTGCGATAGAGACCAACAAAATCAAGAACCGTCAGACAATCCTTCCCTGTCGCCTGACACAATCGCAGACCACGCCCGAGCTGTTGCACAAAGACCGTCAGGCTCTCAGTCGGACGCATGAAGAGCACCGTGTCGACTTCAGGGATATCGACACCTTCGTTGAAGAGATCTGCGACGAAGATGATCTGCAGTTCGCCGCGATGAAGACGCGCGATCGCATCGTCTCGTCGCTCAAGCGAATCCGTTCCATCGAGCGCCTCGGCACGGAGCCCACGCTGTCCCCGCGCTTCCGCTCCAAGGCGCAAACGCTCAAATTCGGCCGCCATCGTGCGCGCATGCTTCACGCCGCTGCAGAATCCGATCGCGCGCATGCCGAGCGGATCCGCGACATAGCCGACGATCGCTCGACGCACATTCTCGATCCACGGGGTGCCAGCTTCGAGATAGCGAAGTTGGACGTCCTCCAACTTGTATCCGCGCGGCGTCCAATCGACGTTGCGGAGATCGATCTCGTCGGTGACGCCGAAGTAGCGGAACGGAACGAGCAACCGTCGCGCGATTGCATCCGGAAGCCGGATCTCCGCGGTGATGCGGTCTTCAAAGTGTCGGGTGATATCGAGGCCGTCCGCCCGCTCTGGCGTGGCGGTGAGCCCGATGAGTGAGCGCGGCTTGATCCATTCGAGGAGTTTGCGCCACGACGGCGCTTCACCGTGATGCACTTCGTCGACGACGACGTAATCGAAGTGATCGGGCGACAACGTCGATGTTCCGATGCGCGAGTTCCACGATTGAATCGACGCAAACAACGCGTCGCACGGGCGATCATCTCGTCCTGCGACGAGCAGGCCACCGAAGTTGAGGTCGCGCACGACCTGTGCAAAGCTGCTGCGTGCTTGCCGAAGGATGCGCTCCGAATGCGCGACGTAGAGCATGCGTGGCGCGCGACCCTCTGGCGCGCGGAACCCTCTCGCGAAATCGCGATAGTCGAACGCCGCGATCATGGTCTTGCCGGTGCCTGTTGCCGCGACAACCAGATGCCGAGTGCGTCCGAGTTCGCGGCGCTCGACGGCAATGCGATCGAGAATTGCCTGCTGAAAGGGCTTCGGTTGGAGGTCGAAGATGGTGAGTGAAGAGAGTTCGTCGCCGCTACTTCGCGTGGCGGAACTCTTCTGCTGCGCAACAAGCGCTCGAAATTGTGCATGCGTTTCATGGTTCTCCGCGACGCCATACTCCATGAACTCCGGGTCGCCCCACCACTGTTCGAAGGTCTCTTCGATCTTCGACCAGAGACCAGGCGATGCTGCTTGCGACAAGCGCACTGTCCACTCAAGTCCTTCGGTGAGTGCCGGCCTCGAGAGATTTGCTGAGCCGATGTATGCGCTGCCGAAACCGCTCTCGCGATGATGGATGTACGCCTTTGCATGAAGCCGCGTCGACTCGACATCGCGAGAGAACCGAATGCTGAGCCGCGACTCATTTTCGCGCGAGATTCGCGCGAGTTGCTCAAGCGCACTCGGATCGGTCGCGCCCATGTATGCGGTCGTCACAATGCGAAGCCTGCCGCCACGCTTGAGGAAATCCTCAATGTCGGCCTGCATCATCTTCACGGCCGTGTGCTTGATGAACGACACAAGCCAGTCGACGCGGTTCGAAGTCGCAAGCTCGCGCTTCAATTGCACCAACAGACTCTCGGTGCCCTCGCGACCTGTAAGAAGTCCGTGATCTGAGAGATCTGGCGGACTTGTCTCTTGCTTCGGACCGATGCGCTCGAGCACGAGTGGCAACATTTGTGCGATCGAGCCCGGATCGATCTCAGGCCCTTCCTGCAGTTGCCGCAATAGCCGATTGACGAGATCGATATCAGCGGCCGACGCAACTTCGTCGGAACTCAGGCGCGACTCGATCGCTTCAATCACCGCCGTCGCGAGTTCGCGCGCAATCAACCGACCATCGCGTCCCTTCAATTCGCGAACGCCGACGTCGACACCCGCGAGACGCGCCGTCTCAAGCAATCGCTGCAGCCGCGAATCGACGACGCTGTCGTAAAGCCCTTCGATCGGAAGGCCATTTGCGACGCGGATTCGTCGATGCGAAGCGGATCCATTTCCCATAGCCGGAGCTTACTTTGCGCCGCGCAAAAACTCGAACAAAGGCGCGGATCGGGCCGGCGCCACGAGCGCGAACGCGCCACTCTTTCACACAAACCACTCTTCGATGGGCTTCAACAAGAACTCATCTATTGCGATTCCATCAGCACCGACGAGCAGCGGCCGCGCCTTCGGGTACGCCTTGAGAAAGGCACCTACGCCAGGCAATCCGTCGCGACGCCGGCCACTCTTGACTTCGATTGCGATGACCTGACCTGCGCGCTCGACGACGAAGTCCACCTCGAGGTTTCGCTCCCGCCAATAGAACACGCGACACTTGCCAACTGCGGCGGCATTGACAAGATGTGCACCGACGGCACTCTCGACCAACCGACCTCGAACTTCGGGCGATGCGAGCAACTTTCGCGGCTCATCGCCGACAAGCGCCGAGGTCAGTGCCGTGTTGAAAACCTGAAACTTCGGGCTCGACCCGCGTTGTCGAATCAAGTCGCCGGAGAACTTCTCGATACCACACACCATTCCGGCCGCCTCCAACAACCGTAGGTAGTGTGCGAGCGTGACCGTGTTTCCCGCATCCTGAAGCTGCCCCAACATCTTTTGGTAGGAGAGTTGTTGGCCCGAGTGTGAGCATGCAAACTCAAACACACGACGCAGCAACGCAGGCTTGTCTATACGTGCGAGTTGCAGCACGTCGAGATTGATGGTTGTGTCAACAAGTGAATCTCGTACATATGCAGCCCATCGGGCCTGATCACGGACAAGCGGTGCTGCGCCGGGATATCCCCCGAACACGAGGAATTTGTCGAGGTCGAATCGAAACGCTCGACGCATCTCTTCAAAGGACCAATGCGTAACTCGTAGGGCCTCAAATCTCCCTGCGAGGCTTTCCGTAAGCCCCTTTTGAAGTAGGAGCGGCGAGGACCCGAGCAAGATCACGCGAAGTGAGCGTCGCGCTGAGGTGTCTTCGTCCCAAAGGCGCTTCACCTGCTCTGACCAATTCGGGAGCTTTTGAATCTCGTCGATCGCGAGTACCGCACCTTTGGCAACATGACGACGACTCTGAGCCGCGGCCTTCCTAACGCCGCGTGATGTGCCGCCTGCGCCGCCCGCTTGCGTGCGTCCAATCTCCCACTGCTGACGTAACCAGCCCTCGCTCAGCGATCCAGGCTCGTCCGCAGACGCGTAGTGGGTCGGTAGCCCGCTCGAGCGAAGCGCCCATTGCACAAGCGTGGTTTTGCCCACCTGTCGAGGACCGACAACCACTTGCATATGCCGACGTGACTCTTGGATTCGTGCGAGCAGAGACTGCGCGGCTATACGGATGATCTCAGGCATGATTACAAATTACTCAGCGACCTGAGTAAAATCAATCAACACACTGAGTAATTTGTAAAGCTCACGACCAAACGGGACCCCAGCGAAGCCCATTGTCGCGTACGCGAACCTTCCCTACCCCCTCGCCCTACCCCCGCGGCTCAACGCTCCTCGACTCCACGCCCCGCGGCGCCGCGTCGCGCGTGAGATACACCGTTTGCGACGGGAACGCGAAACCACTGCCGTGCGCGGCGACGGTGTCCATGAACGCGAGATTCAAGCGTTCGACCGCGTCGCGATAGAGCGCTGCGTCGGCGGTGCGAATCGTCGCCTTGATGTCGACGTCGAGGCTGCTCGCGCCGAATGCAAGGAAATGAACGCGCACGCTCGCGGGGTCAACAAGCGCGTCTTTCGCCAGGACCTCACGAAGCGCGGCCACAATCGCGCGCAACTGCGCGGGCGTCGTTTCGTAGCGAAGGCCGAGCACCGCGCTCAGGCGGAATCCGTCGCGCGCGCTCATCTTCTCGACGCGGCTCTGCGCGAGGTCGCTGTTTGCGACAACAAGCAGCGTTCGATCAGGCGTACGGAGTTGCGTCGAGCGAATACCGATCTTCTCGACCGTCGCGATCGAGCCGCCGATGTTCACCGTGTCGCCTGGCCTCAGCACGCGATCGGCAAGCACCGACGCGCCGCCGAAGAGATTCGCAAGCGTCTGCTGCGACGCAAGTGCGAGTGCCGCGGTACCGATTCCAAGTCCTGCGATCACCGCCGAAAGATCGAGGCCGAAAATCTGTAGCGCCGCGGAAACGCCGAGCAACCACACGAGAACTGCCGCGACCATCCGCGCGATCTTCACGATCCCGATGCCTTCAGTCACACCGCGCGCAACAAGCTTCGCCTCGAGCACCTCCGACATCGCACGAATCCAGCGCGCAACGGCCCATGCCACGATGAGCGCCGTCGCGGCGCGCGCGCCAAGCGAGAGATTCGCCCGCGCAGGAGCACTCAAACCAAGCAGCTTGTCGGCGAATTGCATCGCCACGAGCGAGAGCAACACGCCCGCAGGCGCCGATACCGCCGCGAGCGATTGCGCGATTGGTCCGAGTCCGCGATCGGCACCAGCCTTCGCAACGCCCCCGAGGACGCGCGATGCAAGCCAACCGACGAGTGCGCCTACCAGCGCGATGCCAGCAAGTCCGATCCATTGCCAGAGATCGATTTCTGCGAAGCGAAAATCAACGAGAAACGCAGGTAAATTCGCCACCCACCACGAACCGAGCGCGCGACTGAATTGCGGAATCCTCGCAACCGTCTCTGGCGCGAACGCCCAGCGTCCGCCGTCCTCGCGCACTTCGATGGGCATCACGTCATCGCCGATCTGAATCTCACCGACGACGACCGGATCGGGCAACGCATCTGCGTCGTCGCCATCCACCGCTTCCGCACGATCAGGGATCTCGTTGAAATCAATCCAAAGGCGCTCGTCGAGAATGAGCTTCAACGCACGCGCGAGAAGTACGGGATCGGCGCCTTCAGGCCAACCACCCGTCGGTTCGGCGAGGTACCCCGCGGCTTCATCCCACGCGCCATCGCGTGCGAGCATGAGAAAGCCGTACACGGCGTTGCGGGCCGTGGCCTGATTTCGCTCAAGACTTCGCTCAAGACTTCGCTCAAGACTTCCATCGGGAGTGGGCTCGCCGCCGTCCATTTCACCTGACGCGTCACGCCCCGCGTCATCATTCGCGCCCGAGGGCGGCGCACTTTTTCCCACATCCAACGACTCGCCTGCGCGGGGCATCGGAGCCGACGCCGCCCCGACAGGCGCGGCGAACGCCACCCACGCGAAAACGATGGCGCACACAGCGGAAAGGAAGTTTCGAAAGCCTGTCGAAACGCGGGGGCAGCAGCGCGAACTCATGGGTTTCCTCATCAGAATCCAAACGCAAGACGAGCCTCACAAGATACCGCGGCCAAATTGTGGATGGAGTTTGAGGGCGAGGTCGGTCAACCCTGTCTACCTCGGCGAACCGCATCCCATTTGTGGAGCAATCGCCATGACCCCTCAGACACCCACTTCAACAAACCACACACTCCCGGTCTCCGTCGTTCGTCGTCCACTGAACCCCACGCTCGGCCTCTCACTCGGCTGTTCACTCGCAGCACTCCTTTCGGCGAGCGCGTTCGCGTCGACGCACGCGACGGCACCCGCCGCGCCGCAACCGTTGATGAGCACGCTCCCGAAGTTCGCCTCAGCACCGCGTTTCGAGTCCGCGAAGCAGCGCGCGCTCCGCAACGCGGGCGCATCGATCGCACCCAAGGGACCGATCGAAGCACCAGCAGATATCGCGAGGGCATTCGGACTTCTGCGCGGTACAGCGTTCCAACTCGCACCCGCCGCGATCGGCGAATTCGGACTCATGCATGTCACCGTGATTGATCCACGCAACGGCACGCCACTTGAGCTCGAATTGCGACCGAACTCCGTTCGCACGCCAGATTTCAAACTGATCGCCTCAAACAGCGCGGGTCAGCCCATCGAAGTGTTGCCACCTGCACCAGCGACCGTTCGTGGCTCGGTGGTCGGCGTACCGAATGCCCTCGTCGCGGGCTCCTACCTCGACGGAAATCTCACGCTCGCGATCATTCTCCCCGATGGCACACGCATCAATATCGACCCGCTCACACTTGCGCTCCCGAACGCGCTGCCGGGCGATCACATTGCCTACACGACCGACGACATCGCTGAACATGGCGGCTTCTGTGGCGTTGACCACGAGAAGGATCATGGGCACGGTGGCATCGAAGAACAAGGCGAAGGCGGTCTCGCCGACGACGGCGGAACCGCGGGCGCGAGCGTCTGGGACACGCAGATCGTCATCGACTGCGACTTCCCGTTCTACAACCGCGCCGGCGGCACGATCAACACCACGGCGCTGCGCGCTGAAACAATCATCAACATCTCGAATTTGCAGTACACCAGTGAAGTCGGCATTCGACATCTCATTTCGGGACTCGTCGTGCGCAATACCGCCGCGAGCGACCCGTATGTAGGCACCGACCTGTGTGTTGCTGGCACAGAACTGCTCAATCAAACCACAACTCTCTGGACGAACGTCCAAGGGGCACCGTTTAGCTCGCTCACGCGCGACATGGTGCACATGTTCACTGGGCGCATCTCCGGCGGAATCATCGGTTGCGCATGGATCGGCGACGTGTGCGCCAACGCGTCGGACTACGTTGCACACGGCGTCAGTGCCATCGATTTCGTACCGAATACGGGGCTCAGCACCGATCTATTCGCGCACGAAGCTGGTCACAACTGGGGAGGCGTGCACTGCACATGTAACTCACCAGCCTCGACGATGAATCCGATCCTGACCGGTGCGAACACGTTCCAAAACAGTCCATCGATTGCGACCATTACGTCTTGGCGCAACGCGCACTTTGGTTGCCTTGATGTCACCGGAACGGCGACGGATGGATGTGGCGATCAACTCGCTGGATCCTCGTGGATTGCGCACCCCTCGCGATTCTCAAACGACGCCGACTGCTGCGCAGTCGTGTGCGCGAACGACATTTTCTGCTGCGGCACCGAGTGGGATGTCATCTGCGCGAATCGCGCGCTCTCCACGTGTGTCAACTGCGGATCCGCAGGTGCGGGAAGTCCATTCGTCGCGCACGCGACGCCTGGTTGCAACGACTTCGCCTGCTGCGCCGCGATCTGCGCTGTTGATGCGTTCTGCTGTGACTCCTCATGGGACGCGTTGTGCGTGAACCGTGCGGAAGCCACGTGCCGCACAGGCGATACCTGCGCCGAGGCGAGACTCATGGCACCAGGTGCTGGTGCCAATGGCTACCTCTTCAACACAAGCGAAGGCATCGTGCTTCCCGATGCATCGAGCTGTGGTGCGGGCGACACGCGTGCGACATGGCGGAAGTTCGTCGCTCCATGCTCGGACTGGATCACGATCACTGCCTGCACCGATTTCGCAGAATCACAAATGACGCTCTCGCTCTGGGACGCCGTCGTCTCGTCGGGCGTCAGTGGATGCGGCGGCAACGAATTGCGCTGCTCAACGTTCGTCGACCCAACCTGCGGCACGAGCAGCGTCAAACTTCAGTACGCCGTGCAAGCTGGCGAGACGTACTTCCTGCGCATTTCCGCGGTCAACGGCCTCAACGCGGCAGGCTCGCTCTCGGTGAGTTGTAGCTCAGTTTGCGGCGGCAGCGGTTCAGAAAGCTGCACTGACACGCATGGTCCTGGCTGCTCAAACGTTGCATGCTGCACAGAGGTGTGCAACTTCGATCCATACTGCTGTGAAACATTGTGGGACACGATTTGCGTACAACTGGCGCGCACCAACTGCTTCACCGCAGGCGATCTCGATATCGACGGCGATGTTGACGCAGCAGACCTTTCACTGCTCCTCTCATCTTGGGGAACTGCGTCCGGCGATGTCGACAGCGATGGCGACACCGATGCGGCCGACCTTGCGGTGCTGCTCGCAAACTGGGGTTGAGTTCGCACGAAACACTTGATCGGCAGTGAAACGCCCCGCGCGAGAGACTCGCGCGGGGCGTTCTTCGTTTTGAAGCATGTTTTCCCGCACTTTCACGCCGAAACGAGGCGCTCACACCTCGACAACACCCGTCGAGTCGCCGAAGCGGTCGATGCGCGCACCAGCTGCTTGCGCAATTCCAACGTGCAGATTGCAAAGCGGCGTACCCGGCTCGCAGCGCACCACTTGTCCACGCGCCTTCACGCGGCCACCGGCGACGAGAATCGGCAAGTCATCGTGGTTGTGACGATTGCCATCGGTGATCGCGCTTCCGTAGAGCACAACCGTTGAATCGAGGAGCGGTCGTCCGTTCTCTTTCGTGCGCTTCAGTGCGCGAAGAAACGCCGCACAGCGCTCAATTTGAAATCGATTGATCGCAGCGAAATGTGCCATTTTCTCGGCGTTTCCGCCGTGATGAGAGACATCGTGATGTCCGTCGGACACGCCGATCTCGCGATAGGGCCGGTTCGAACCTTCGTTTGCGAGCATCAGCGTCGCGACGCGCGTCGAGTCGGTCTTGAACGCGAGCGCGAGCACTTCGCCCAAGAGGTCGATTCGTTGCGCGAGGTCGTATGGGCCGCCCTCGAGGTCAGGCACGTCACCTACTTCCAACTGCGCTGCAGCATCGAGATCGATGCGACGCTCAAGATCACGCACTCCTTCGAGATACTCATCAAGCCGCGCGCGATCCTCGGTTCCAACAGCGCGCGCGAGACGCTTTGCTTCACGCACTGCCCCGTCGAGAATCGAGCGTCGACTCCGCAGCCGCGCCGCCGCATCTTCAGGCGATTCGGAGGTTCGCCCGAAAATGCGTTCAAACGCCGCGCGCGGATCGGTCTCTTTGCCGTTCGGCAGATTCTCCGACTTCCACGAGATGTTCGCGCTGTAAGCACACGAGTAGCCCGAGTCGCAGTTGCCCGCCGTCATCGCAGGCTCACTGCCGAGTTCAAGCGAGCGTAAACGCAGCGATTTCTGCTGCGCTGCAAGTTGCGACATCACATCATCCGCGATGGCTTGGTCGATCGACCGCCCCGCGCGAATGTCGTCGCCTGCCGTCTTGCGCGGCTGCGCGCCCGTCAAGAAGCACGCGGCGCTGCGCGCATGATCGCCAGGACCATCGCCATTCGCCTCGGCGTTGCGATGTCGAAGCCCTGTGAAGACCGCGATATCGCGCTGAAACTCCGCAAGTGGTGCGAGCGTTGGCGAAGGAATCCACTTCCCCGCTGCATCGACCGCTGGTCGCCATTGATCGACGTTGACGCCGTTTGGAAAGAAGAGATACGCGACGCGCGTTGGGGTCGCGAGAACTCCCGCGCTGTTCGCACTCGCGACACTTGCCATGCTTCCAGCGTTCGTCGCCGCTGCGGCCGTGCGCGCGAAACCTGACATAAGGCCGCGCGGCAGCATCGCGTCGAGAAGCGGCAGCGCGATGGTGCAACCGAGACCTCGGAGTGCAGTGCGTCGATCGAGAAGCGGCGGTCGCATGTGCGGAATGTACGCCGAGATTGCGTGTAGGCAATCAGCGCGTGGGGGCTTTCGGCGAATCGACGCGCGTTCGGAATGCATCCGACCGCACGATTCCTTCGACAAGTTGCGTGAACGCGCCGTGCGTGCGAAGCTCCTTCGCGAGATTGTCCACGAGCGCATCATCTGCATCGGCCGTGCCGCGGCCGAGTGCGTAAACGAGAAGCCTGCGCGCGACCGCCCGCTCAAAACCATCGTTTTTCTCGAGGAAACGCTCAACTCCCGCAACACCTGCCAGGATTGATCCATCCGGAAGTTCCGTACGATCGTCGATCACTTCGCCGTCGACAGCATCGCGCAAGCGGCCGTCAACATCGATCCGCTCAAATGCTAAGCCGAGCGCATCCATTTGAATATGACACGACGCGCAATCGGGATTTGCGCGATGCAGCGCCATCAACTCGCGAATCGAGAGCCCCTTCTTCTCCTCGCGCGTCTCTGGCAACTGCGGTACGCCCGGCGGCGGTGGCGGCGGCGCTTCGTCGAGCAACGCATCAAGCACCCACTTGCCGCGCTTCACCGGACTCGTACGCGTCGGGTTACTTGTTGCCAGCAGAATTGATCCATGCCCGAGTACGCCAGAGGGCCGTGTTTCAGGCACCTCAACCGCGACAAACGCGCTCGCATCGGCGGCCTCGCGTACGACACCGTAGTGCTGTGCGAGACGCGCATCGACAAAGGTTTTTCGCGAAGAAATCAGCGTGCGCACCGGAAGCTCCCCGCGCACGACCGACTCAAACAAGAGTTCGGTTTCACGGCGCATCGACGTCAGGAGCGCGCGATCGACACTCGGATAGAGCTTCGGATCGAACTCGCGCAATGCGAGACCGTCGATTCCCAGCCACTGCGCTGCAAAGCGTGACGCGAGCGTTGTTGCACGCGGGTCGCGAAGCATGCGACGTGCCTGAAGCGCCAAGCCATCGGCGGTTGCGAGTTCACCGCGGCTCGCGGCTTCGCTCAATTCCTCGTCCGGAACACTCGACCAAAGGAAAAACGCGAGACGCGACGCGAGTTCGTCGCCGGAAAGCGGGCGGCGTCCACCTTCATCTGCAGGCACTTCGATGCGAAGCAGAAATCGCGGATCAACAAGCAGCGCCGTGACCAACGCACGCAACTGCGCCTTCCACGAGGCGCGCTTCTCGTCGCCCTGTCGAATCGCCGCTTCGCGCGCGATCGTTGCAAGCGCGTCGCATTCGCTCTGTGTGAGTTCACGCCGGAAAAGTCGAGCGCCAAACGTGTCCGCCAATCGGCGCAGCCGCGCGGCTTCACCGCCCTCGCCGGCAGCCTCCAACGCACGCACCTCAAAAGCGCTCGGTGGAGGCGGATCAAGCGGACCTTCCACCACCATCGCTCCAACGCCGAGATTTCGATCGCGACGCGATCGATCGGGCGCGTTCGGATCCCAGAAATCGTTGAGAAATCGCACGCCAATCATGCGCGCGCCAGCGGCGAGTTCACCTTCCCACACGACGGGTTGTGGCTTCGCGCGATCCGCTGTGATGTCTTCCTCGCGCACAGACTTCTCGTCGGCAAGCAGCGCCATCCGCGCCAGTGCATCGCCTGCTTGCTGCGCCGCCACATCGACCGTGATGCGGTATCGCCCCGCACGCACAATCTCAACCGACGCGCGCAGCGTGCCGTTTGTCGAGAGCCACGCCAGGCCGTCGTACGTACCTCCCTGTCCGCGGCGTTCCAAGCGTTCCGGCGAAACAACGATGCGACGCGGTCGTGCATCGGGCACCGCCTCAGCCGCGATCGCCTCTGCAATATCGAAGTATTTCTCGAGCAAAAGCGGCGGAAGCGCGAGCGTGTCACCCGTCGTATCGAAGCCTTCGCCGATCTCATCGGCGGGAAGCATGCGCTCGACGATCACGTCAGCTGCATCCACGCCGACGACATCACGCACGGAGCCCGCGTACTGCGCACGATTCAACCGACGAACGTTTGGAACCTCGCGCGTCGTCGGAGCGACAACCGCATCGATCGCAGCGACGGCGGCTGCATACTCCTCGCGTGTCGGCCGAATCTCTTCGTCGGCTGGCGGCATATCACGCTTGGCAAGCCGCTTGCGAAGCGCGCGCAATGGTGCTTCGCCGATTTGATTTCGTTCAAGCGCAGGTGCGAGATCGAGCCCACCTTTGCCGCGCGGCCCATCGTGACAGTCAATGCAGTGCGCTTCCAAAAGTGGCCGAATTTCCGCAGGAAGCGCGACATCCTTCGCCTCGCCTCCTGCGCGCAACGAAACGTGCGAGATACTCACCGCTGCAGCGGCAACGAAGATGGACGCGATCGAAGTCACAACTTAGCGTTCGATCTTTGCACGGAATGGAATCATTGGAAGTCCTGCGCCGTTTACGACGTTCGCGCGCTCAGGATTGTTCTGCCACGCGTACACGACTTCCAACGGATCCGCCACGCCTGGAGCCGAGAGCACGATGCCATCGCGACCTTCATCCATGATCAACGCGTTTGCCCAGACGAACTTCCCGTCTGCGCCCGCGAGTGCGAAGCCGCCTGGATTTTTGCCTGGATTTTCGCCGACAGCGTGCAATCCCTGCGCATGATCGAAGCGCAATCGAACGTTGCTCCCATTTTCACGCGTTGCACTCGCGAGTTCAGGGCCTTGCCACGCGACGTTCGCTTCGCCGTACACCGTCGCGCGTGCCCACGCTGCGAGACGCTCGCCCACTTCACGCTTCTTGCGCGGATGAATGTCGGCTGCGTCGCCGAGATCAATCGCACTCGCGAATCCGCCACGACCTTCACGCGCGCCGCGGAATTGCGCCTCGCGCAAGAGTGCCCATGCACCTTGCGCAGGTTCATTCTCGACAAAGGGCTGGAATGCTGCGAGTTGCACGATGCCCCACGCGAGTTCGGGATTGCCCGACTTCACACGCCACGATTCCATCAAGAGTGGAAGGAGGTTTCGATACTTTTCTGGCTCACCAGCGTTTGATTCGCCTTGGTACCAAATCGCGCCGCGCGCGGGAAACGTGATCGCGGGCGCCATCATGGCGTTCCATATCGCGGCTGGTTCATGCGGCTCTGTTCCCGGTGATTTCGTCATGTCGCGCGCGACAGGCATCGCGACGCGTGGCACACCACCACCTTGTCGCCATTTCCACACGCCTGCGAGATCGATCGACGTGTCGCTTCCGGCAAGTACGAGCTTCATCGGACCATTCGCAATGCCGCCTTGGCCGTGCAAATCAAGCGCCGCGATCGTGATTTGATGCGCGCCTGCCTTCAATCCACCCGGAATCTCGTAGGTGCGACGGCGCGTCCAATCACCCACAGTGTTTCCAACTTCAACACCATCGACGAAGACGAGATCCGCGTCATCGATCGGAGGAAGCACGAGCGTCAGCGGGCGATCGGCCCACGCACTCGGCACGTCGATGGAGCGCGTGAACCACACGAAACCGTCGAATCCATCGAGCTTCGCATCGAGCGCGGAGTAGAACGCAGGCAACGTTGCATCACGCCAGGCTTGTGGAAAATCAGCGGTTTTCTGCGGCGTCGACCACGATTCGCGGCCGGTCATTTCATCGGCAAGCGCACGCTTCCAATACTCCGCTCGCGCAGCGCGGAATCGTTCGACTTCCTTCGCTGCTTGTGCATCGCGTGCATCAGCACCAATCGACTCAAACTCGGTCACACGCGATTCAACACTTTGCGCGGCCTCGCGAATCGCTGGCACAGTCGACGCCAACATGAGATCCCGCGGAATCCACGGCTCAATGCGCGTTCCACCCCACGAGATGTCGACTAGGCCAATCGGGACTTCGAGATCCAACGCACGCGCGAGATCCGTACCGAACCAGAAGCCCACAGCCGTGAAAGAACCGACGGTTTCCGCCGATGCCACGCGCCATGCACCAGGTACGTCGGATGCTGGCCGCGCGGCAGTCACATGCGGCGCTTTGAAGGAGCGAATCGGCAGTTTCGCTGCCACGGACTTCGCGCGTTCCGATTCGTTCGACGCGTCGACGGACCACTCCATGTTCGACTGCCCAGAGCAGAACCACACTTCGCCGACAAGGACATCCGCAACCTTCGCGTTTCCGCTTGGTGCGGAGACAACGAGTTCGCGCGGTTCGAGCGATGCCTCCATCGCGGGAAGCTCGATCGAGAAACGACCGTCTTTCCCCGCGACTCCCGATGCACGTGCCGTTCCAAAGACCACTTCGACGCGCTCGCCCGGCAGCGCTGTGCCGCGCACTGGGATCGGTCGGCCCCGCTGCAAAATCGCGTGGTCGCGGAACAGCGAGTCGAGCCGAACGTCTGCGGATGCGGCCGCGGCTATGCACAGCACCGAGAGTCCCGCGATCGGGGCGCGGGCAATGAGGCCCCTCCGGTCGGCGGTCGTTGAGAATCCGAAGCAGGATGGGGCGAAGGCCGCAGCGAAGTGGTGCATTTCTGCATCGTCACAGGCAGGCGCGGCGAGCGCAAGGGACTGCAGGCTCGCGGCAGCTTTTCAGCGTGTCTGCGCGGAAATCCCCGTGATCTCCAGGGGTTGCGAGAACGGCGTGGTGACCCCACCTCCGAGCCTCTGGTGACGTTGGCGCAACAAACTCGCCGCATTCTGCATTTCCCTCGCCGCCGAGCCGATAGTTGTCCCGTACCTCGCTGTTTCAGCGGACCGCGAGGTGCAGTTTTGCGAACTGCTGTTCCCTACTGCTGTTCCCTGAGGAGTTGATTGATGTGCGGAGTGCTTGGATTCGCGACTGTGGAAGGTGGAGAACTTGCGTGCGACCGTGGCATGACCGCGGCGATGCGCGATCTCCTCGCTCATCGCGGACCCGATGCCGCCGGACTCGTGCAGGAACGCAACGTCGCGCTCGCGCATCGTCGCCTCGCGCTGCTCGATCCAGCCGGCGGCGTGCAGCCATTTGTTCTCGCGGAGCCGGGCCTCGCCCGCGTCGTTCTTGCGTGGAACGGCGAGATCTACGATCACCATCTCCTCCGCGCGGAGTTTGAACGCGACGGGCGAATCTTCCGCACGCGCTCTGATACCGAAACGCTCGCCTACATCCTTGCCGCGCATGGCATCGACGGCCTCCGTCGCCTTCGCGGCATGTTCGCGATTGCAGCGTGGTTTCCCGATGACCGACGACTTGTGCTCGCACGCGATGCGTTTGGCATCGTGCCGCTTCTTCATGCGCGCGCTGGCCGCGAGATCGTCTTTGCGAGCGAACCTGCTCCGATCCTCGCACACCCTCACTTCAGCGCCGAGCCTGACTGGTCGACCGTTGCGTCATACCTTGAGATTCCACGTCGCAGTTACGGAAGCGCGACGCTCTTCAAGGGAATCTCGATGGTCGAGCCCGGTGAAGCGATTGAATTTGATCTCTCGGACGCGCGTCTTCCCGCTGCACACCGCACATTCCGCGAAGAAGCGCTTGCGCCGACACTCGCTCCAAACGACGCCATTCTCGCCGTGCGCGATGCCGTCACGCGCTCTGTCGAAGCGCACATGGTGGCCGATGCGCCCATTTGCACGCTGCTTTCTGGCGGTATCGATAGCACGATCATCGCATCGATTGCACGCGCTCGCTCCAAGTCACTCGTCACGTTCGCGGCGGGTGCCGCAAGCGATTCCGCGCAACCCTCGTCCGACCTCTTTATGGCGCGCCGCGTGGCGGCGCTCTTGAAGAGCGAACATCATGAAGTACTCGTCGATGGCGATACGTTCGGAGAACGCTGGAATTCGCTGATTGCCGCTGGAATTCTGCCGCTCGCGACTCCGAATGAGATCGCGATCTCGATGTTGTCTGAGCGCATCGCTCCGCACGCAAAGGCTGCACTTTCCGGTGAAGGCGCGGATGAACTCTTCGGCGGATACGGTGCGCCGCTCGATGCAACAGTTGCTTGGATCGACGCGACGATCGAACACAACGCCAGCACCGCCGCTGATTTCTACCGCACCGCGTTTGGTTGGACGCCACGCGCATTGGCATCAGAGTTACTCGAGCCAACCGTGCATGCGCTTGCGACGGATGCCGGGCGCGATCCGCTCGGCACACTGCTCACGCGCGAGTTTTCTGATGCTGGCGATCTTCGCTCGATCGATGCGCATCTCGCGGTGCAACGCCGCGTCAATCTCGTGAATCTCCTTGAGCGACTCAATCTTTCGCTCATGCGAGGCTCCGTCGAAGGTCGCGTTCCTTTCGCAGATCTGGAAGTGCTGCGCGCCGCACAAACAACCGGAAGCGCGCATCTTTTCGCTGCAGCGGAAAGCGAGCGCTCGGCTGCGCTCTGCGGTGCGTCACGCGGACTCTCTTCAGGCACCGCCACGCTCGCTGCGCACTCAACGAACGCCCCCGCACGCGGCGCACTCGTCACCAAGCGCGTCCTGCGACAAGCTTTCGCCGATGTCTTGTCTCCAGACATCGTCTCGCGACCCAAAGCGAGTTTCCCGCTGCCTTTCGAACAGTGGATCGCCGCGCGCGCGGACTGGATCGATGGCCCAGTTTCACGCGAAGTCTTCACGCCTGCTGCACGCGCACTCGTTCGCACGCAAGCGGCACAGCATTGGCGACTCGCGTGGCCGATGCTCAACCTCGCGCGCTGGCTCGACACCGTCTTCGCGTGACCACGCCACGCGCATGAGCACTGCGAATTCCATCGACTTCGCGCTATCCTGCAGGGATGCAGCGTCCGCTTGTCGGCATCACCATGGGCGACCCACTCGGCATTGGGCCGGAAGTCGTCGTCAAAGCACTCGGCGATCCTTCCATTCGCGCGAGCGCACGCTTTGTCATCTACGGTGATAACGAGTTGCTGCTCGCGGCAGCCGATGCGGCGCGCATTCATCCGACGTGGTTCCGAGCGGGAATCGATCACGCGCGCGACGACAGCATGGCGCTCGGTGATTTCACCGTCATCGACTACGCGCTGCATCAGGGCGCGTTTGGCATCTTCGGCGGCACGCGCGAGCCGAGCAAGCCTGGCGGCGCTGCATCGAAGACGTTTGTCGAAGATGCGATTCAAGACGCGCTACGTCCACACAGCGATCCACGCCGACTCGACGCGATTGTGACCGCGCCGATTTCGAAAGAGTCGTGGACGCTCGCTGGCTTTCGCTGGCCCGGCCACACAGAACTCTTCGCCGCGCGAACGAAGGCGAAGCGTCAAGCGATGGCATTCGTTTCGCCGCGATTGAACGTCGTGCTCGCAACTACGCACGTGCCATTGATGGAGATTCGCAATCTCCTCACGATCGGGCGCGTGCATGAACCGATTGCGCTCGGACACGAACTCTGCCTTTCGCTCGGCATCGCGAAACCGCGCATTGCAGTCTGCGGTCTCAACCCACACGCTGGCGAAAATGGTCTTTTTGGCGACGAAGAGATTCGCATCATCAAGCCTGCGATCGATATGGCGCGCGC
Source organism: Planctomycetaceae bacterium (assembly GCA_027483065.1). GTDB lineage: Bacteria > Planctomycetota > Phycisphaerae > Phycisphaerales > SM1A02 > QWPT01. The sequence goes on from JAIXVI010000316.1 coordinate 18,067, forward strand.
GTCAGGCATCGATGCGTACGGGCCATTCCCTGGTGACACAATTTTCATCGATGCTGCCGCAGGCTCATGGGATCTCGTCGTCGCGATGTATCACGATCAAGGCCTCATTCCTGTCAAACTGCTCGGGTGGGATAAAGCAGTCAACGTCACGCTCGGCTTGCCGATCGTGCGCACGAGCCCCGATCACGGCACCGCTTTCGGCATCGCGGGAAAGAACAAGGCCAGTGAGGGTTCGATGAAGGCTGCCATCGCACTCGCATCGCGCCTCACGACGCGCGACGGCTCGCACGGAAACGTCCCGCAATCCCACGCGGCGAAGTGAAACGCGTTTCAATCGCACGAACGTGCGCAGACTCTCCCACGAACTCGAACTGGTCGGCTCCACGCGCTGCTGCGTAAAGCCCGTACGCAGGCCATGCACGCAATGATTTTCGGGTGTGCGCGTCCCTGAACTTCTAGAACAACCCAAATTTCGTAGTTCGATGGGTCTATCCAGGCACGTGATCCGTACCTTGGCGCCATGCATTCAGGTTCCTTTCACACGCGCAGGTTTTCGACAAAGCTTTCGAAGCACATTTCGCCACGACTTTGTTCTGCCTGGGCTTCAACACTTGCGCTCCTCGCAGGGGCACTCACTTGTTCCACGACGCTCGCTGCCCCTCCAGCTGACTTTGTTGTCGAGAACATTGCGAGTGGTTGGAATGAGCCCATCGGTACGACCTTCATGCACGATGGCCGCGCGGTCGTTTGGGAACGCGGCGGGCGCGTATGGGTCGTCAATACCAATGGCACGCGCAACGCAGCCCCGTTGATTGATCTCAACGACGAAGTCGGTGCTTGGCGCGATTACGGATTGATGAGTGTGGTGCTCGATCCGCACTTCGAGAAGAACGGCCACTTCTATCTCCTCTATGTCGTCGATCGACACCACCTCGATTTCTTCGGCACTGCGCAATACAGCAAGTTCACCAACACGTACTTCGCTGCGACGATTGGGCGCATTACGCGCTACACGGCGACAGCTGCATCGAATCGATCGGTCGCGGATACATCGACGCGCTTGGTTTTGCTCGGCGAAACGGCGGCGTCGGGCATTCCGATTGTGCATCAATCGCACGGACTTGGCTCGCTCATGTTTGGCGAGGACGGAACACTGCTCGTCACAACAGGCGACGCCGCAAGCTACAACGAGATCGATGTCGGTGGACAAGTTGGCGACGGTTACGTGAACGACGGTCTCGCGCGCGGGATCCTTCGCGCGAAGGAAAATGTCGGTGCGTTCCGTTCGCAACTCGTCGACTGCTTGAACGGCAAAGTCTTGCGACTTGATCCCGCGACTGGCAACGGCGTGCCGAGTAACCCGTGGTTTGAAGCAAGCGCGCCACGTTCTGCCCGAAGCCGCGCATTTGCGCTTGGACTTCGCAATCCATTCCGCGCCACGATCGTCCCTGCCTCTGGTGATCATGATCCTGCCGCAGGAAATCCTGGAGTGCTGCACATCGGCGACGTTGGCTGGGGAACGTGGGAAGAGGTCACGCGCGCTGCGACGCGCGGCGCAAATCTCGGCTGGCCGCTTTTCGAAGGGCTTGACTACCACGATGGCTAGTTCGCAGCATCGCCATTCAATCTCGATGCTCCCACGGGTCTGACCGCACCGAGCCCAACGCATCACCGATTCCGCGATCTTGTGCGGCAGGACTCGCTCGACGCAACCGCCACACTCGCGCTTGATCCGCATGGCTTCCAGCAATCGGAAGTTGCAGCAGCGAGTGGCGTCATCACGTCCAACGCCTATTCCGGTTATTTCGGAGACGGCTATCGGGACTATCAGGCCGCGAGTGGCGAGTGGATTGAACACACGTTCAACGTGTCTACTTCGGGCACGTACACGCTGTGGATTCGTCACGCGAATGGTGGCACCGCTGCACGTTCGCTGCGCGTCGCGGTCGATGGTGCGACCGTCAACAATGCCCTTTCATTTCCGCGCACCGGAAGTTGGGTCGAGTGGCGGCTCGTTTCGACGAACATCGCGCTCGTCAGCGGAACCCGCAAGATTCGCTTCACTTCAACGGGGTCGAGCGGGCCGAACATCGATGCGGTGGCGCTCGTGCCCGCGGGAGCACAGCCGCCAACGCTCGCGTCGGCGATTCCAACGTGGACGCATCATCGACCGATGATCGATTGGAACCACGCGATGTCGATGTCGCGCACACCGACGTACACGCTCAACGCGGCGAGTGCGACAACCGTCGGAGTTACGGGCGGTGCCGCAGGTTCTCCATTCGCTGGCTTCTGTGCGATCGGCGGTCCGATCATCGATCGCACCGATTGGCCGGCGTCGCTGCAAGGCACGGTTTTCTGCGGGGATTACGTCTCGAATTACATTCGCACCATGACGCTCTCGCCGAGCGGCAATGTCACTTCGCTTGGTGTATTTGATTCTGACACGCCAGGCCTCACAAGCATCGCGCTGAACCCACACGATGGCTCGCTTTGGTCGACGCGTTGGCCAAGTGGACTCGTGCGCTATCGCTACGCGCCTGCGACTGGACAGCCTCCACTCGCTGCGCTCACCACCACTGCGAGTTACGGCGCATCGCCGCTCACCGTGCAACTCTCTGCAGCGGGCTCCACCGATCCAGAAGGTGCTGCGTTGACATACACGTGGGACTTCGATGACGGCAGCGCACCATTCACTGGACCCGCGGTTGTTTCGCGAACCTATAGCGCGCCTGCTGGTGTTCCCACGCGTTTCGATCCGCGTGTCACCGTGCGTGATCCACTTGGCAACGAGTCGTCGGCAACAGTTGTCGTCAGTGTGAACAACACGCCGCCACTTGCAGCGATCACGTCGATTGCGGACGGTCAGCTCTACCCCATGACTGGTGACACGGTCTTCCCGTTGCGTGCGGTTGTGACCGACGCTGAACACGATGCGGCCAATCGCACCTGCGCATGGACGACGATTCTTCATCACAACGAGCATGAGCACAGCGAGCCGACGGATCTAGCTTGCGCGACGAGCACGCTCATTTCACCGCTCGGTTGTGGTGTCGATACCTACGCATTCGAGATCGTGTTCACCGTCACGGATGCTGCAGGGCTTTCGGCAACCGATCGCGCTTGGCTGTATCCCGATTGCGACGGAGTGCTCGCATGCGCGGGCGATTCCGATGGCAACGGCACCGTCGATGCGACCGATCTCGCGAGCGTGCTCTCCAATTGGGGATTCGGTGGCATGACCGACTTCGATCGCTCTGGATCAACCGACGCGAGTGACTTGAGCATCCTGCTCGATGCATGGGGCCCGTGCAAGTAGCGCAGCAACCGCGATGCTTCAGCGAATGAACTGAATGATCCACGGATACCGAAACGGTACGCCGTTTGTTGCCGCCATCAATCCGCGAATTCCGACGACCACGCAATACACAAACAGCGCGGCCGATATCGCGATTCCGATGAATGGCCCGATGATGATGATCGCGCAAACGAACGAGACCGCCGCTGCAATCACCACGCCAAGCCCGAGGGTGAGCAGGCAGTTCATTGTTTGACGCGCTTCCGCCACGACGCGCTGATCAGACGCGCCGAGTCCCCAGATGATGCCAACTCCGATGAACGCGAAGATGTTCGTCAGTGGTGCTGTGAGTACCGCGATGCGGCAGAGAATCTCCGCGACGCGAGGGTCGAAGGTGACCGGTGCGGAAGTTGATGCCGTCGTACTCGGCGGAACTGGCGGGATCGGTGGCGTTGTCGGCGGACTTGATGGTGTGCGAACTCCTGACGCTTCGGAAGATGATGCCGGCGCTGTTGCCGAAGTCGCGTCTGGTGCGGGACCCGACGCAGGCTCGGCGGACTTCGAATCCGCCGCATGCACAGGTAGCAGCCCCGCAACGGATGATGCCGCAATCCACCGAGACAGAATCGGATCATGCACCCAGGTCGCGCTCGTGATGGAACCCATCGCGGCGAGTCGCTTGAGTTCGATGAAATCCACTGGCCCAAATGTCTTGCCGTCGTGCGACCAATGCCATTGCGCTCGTGAGTCGGTTGAGTCTGCGTTCATAGTGTGATCTCGTGATCGCTCGCGACAGGGATTGAAGGCGCGTTCGCAGTGCGACAACATCGTTGCCGCCACCCGCGAAGAAAAATCATCTCAGAATTTTTGTGCTCGGAATTTCTGCCAGCGTTTGAGAGTTGGCGCCTGGCGTGTTGTAGGTTGCATCCTGCCGCGACGCGAGGTGCGTTGCAGCACAGTCACATGCCGGGCGTCGTCCCGGGGAGAGGAAGGATCGGATGAACGTCTTCAAGACGGCGGTTGTCGCATGGAACCGGGGTGCGGGGGCAACCAAGGCGAAGGGGTCGAGTGTCGCGCGAGCGGCCGCGCTTGCGAGTGCAGGCGCCGGGCTTGCGTGTGCCACGCTCGCGCAGGGCGAGGTCATCGCCGCGTGGAACATGAACGGATTCGTGCCAGGTTCCGCGGGCACGATCGCTGCCTCGACCGGCATCGGTTCGGTCGATTTGACGCCGTTCGGCGACGGGGTAGGCACGCTTCTTGGTACGACCCTCGGTGCACTGGAGGGTGACATCGCGGGCGAGTCGCTTTCGATCGCGGGTAATGGCTACAACGGCATGGCGCTGACGTTCGGCTTCGATGCCTCGATGCATCGCGACTTGTCGGTGAGTTTCGCTGTTCGCCGCTCGTCGACAGGCTTCGCAACCAACCGAATCGAATGGTGGTCGGGCTCTAAGTGGACGACCCTCACGACGTTTGGCGCGAGCACCACCACGTGGGATCTTCGCTCGTTTGACTTCAGCGCCGTCGACGCGATGGATGGTCAGTACGGATTGTTCCGCTTCGTGCTTGATGGCGCGACGGGCTCCACGGGCAGCATTCGATTCGATAACGTCGCCTTCAGTGGAACCGTACTGCCGGCGCCGGGCGCAGTGGCACTGCTCGGGCTCGCTGGAGTTGTCGCTCGACGACGCCGTTGAAAGGCTGCGCTGCACGCGAGCCCGCGAATCACCTGCATGGGGGGAAAGAACGCAGGGGCCGATGCTGTGCATCGGCCCCTGCGGGGTATTCAAGATCAGTGACTGTTCGACCGCTTCACCGCTGCGAACCCATCACGGGCTCAACCCAAGCCAATCGTTGAAGAGGAAATCAAAGCGCCCGACGAGGAGCGTGATACGTCCCATGACCGTGAAACCGAACGCAGCACCGAATGTGATCATCAGGAACCAAACGCCAACGCGTGCGGTCTTGCCCACGACTCCCTTGTGTTCAAGCGAGAAGAAGAAGTACACGAGCACTGTGATCACACCCACTACGCCCAAGATCCCAGCGAGCGTTCCACCGAGGTCAAACGCGCTGCCAGCGGCCGCGCCTTCGGCCGAAGACGACGTGTACGCCACCAGCGGTTTCATGGTCGCAGCGATCTGTGCCATGAAGTCTGCCTCGATCGATGCCGTGAGTCGCATGCCGGCAAACGTGCCAATCACGACCGCGAGCGGCCACACCGCAATCCACGCACCTCGCGGAGCGAGTCGCCAAAGAAGCATCATGCCGAGCGCCAGCGGAATGAGTGCGAGCAGGAAATCCTTCCCTGGATGCTCCGATGGTGCGAGCCCTGGCAGCATCGTCGCGCGAACGAGGTCCGGCGCGAGCTTCGCAAAGAGATCAGGCACAAGCGTGCTCCAGAACGCAACGAGCATCCAATACGCCGCAGAAACACCAATCAAGATCGACTCGACAACCTTGTAGAACGGGTTGTCACGCACGAGAAAGGAGAAGATGCCCAGTGTCAGCAGCGCAGCGATCCAGATGCCAATCGAGTCACGCGGGCTCGCCACAATTCGAGTGGACTCAACCACCTTGAGGGCGTTCATACGAGCGGCTTCGCGTACTTCGAACTCCTCACGCGTCAGCCCGGTCGGATCGATCGGCGCTGAGAGTTTCTCCGCGTCGCTTTCAAGTGCGGCGATCTGCTCGCGCGCCTTCTTGGGATCCACCTTCGCACGCTCGTCCCAGACTTCGGTTGCCACACCTTCCACACGGCGAAGTTCGCCGCTTTTGAGACGTGGATCATCCAACTCAACCCACAAACGGGTGGGCGGAGCATTTTCTTGTTCGAGGCTCGTCGGCGCAAGAGATTCGGAACCCTGTGCGTTCGTTGATGTCCCTTGGGACGTCGGCGCAGGAACCACTTCCGCCAACACGCGCGTTTCCGTCACAACCTCAACGTACGCCTCGGCCAATGGGCCGGGACGCCAAAGTTTGCCCGCAAAAATCCCCACTGCGCCAAAGATGAGTAACGCAATCCAAAGACGCGTATCGCTCTTTGGTGCACCACTGGATTGCTGTGCGCGATCTGCACTCATCGAGCGGCTCCCTTCCAACCTCGAGCAGCAAGCATCGAGATATTTCCGAGCACAATCAAACCAATCAGAAGGAGGTGCGCCACAAACTGCGGACCCATCCGCTCTCGACCGAGCGCGAGTCGATCCGCCGACCGAGTCACTGGATACTTCTCCGTCACAAGCATCTCGTATTCCGCGGCGCCTTTAATCGCGATCAGCATGCCTTCCATCTGCTTCGGGTAGTACGGGAGCAGCTGGCTTGATTGCACACCGGTCGTTCCCGCAACGAACTTGAACGCGTCGGGCATCGCGCTGTCTCCGTACTGCACCCACTGTTGAGCACCTGGAGTTCCCGCCGAGATACTCGCGATCAACTGGAAGTCGCCAATCGTGCGAACACCCTCGAGAAGCGGGATTTGCGTGATCGGTTTCCCCGAAGCGTCAGCGGCGTACGCCTCTGCGATCGAAGTCGTCATCAGCTTGATCACGCCCTCATTGCCCGTTTTGAATCCGAGTTGCACGTAGTCAACACCCTCAACCTTCTCGGGGTGGTACTCGAGCAAGATGTCGCGAATCGCGTCGTCGGCGAGCTGCTTGCCAAGCGGCCAAAGCGCCATGAGCGCGATGCGATGACCCTTCGACGCACAGTGATGAAGTACCGCGTTCGCCATCGGCTCGAGTTCCGCCGCACTGGCGGGGTCAAAGTCGTAGGCGATGAGGACGCGTGAGCCAGGAGGAATCGATTCGATCGCATTGAACGTCGCTTGGGCCATGCGGCCTGGGACTTCAGGAAATCGAAGGCGTGTAAGCATGGGGGCCGCGATCGCGACTGCGACCGCGAGGTAAATCCAACGGCGATCAATCTGCCCCATGCGGATGAGGAAGCCGCGAATGCCGGGAGGAAGTTGTTCGTTGCGCTGCTTCATTGGTTCAGTTCAGGAACGGCGTATCGAGAGGAGGTCAGCATCACGAAGCGGAATCGATGAAGTAGACGAGTACGGGCGAAGTCAGGCTTTCGTGGGCGGCCTTCGGTTCAAAAGCTGCGACTCACCCCTTGGAAAGCGCACTGCGATCGATGCCCAGGATGAGTCGAAGACTGGTCGCCGCTGTACCCAGCGCGATGCCAATCAAGATCGCGCGCATGCCAGCGGTTTGGAACACCTCGGTCACGATCGCTTTCAACGACTCCGCACGGAGGAATGCGAAGAAACTGTCTTCAGGAATCCAGTTGGTGAGGAATGCACCCGCCGCGATTTGAACGAGGAGGATGATGAACGCTGTACCGAGCAAGAGAATCGCTTCGAAGTTTTTCGCGCGGAATGCGCGGAACGCGGCACTCGCCACGTAGAACGCGAGCAAAGCAAACATCGTCGCGGTCAGCGGCGACAACACGTACTCATACGCCCAGCCGTATCCCGCCTGTGTCGAGTCCTGAGAGCCTGCGAGATGGACGTCTGGGTGCTTCGCATCTGGCACCGCGCCCCACTTCGAAAGCCCCACCACCAACATCGCACCGAAGCTCACCAGCGTGATCGCGGAGTACGCCCAACCCGGTCGCTTCGACGAGATCTTCTCAAGGTTCACCGCAAGCAGGTTGCCCGCGCCAAGGACGAACGCGACGCCTGCCAGGATGTTGAACCATGAGACGACCTGCTCGCTCCATGTCTCGGTGATAGGCGAAAAGTACGAGAGGATCAGGATGAGTCCGCTCGCCGAGAGGATCAGTAATGGAATCGTGCGTTGCAGCATCGTTCAGTCCGTGAGAACCATCATCTTGAAAGGAATGCGCCCTAGGAAGTCCGCACTTCGCGCTGTTTGCGTCACTCGTCCGTATCAGCCACCAAAGAAACCACGCATACTCGCGACAGCCGATCCGGCCCACATGCCAAGCGAGCCACCCTCGTTCAGGGCGGCGATCGTGGCAAGTGCGGTTCCAATCAGAATCGCGCCAATCGCAAACGCCTTTCCGACGTCTTGCCCTTTGATACTTCCGAGTTGATCGCGCTCGCCGGAGAGATAGGCACTTGCCGCGAAGAACTCTTCACCAATCAACGTGTAGTCGCAGGCGGCCACGAAGAATGGCAACTGCGAGGGCTCGGCGGTGCCGGCGATTTGAATCGCACCGATGGAGTTCCCGTTCTCCGCGAGCACCAAACTTTCCGCGTAGAACGCGCCCATGTAGAAACACGCCGCAGGCTTCTCGCGCATCATGTGCCCCGAGAGGTACGCGACGTAACCGAATTGCTCGTCGGTGATGTAGTTGATGTTGCCCTCGGCGTACGTTTCGGGGCGGCCCGCAGCGTGATGCGCCGCTTGCACTTGCTCACGCGCGGCGGTCATCACAATCGATCGGCAGGTTGGCACTTCAAGTCGCGCGTCATACTCGGCGGCCGTCTGCGCCACGCGACCGAGGATCGTGAGTCCGGCGATCGTCTGGATGTCGTTCATGTCTTGGATACCTGGCACGAACAACACCGCGCGGCCCATCTCGGTCGCACGACCGACTGCTTCGTCGACCGCGTCGAGCGCAGCGATGCGCCGGATCTTGAGCGGTCGACCAGAACGCGCAAGCGCCACCCACACCAGCACCGAAAGCGAGACCACAATCACCGTCAGAAGCAGCGGAAGTCGCTTGAAGGCGAAGAGACTCACCTCTGGGCGAGCTGGTGCCGACTCGACAAATTCCGAGAGTTCGCCATCGGTACCAAGGATCGAAACCCGCACTCGCGTGTCTTCGTCGATCGGCACTCCCTTGAGAACGTACGAGCCGTCGACACCTGCAACGGCATCACGACCCAAGCGCTCGACTTCGATCCAGAGTTCGTCGGCGTTCTTCGCACGCTCAGCAGCGGTCAGGCTTCGCTCTATCACCACACCGGCGCTCACCGCTGGATCGGGCGTCTTCCAGAAAACGACGAGTACGCCGCCTGCATCGTCCGGCGCATCTTCAAGACGAAGATTCTCAGCAGCCGGAGGCATGGGCGATGCGGCAACATCTCGTGCAACAAAGAGCGCCATCGCCACGCACGCAAAAGACACGCATGCGGCCGCATACTCGCCCACCCTTTGGAGGAGTCGCACACTCTCTCGCACGACGCTGGTCGATCGTCTTTGCATACATGCCTCCATCAGCGGGTGTCGTCTCTCAGAGCGGCCTCAAAATCACCGCGGTATCTCGTAACTTCTTCACGCAGCCATCACGTCTCAATGAGTTCGATGTTCGCGCGCGGAACCGTCACACGACGCGCGGCGCTCGGGCCACCTGCGCGTGCGCCGTCAGCCTCAAGCTCAACCTCAAGAACACGCGCTTTCGAACCCGAACCAAGCACCGCGGGCTCCGTCGGTAACGCGACGACCGTTCCCAAAATCCCGAAATAGGGATCACGAATCAGTCGCACCTGCGTGCCAATCTCAAGCGCACCTTCTTCAGGCCGCGCGCCCTGAGCAGGCACTGCATCACCCGCGCGGCGCGCGATCACGATCTCAGGTCGCATCACGCCCGCGCGAATCTGCGTGGCGCCGTTCACACTCGCTTCGCGCCCTTCGTAACTCTTGAGAATCGCGAACGTACGCGCGGCCATGGCGATGTCGCCGAAGCCCTCGGTCATCACGATCGTGATCCCGATCTTCTCCGTACCTGTAATCGCAACGCCGAGGTCGTACCCGAGAACGTCGCGCAAATCCGCGTCATCGATGCCGCCCGACACAATCGCGGCAACACCCGCGTCGCGCGCGGCACGCACCGCTTCCGCCGTGATGCGCGCACCACCAACAACGACGGCGCCCTTCATGTCCGCACGAATGTCTTTCGCTTCCAGTCGAGCCGAGGGGGTCGAAACCGCGACGCGGAGTGGCCCTACGGTCTCGCCGCCAATCCCGAGAATTCCCTGCACGAAGACCGCCTCGGTCTCCACCACCGCGCCCTCGTGGGGAATGACCTCGACGATCGTTCCGTCGACATACGCCTTGACCTCGACCGGAATCGGCGCGCCGCGCAACATCATCTGTCCAGTCGTTGCGCTGACGCTCTCGACCACCCCAGCAGCGGGCGACGCGAGTTCCTTCTTGCCAAACCCAAAGATGCCCTTTGTGCGCGCGATGACGTCGCCTGTCGCAACGTGGTCACCCTTCTTCACGAGGAGAAGACTCGGCACGTCGCTCGCAGGAACCGACAGGAGCGACGCCAGCGGCACTGGCGTCACGTCACCTTCGATGAATGTTCGCGCAATGACGTCGCGCGCCTGCACACGCGCGCCCACAGCGACCAACACCTCACCCGACACCGGCAACTGCCGACGAGCGCGAAAGGTCGTTTGCGCGGACACCTTCAGACCTGGCGTGTATGCCTTCGCCATCGAGAAATTCCTTCCTGCATCGTTCGACGCGCGATGCGAGGTTCGTTCGCGCGCGGCGCTTCATCCTGCGAGTCAGCGCGAGTCATTCGCTCGTGTGCAACGCACCTTTCACGCAAGCACTACTCACGCAAGTACTACTCACGCAAGCACTCCCCATGCTTTCGCCCATCGCGCGACGAGCGCGCGTCGATCCGCTTCGTTCTCCGGAAGTGCAAGCGGCCTTCCGCGCGCATCGAAGAGCAACCCAACCGTTCCACCCTTCAATCGTCGTGTCACGCTCTTGCCCGGCCCGTTCCCGAGATCGAACCCGCTCGCAGGCTCGACCACAACTTCTACCTCTTGCTCAGGCCCAACGCGCACGAGCGCCACATCACCGCACGTGAGTTCGCCCGATGCCGTCACCGCGCCCGACACGCGATAGGCAAAGCAGCGCTTGCCAAACTTGCCTTCGCCCTTCGCGGCGATCGACCAACCAAGTCGCACAAGGCAGTCGCGCTCGAAGACCTCCATCGCAGCTTCAGGGTGCACGCTCGCGAGCACCCCAAGGTGCGGCATCATGAAGATCGAGTCCTTCGCGAGTTGCGTGAAACCTTGCGGCTCGAAACTGTCGACGAGCATCGCGGCGGTCTCTTCCATCTTCGGCGCATGGCTCAAAACCCCGCCGGATGCGACAAGGAGATCAAGCCGCATATCGTCGACGATCGACTGACCACTGCCCGATTGCGCGAAGAGATCGCCGACGGTGCGTTGCTGCTGCACGCCCTTGAGCGTCGTCGCAAACTCCTTGTGCTGCGCGTACGCGAGGCGAAGTGCTTCGCGCGCGACGGCTTGCTCGAAGACAAGCGCTTCCGCAGTTTGCGGAATCGTCGTCGGACGAATCATCTTGTTCTTCACGCGATTACGAAGCTCACGTTCATCCATCGCGACATGCACCCAGCGCAGCACGTTCTGCATGCCCGCTTCCGCGCAGACGTTCGAGATGGAGTAACTCATGCCGAGATTCGCGCTGACCGTTCGGTTGAACGTGCCACCGAAGACGCTGAAAACGTCCGTCGTCGCGCCGCCGATGTCCACACAGACCGCGTTGAGTCGATCGCGCTCCGCGATCCGCTGCAGAATGTCGCCGACGGCGCCAGGCGTCGGCATGATGGCCGCATCGCTCCACGCGATGAGTCGGTCGTAGCCTGGCGCGTGCGCCATCACGTGTTCAAGGAAGACATCGTGAATGCGGTCGCGCGCGGGTCCGAGGTTCTCTTCTTCGAGTGTCGGGCGCAGATTTTCCACGACCGAGAGATCAAAGCCCTTCTCGCCCTTGCCTCCGAAAATCGCCTCGACTTGCGGCGCGGCTTCTTTGTTTCCCGCGAAAATCACGGGTAACTCGTATTCGCCTCCGAATCGCGGACGTGGCTTCGCCGGCGCGATCTGCTCAGCGATCTGCACGACTTGCTGTACGTTTCCGCCGTCGGTGCCACCTGAAATGAGCACCATGTCGGGGCGCAACTCGCGAATGCGCTGGATGCGTTCGAACGGCTTCCGCTTGTCGTTCGACGCAATCGTGTCCATCACGATCGCGCCCGCACCAAGTGCGGCCCGTTTCGCACTCGCGGCAGTCATCTGCGCAACAACGCCCGCGACCACCATCTGCAGACCGCCGCCCGCGGACGAAGTCGAGATGTAAATGTCGCAACCTTCGGGGTCATCTGCGTTGCGACGTCGCAGAATCGTGCCGTCGTCGGCGATGAATCGTCGACCCGCCAACTCGCCAATCTCGGTCAGCGCATTCGAAACGCCGATCGTGACATCTGCGAACGGCTCCTCGACGGTCGTCGGCGCTTCGGCACGCTGGGTTTGTCGCCACGAGTCGCCGACCTTCTCGATCAGAATCGCTTTGGTCGTGGTCGAACCACAGTCGGTGGCGAGGATGTAGCGCAACCTCGAAAGGTCGATCGCGGGTTTCGCGGCAGGGACATGCGCGCTCATAATCACGCAGCGTAGCGAAACTTGCCTGTCCACGGTTCAGCGCGGCGCCCCGGCGCGTATCGCACCAAAGAACAGCGCCCCAAAGAACAACACCCCAAAGAACAGCACCCCGTTTCGCGGGGCGCCATTCCAATGGTGTCATCCATCTCGCGCCTACGGGCGCGTGGGGTCGGGGAACGTGATCAACCGCGCGGTCGCGCCGCGAGATCGCGCACGAGTTGCACAGTTTCCGCGCCGCGGCGCTCGTCAGAGCGGAAAATCCCGCGCCGCGCGAAGGTCGTCATGCGTGCATCGTGCGAACGAACGCCACGCATACGCATGCACATGTGCTCGCCCTCCACCATCACGACGGCGCCGGCTGCATCGAGGTGCTCGACGAGCGCGTCGGCGATCTGGTCGGTGAGCCGCTCTTGCAACTGGGGGCGGCGCGCAAAGACTTCAACAGTCCGCGCAAGTTTCGAGAGGCCAACAACCCGCCCATTTCCCGGGACATACGCCACATGTGCTTGCCCGTGGAAAGGCAGCAAATGGTGCTCGCACGTCGAGAAGAAATTGATGTTGGTGACCGTGATGAGTTCGTCCGAACGTTGCTCGAACGTTCGTGCGAGGTGCGACGAAACATCCTCGCGGAGCCCCCGGAAAAGCTCCGCGTAGGCCTTCGCCACACGTTTTGGTGTCTCGATGATGCCTTCGCGATCTGGATCCTCGCCGATGGCGATGAGGATCTCGCGAACCGCACGCGCGATGCGCGGCTGATCGACTTCGCCCGCGAGCGGACGCGCGTGGACCTTTGACGTCGTGTGCGCACCACCGCCGCAGCCACAATCGCCGTGAACATCACCATGGACATCATCTTCGCCCTCGTTCCCGAGGTGATGCGTGTGCGAAGCCAAGTGCAGTGCTGCGTTGTGAGCGATCATGGTGCCTCCGCCCGCGTGTTGCGCGAGCGGGAGGAAATCGCAGACCACTTGGGTCTAGATGCACCCCGAGCTTCAAACTCGTTGATCTCTGCGCGCCGCGTGGGCACCGAACGCGGTCTGCCCGCACGGGTCGAAGGTCTCAGTTCCCCGCCTTCCTTCTCCCACAACCCTCACTTGAACGCATCGTCGGCGGCCTGCTCGATCTTCTTGTTGTAGTCCTCGACCTTGTCTTCCAAGCGATGCGCCGCTTCCATCGCCTTTCCATATGCGGACCTTGCGGGCGGTCGCGTCCCGTCGTCCTGTGCGGCCGGGGCGGTCGCCGCCGGTGGCGTTGCCGCGGTCGACGTCTCGGGCTCGATTTCCGCGTCGCCGGTGTAGCCACAGCCTGCGAGCAGGAAAGTCCCGCCCACTGCAGCAGCTAGAACGGTGCGAAGAATCCCCCGAGCAGCGCGCGTGTGGCCAACGGTCACGATTCCCGAATTCATCCCAGGCTGCGATTCGCGGTGCACGTTGCCTCCAGTCCAAACCCAAGACGAACTCAAGACTCTCGTCCCGAGCAACCTGCTGCCGATGCTAGCATCTCGGCCCACTTCCCCGAAGGATCCAAAGCAAAGAACGACGTAAGGAACGACCACAGATGAAGAATCTCTTCGCAACGTTTGGCGGCCTCGCCGCTCCCCTCGCAACCGCCATCACTTTCGCAATGACTTCCACCAGCGCTCTCGGTCAAGTCGATTACACCACCATTCCTCCCGATCCATCGGAAGTCGAGCAATCGCTCGCCGCTCTGAAGGTCGACCTCGCAAAGGCGATCGAACTCGCGGAAGCAGCCGTCCCCGGCAGCACCACGATCGACGCGCGCGCCATGCTCGTCGAGCCGATCATGTTTGAAGTCACGATCGCGAGCGGTGGTTTCGCGAAGAAGGTCACCGTGAACGGCGCGACCGGCGCAGTCAGCGCCCCGACGCTCACGATCGCAAGTGCGGTCAAGGCTGCCCTCGCGAAGCACGACGGATCCGTCCGGAGCGCGACGTTTGATTTCTCCGCCGACCCCGCAACCGCCGCGGTCATGATTTACAAGGGCGGCAAGGCGTTCGAAGTCATCGTGAACGCCGTCGACGGCACCGTGATCTCCGACACCGAAAAGCCTCGTCTTCCAGGTGAAGCGTTCACGGCCGAAGTTCAAACCATGCCAGTCAACCTGCCCGAAGGCACGATCGATCTCAAGTATGTCGATCTCGTCGAAGGCAAGGGCGAAATGCCCGCCGGTCCGCAAGCGACCGTGAAGGTGCACTACTCGGGTTGGCTCGTCGATGGCACGCCGTTCGACTCAAGCGTCGATCGTGGTCAACCCGTTGAATTCCCGCTCGGCGGCGTCATCAAGGGTTGGACCGAAGGCGTCGGCACGATGAAGGTTGGCGGCAAGCGCAAGCTCATCATTCCGTACCAGCTCGCATACGGCGAGCGCGGCCGTCAAGGCGCGATTCCGCCGAAGGCAACGCTCATCTTCGACGTCGAACTCCTCGGCATTCCAAGCCAAGGCGCTGCTGGTCCGGGCACCGGTCCAGGCGCAGGAACCGCGGCCCCGAAGCAGTGATGTGAAGTGACGTGTGGCTGCGGGACTTCAGAAGAAGCGCCTGCTCCGAACGCCATCTCAAAATGAAACACGGCCCCGTTCGCGCGGGGCCGTGTCTTTTTTCATTCGTCGCTCGTTGCTGCTGCGCTTCTCGCATGCGCCGCGCTCGATGCGCGACAACGCAGATTCACTGCGCTACGACGGCATAGCGCGCTTCAATCGCGAGCACTTTCGCGAGGCGCTTCTCGTGTCGTGCCTCATGCGTGTACTCGGCCGCGAGATACGCGCGCACCATTTCGCTCGCAACCGCAGCGCCAACCGTACGCCCGCCAAGAACAAGCACGTTCATCGCATCGTGTTCCACACCCTGATGCGCGGAATACGTGTCGCTGCAGTTTCCCGCGCGCACGCCCGGAATCTTGTTCGCAGCCACACTCGCGCCGATACCCGAACCGCAGAAAAGAATGCCGCGATCGATTTCACCACTCACCACCGCAAGGCCAATTTTCTCGGCGTAATCGGGGTAATCCACGGCGTCGGTCGAATGCGTTCCGAGGTCGATGACTTCATGACCCAACGCTTCAACTTCCTTCTTCATCGCTTCCTTTAACGGGAAGCCTGCATGGTCTGAGGCAACCGCGATCTTCATCGCACACCTCCGCCGCGCACGCGCGCAAGCGAGCGACGCGCCGCATCCGCGACATTTTCCGCCGTGAAACCGAAGTGTTTCGCGACATCCTTCGCAGGAGCACTCGCGCCGAAGCTCGTCATGCCGACGCATTCGCCATCGATTCCTGCGTAGCGATCCCAACCCATCGTGCTCGCCGCTTCGCACGTCACGCGCGCGCGCACCGCGCTCGGCAGCACCGCGTCGCGATACGCCGCATCCTGCGAATCAAAGAGCGCCGTGCACGGAATCGAAACGACGCGCGCCTTGATGCCCTCTTTCGCGAGGATTTCTTGCGCCGCCAACACGAGATGCACTTCGCTGCCCGATCCGATCAACAACACATCAGGCGCTCCGCCTTCCGCTTCTGAGAGCACATACGCGCCCTTCAAACAACCATCTTCCGAGGCGTATCGCGAACGATCAAGCGTCGGAAGATTCTGACGCGTCAGCGCGAATGCCGCGGGGTGATGCGTAAGTTGCATCGCCGCGCGCCAACATGCGATGACTTCGTTGCCATCACACGGACGGAAGACGTGCATCCCCGGAACCGCGCGCAAACCGACGAGTTGTTCAATCGGTTGGTGCGTCGGACCATCTTCGCCAACGTAAATCGAGTCGTGCGTGAAGATGTGGAGCGCGGGCAACTCCATGATCGAACTCAAGCGAATGCCGCCGCGCGCGTAATCACTAAAGATGAGGAAGCCCGAACCGTACGCGCGCAAACCCGAAAGCGTGAGACCGTTGACGATCGCCGCCATCGCGTGCTCGCGAATACCAAAGTGCAGATTTCGGCCGCCAAACGCGCCTTTTTGGAACGTGCCCGCGCCATCAAAGGTGAGGAGCGTCTTCGTACTTGGCGCGAGATCCGCGCTGCCACCGATCATCCAGGGCACGTTCTTCGCGATCTGATTGAGTACTTGCCCCGAGGTGTTGCGCGAAGCATTGCCCTTCGCATCCGCTGGATATGGCTTGAGATCCTTGTCCCAACCTTCAGGAAGCCCGCGTGCAAGCATCGTTTCGACTTCCGCTGCGAGCCACGGATACGCCTTCGCATACGCCTCGAATCGCGTCTTCCATTCCGCACTCGCCGCTGCACCGCGCGCGCCGAGTTTCTCTGTGAAGCGCTCCTTCACACCGTCTGGCACGAGGAACTTCGCGTCTTCAGGCCAGCCGTACCCGCGCTTCGTTGCCGCGATTTCCGCATCTCCAAGCGGCTCACCGTGCGCGCTCGCTGTGTCTTGCTTCTTCGGCGAACCGTAGCCAATGTGGCTATCGACGATGACAAGCGTCGGCCGATCGGTCGAGCGCTCCGCCGCGCGATATGCGCGCAGGAGCGACGGAATGTCGTTCGCGTCACCAACGCGCACCACATTCCATCCGTAACCCATGAAGCGCGTTGCGACATCATCGGAGTACGCAAGATCCGTCGCGCCTTCGATCGTGATGCGGTTGAAGTCGTAAATCCAGCAGAGATTGGAAAGTCCGAGGTGACCCGCGAGGCTCGCCGCCTCGCCCGAGATTCCTTCCATCATGCAGCCGTCGCCGCAAATGGACCAGACGCGGAAATCAAAGAGCGGATAGCCCGGACGGTTGTAACGCGCACCGAGCCACTTCGAGGCCATCGCCATACCAACGCTCGTCGCGAGGCCTTGACCCAGCGGGCCCGTCGTCGTTTCGATACCTGTCGTCAGATGCGACTCGGGGTGACCAGGGCAACGCGAACCGAGTTGGCGGAATCGCTTGAGATCTTCGAGCGTCAGCGTTGGTTCACCCGTGAGATGACCATGATGATCCGCGCGCTGCACATCCGCGAGATAGAGCAGCGAGTAGATCAGCATCGACGCGTGGCCGTTCGAGAGCACGAATCGATCGCGATTCGCCCACAACGGGTTCGCGGGGTCGTAGCGCAGGATGTCCTGCCACAGCGCGTACGCGACTGGCGCGAGCGCCATCGGCGTACCTGGGTGGCCTGAGTCGGCGGCTTGCACGCCGTCCATCGACAGCGTGCGAATCGTGTTGATCGCAAGGTTGTCGATCTCGGGAGTCCCGATCGGGGTGCCGGCGTTCTGAACGGGGAAAGCGGTGGCAGAGGCGGTCGTCAACGGAAGTCCCTTCGGAAGCAGAGCGGTCACAGATCACACTTCACTCGTCGCAGCGCACGTATCGACCGGATGCCATTCGGCGCGCACCTTTTCGCGACGCTCAGTGAGGTGCCGATGGTACGGCGCGGGAAAGAACCCGTGGACGCGCGACGACTTGGTGGAAGCCTCGATACCGCGGTTTCTTTCATCCCCCACCCCCGCGACGGCCGATCCCCTTCCTATGCCTTTCATTTCGAACAGCGCACGCCTCTCGCTTCCCATGATTCTTCCCGTTCTCGTTCTCGCCTCCTGCGCGTCGACGCCGAACGCGACCGAGCCAGCGTCGGCCGCGGCATCCGCCTCGCGCCCGGCGCTCGGCATGGTTGGCCCCGCGCGTCCTGAGCCGCGCAACAGCTCGCAAGACGGCTCGCAGAATTCCGACAGCTCCTTTGCAGGCAAGCCCGGCGACATGCAGGACTCCTCCTTCGCGGGCAAGCCCGGCCAAGACGACCCGAACGCGATGACGCCCGCCGGCGCCGGCTACAACCAACGCCCCGGTGAACTTCGGCCGCAGATCGGCGGCGGCGACATCCACTACCACAACCACTACTACGGCAACGCGGGCTACTCCGCGCCCGTCTACGGCGCACCGGTGCAAAACGGCCACCTCGGCGCGTACAACGTCGGGCATATGCAGGCTCCGCTCGGAACTGGCGGCGGCGGCGCGGGTTGGTACGGACCAAACTACGAAACGGGTCCAACCGGACTTCGCCAAGGCTACGGAACGTTCCGTGGCGGCAACAACTGGAATGGTTGGGGCGGCTATGCGAATGGCGGCTTCAATGGTTGGACAGACTGAGGGTTGGACGGACTGAGGGTTGGACAGACTGAGGGCTGGACGGACTAAGGGTTGGACGGACTGAGAGCTGGCCCAACTGAAACACTCGACGGACGCGGTTTGAGTAGCGCGTCGATCGTCCAGCGACTCGTGCCCTTTCGATCGCGCGATTTCGAGGCGCCCGAAGTCTCGACAGCGACAAATCTCTGCACCCGACTTCTACGTGCACGCATCGACAGGCGACCGCGGAATCCGACCCGCGGTCGCTTTCATTTCGCGAAGAGCGCGCGCCCTCTGCGCGAATTCACGTCCCCCAACCGAGGAGGACGAGCGACAGATCGCTCGCGCCGACGACGCCGTCGTGGTCCACATCCGCGCGACGCATCGCGCGACTTCCGCGATCGGTCGCGCCCCATTCGGCGAGCAACAGTCCAAGGTCCGAAGCACCCGTCATTCCGTCGCCGTCGAGATCACTCGGGCGAGACGACTCCACCGTCAAGCGAGTCCGCAATGCGACAGCTTCGAGCGTCGACGTCTGGCCGCTCGGCCAATGCACGCGAATCGTGTCCGCAACCGAGCCCGTGGGAAAACCGAAGTGAACCAGCGGCTCGGCACTCGAGTGAAATCCACTGCCCGAGTGCACCCAACGTCGGTGCGTCACGCCGTCGACGACGCACTCGACCACCGCGCCGATACCGTGCGGTGCGGTGCGCGCGGTCGATGACGCCCGTACGTCGAGCATCAACCAAGGTCGTCCACCGCTTGTGGTCACGGTCTCGTTTCGAAAGAGCTTCAACGGCCCGCTCGTCACAAAGACGAGAATGTCGAGATCGCCGTCGCGGTCGTAGTCGAGCGTCACCACCGATCGCGCATCAGCTGCAAGGGCAAATCCTGTTTCTGCACCCAGCCGCTCGAAACTCACCGGGCCCGTCGCAGTCTCAGGCGGCGCATGCCCGAGGTTTCGAAAGATGTACTCAGGCTCGTTCGCCCACTCATTCGAGTTGCGACCGTTGACCTCGACGATGTCTTCCCAACCATCGTGATCGAAATCTGCCGCCATCGCGCCCCAACCCCAGCCTCCGTCGTCGCAGCCACTTGAAGCAGCCGCCTCCGTCATCAACCCCACGCCCGAGTTCATGTAGAGCGCATTGCCGTTGAGATCTCCCTTCGGCGGGATCGCTGCGTAAATACTCGTGACGTAGTAGTCGGGCGTTCCATTTCGATCGAAGTCCGCGACGCACGCGCCCATGCCGTTGCGATCGAGACCAAGTCCGAACTCGCTCGTTGCAGCAACGAACGGCTGCGCGGCATCGCGCGTGTTTCGCCACGCACGACTTGTTTCAAAGTCCGCAGCGAGTAGAAGCTCCGGCCATCCATCGCCCGTCGTATCAACGAAGGTTGGTTGAAAACCCCAACTCACGACCGGACTCAGGTACGCGACGGTGACATCGACAAACACACCGCCATCGTTGCGAAACAAACGATTCCCGATGCCGGTTGAACTCCACCCAGCGACCGCGAGATCGAGATCACCGTCGAGGTCGTAGTCACCCCACGCAGCGCTATCACCAACCGCCACGTTCGGCGCGGTAAACGCCAACCCGACGGTTCCCGCGACCTCGACGAAGCGTCCAGAATCGTTTCGGTAGAGACGATTCTTGCCAGGTTGACCGAGATTGTCTGTCGCCGTGCCGTAACTCGTCACGTAGATGTCGACATCACCATCGCGATCGAAGTCCGCACACGACACGCCATTCGCTGCATGCGCTACAGCAACGCCCGCACTGCCCGCCACGTTGGTGAACGTGCCATTCCCATTGTTCTGATAGAGGCGGTCGGCCCCGACGCCCCCCTTTGGAATGAAAATGTCCGGCCATCCATCACCATTGAAATCCGCAACGCCAACGCCGCCTTGGAACCACTCGTTCACGCCTGGCACCGCCAGATAGTTTGGTGTGTGCACATATCCATCGAGGCCACTCGCAAGCGTGACGTCGGTGAATTGGATCTCAGCGCGCGCCGCGGAAATCACGCACGCGACACCAAAGCTTGCGAGCGAAATCGCAAAAGAAGCATTGTGCACGACAGGCACCCTCCACGCGCTCGCGCCCTCTGCGGGCCACGCAGCACACACGAGTCGTTTGATCGCCGTCTTTCGCATCGAAGAGAACGTAGCGCGAGTTCAGTGTTGGTCGAGCGCATTTGTCGCGGAAGCATGCGATTCCTTGCGTATCGCGGCGCGCTGGCACTGCCCATCATCCGCATCACAGTTCCGGCGACCCGCGGGCTGCTCATCGAAGAGGACGCGCGTCGGCGGTGTGTCGAGGTCTTCGAATTGATCCGACTTCGCAGCCCAGACAAAGGCGACCAACGCTGCACCACCAACAAGCAGCGCAACCGGAAGTGCCACAAAGACGAGTTCCATCAGCGTTTCCCTTCCGCCCGCAGAGGCAATTCAAACGAAGGCAACTGAAGCGCGAGGACGAGCACGGTGAGCCCACTCAGCGGCATGAGAATCGCCGCGACGAGCGGATTGACGAGCCCCGCAAAGGCAAGAACCCCGCCGAGCGCGTTGTACGCAACTGACACGACGAGATTGATCTTGATCGCACCCATCGATGTGCGCGCGCCTTCAAGAAACCTCGCGAGTGGACGCATCCCTGAGGCCGCGAGACAAACGTCTGCGACGTGATGCGATGCTTGCGCGCCGTTGCGCACCGCGACGCCGACATCGGCCGCCGCGAGCGCTGCAAGATCGTTCACACCATCGCCGACCATGACAACGGGCCGCGCGAGATCCGCTCGCCGCACAAACTCGAGTTTCTCTTCTGGTGAAAGACCGCCAGCGATGTCGCCGCCCGCGAGACCGATCGCTCGTCCGACGCCAGCAGCGACGACAGCATCGTCACCCGACGCGAGCATCACGTGCCAGCCGCGCGACTTCAAGAGCGCCACGGTCTCCGCCGCGTCGCTCCGAATCGGATCTCCAATGCCGAAGATCGCCTCAACGCGCCCCTGCACAGCGACAAGAACCGGCGCGAGCCCTTCCGCGGCGTACTGCGCTGCCGACGAGCGAAAGCGCTCGGCGACCACCACGTTGCGCGCATCCATCATGCGCATACTTCCAACGCGTACAACTTTGCCAGAGAAGCACCCTTCGATGCCAAGGCCCGGCGTCTCGTGTATGTCGACAGCCTTTCCGTCGGAAAGCTCAGCACCAGCCTCAAAGGCGCGCGCGATCGCGAACGCCAACGGATGCGTGCTGTGCACTTCGAGTGCTGCGGCAAGCGCAAGTGCCTCGGGCGAACCATCACTTCGAATCACCTTCGAGCGCGCCTCGGTCACAGTGCCCGTCTTATCGAGAACGAGCGTTCCCGGCTTCGACGCACGCTCAAGAATGTCGCCACCCTTCACAAGTACGCCGCGCCGCGCGCCCTTCCCGAGCCCCGCGACAACCGCCAACGGCGTCGCGAGACCAAGCGCGCATGGACACGTCACCACCAACATCGCAATCGCGCGTTCGATCGCTTGCTCGCCTCCGAGCGTCGGCCACCACCACAGAAGCGTTACTGCCGCTGAAGCAACAACTCCCACCAGAAACCAACCCGCCATGCGATTCGCAAGTTCTTCGACAGGCGCGCGACGCAACGATGCATCACGTACGAGTTCAAGAAGTCGCGCCGCGCGCGTCTCCGCGCCTGCAACGATGACTTCCACTTCGACAGGCCCGGTGATGAAGCGCGAACCCGCGTACACCGCATCGCCGAACTCCACACGCACAGGCGCACTTTCGCCCGTGAGATGCGACATGTCGACGTGTGCTGTCGCCGTTCGCAGCCGTCCATCGGCTGGGCATGTCTCACCCGCGGTCACCTCCACGAAATTCCCCGGTTGGAGCGCGTCGATCGAGACCTCACGCGCAAGTCCGTCCGTACCGATCCGTCGTGCGACCGATGGAACAATCGCGAGCAAGAGTTCAACTTGTTCGCGCGCCTTCCGCTGCCTGCCGTATTGGACGAAACGTCCAACGAGCAGCAGGAAGATGAGCATCGATGCGCTTTCACAGTAAATCGATCCTGTTCCACGAATCGTCGCAACAACGCCCGCTCCGACCGCAGCAACAAGGCCAAAGGCGACTGGCAAGTCCATGTGTGGCGTGCGCGTTCGAATCGAAGCCAGCGCATTCGCGAGAAAGATTCGACCAGGAAACACCAACGCGATGAACGCGAGCGCGACCGACATCCACTGAAAGAACACGCGATACGTCGGTGCCATCTCCGCGAAAATTCCGCCATACAACGCGAAGGCGACGGCCATCGCGTTGCTCGCGATCGCACCCGAGATACCGATCCGCACGAGCCACGCACGATTCGCCGCACGCTCGCGCTCGACCGCTGCAGGATCTGCAAACGCAATCAGTTGATAGCCAAGCGTGTCAAATCGCCGTGCGACTTCCGACAACTGGATCGTCGCCAGATTCCACGTGATGCGCACAGTTCCACGCGCCGAATCCACGCGCACAGCATCGACGCCTCGCACGATGCGCGGCATTGCCTCCAAGAGCCACACGCACGCGCCACATCGAATGCCATCAAGTCGAAACTCCGCAGATGCACGGCCATCGGTCGTACATCGAGCATGCCTCGCAAGGAATATCGCATCATCGAAGGACTCGAATCCACGACCGCTCACCTGCGCTGGTCGCGCGGGCGAATCGTCGACGGCGTGATCACTTCGACCTTCAGTCTCCGCGAGTTTCTCGCGCAGTTGGTAGTAGCCTTCAAGCCCACATTCGTGAATCGAGGCATACACCGCACGGCAACCTTGACAGCAGAATTGTTCGCTCGCTTCCGCTCGAATCTCTGCCGCGGGAACCGGCAATGTGCAGTGCGCACAAACATGTGCCTGCGCCGAATCTTCGCTGCGATCGACGTGTTGGTTGCTCATTGCACACCTCCAGCAAGATTCTCTACGTTCGCTGCATCCGTGTGCGCACGACAGCATGGCGGAAGCTCATCCGAGAGATCCGCAGCCTGACTCGCCAAGTCCTCACACGACGTTGAAGCCGGGCCTTCACGGGCAACGCGAACCATGGCGACTCCTTCCCTCGCTTCATCCGCAACCGTGCTCCGCCAGATCGCCGCGTGAACTCCGACCACAAGCATCGCAACACCAGCAATCGCCGGAGCGAGTCGACCGAGCTTTGCGAACGCGAGCCGCGCGCCATTCGATGCGATCACGAGTGCGGGAACAGTTCCAAGCCAGAACGCTGCCATCACGAGCGCTCCAACGCCAACCGACGCGCTGCCCGCAGCAATCGCCGCGAACGCGTACAACCAACCGCACGGCAGGAGCGGCGTCGCAAGTCCGAGCGGAACTCCACGCCACGCAGGCGGCAGTTTCATGGCTCGCACATGCGCACGCTGTGCCAGCGCAACGAGTGGCGCGGGCACACCCGCCGACGGTGCTTTCGCGCCAAACGCTCGCAGCACTGCGATGAGACCGAAGAACGCGATCGTGACGCCCGCAGCGATCGAGGCGACGCGCTGAACACCGATCAAGGTGCCCGCATCGTCGACAGCACTCCCAACCAATCCGCACATCGCACCCACGACGGCATACGACAGCAATCGCCCTGCGTGATATCCGACTTGCCGAGCGACGCGCGACTTCCCATCCGCGCCGATCGCGACAAGCGCAACACCCCCGCACATGCCGGCACAATGCGCGCTACCAAGCAAACTCGACGCAAGCACGGTGCCCGCAAGCGACACAATCGCGAGCGCGTGCGGCGGCGCCGCGTCTGACATCGCGCTGAGCGCAACAGGTTCAACCACGTGACACCTCGTTTTTCGGCGAAGTGCGTGCGTGTGGCAACTGCCTGCGGAACGCATCGGTGTAACGACCCGCAGGTGCATCGACGATCACGCGAAACTCCCACTGTCCGCCGATCGCGCAATCAAATGTGCCGTGAAAAACGCCCTCTTCTCCAGCAGTCGCCGCGAGTTCCACGGTGCGGCGTGACTCTCCAAGCAAAATCGGAATGCACTCGACCGATACGCGACTGGCCATGATGCGCGCAGCGTGTTTATCTTCGACGCGGATCGAGAGCGAGCGATGCGCCCCCTCGCTCGCGAGCTCTGGCGTGACCACCCATCGCAATCGATCGTTCTGCGCACGTTGTTCACGTTCCGCGTCCCAACTCGCCGCCTTGACGTCGTACGAGGGCTCCATCCCAAGGGGATGACCAACCACCGCAGAGAGCACCGTCACTGTCGCGATCGTGACCGTTCCTCCCAGAAGAACGACCGGCGCAAACATCCAGCGATTCTCGATGAACTTCACTTTGAATCTCCTTCTTGTACATGGGTCTCGGTGGCAGCAGCAATCGGCGAGAGCACGATCGGACCAAGCGCCTGCGTTCGAAGCGTGCCCGCCCAAGCCCCCGACTCATCGCGTACGACAAGTTCAACCTCGCGTCGGCCGCGCGCAAAGGCATCACGCGTACTTCGCACAACAACGTCTGCTTCGCCGCTCGCATCACCCGCAACCTCGATGTGCGCCGCCTGCGCGAGTTCAACACCGGTCCCGCCCTCCACGACATATCGACGTGACTCGCGCGTGCGATTGTCGATCCGAAGTCGCACAATGCTCTCCACAGTTTCGTTGTGCACGGTGTATGGAATGCCCTGTGCGCGAATGATCGCGAGCGCCGCGGGCTCACGCGTGATCGCGAGCCAAATCACGCCAGTGAGCGCGATCACCAACAGCAACGGATACACCAGAAGTCGCGGGCGAGGAGTGCGGCGCGGCTCGCACCCGAGCTCGCGTTCCGACGTGTAGCGAATCAATCCCGTCGGACGACCAAGTTTGGTCATCACAGCATCACAGGCATCGATGCATTGCGTGCACTGCACACACTCGAGCTGCAGTCCGTCTCGAATATCGATGCCGGCAGGGCACGTTTGCACGCACAATGTGCAATCGATGCAATCACCGGTGCGATTCGAGGTCGCTGCAGCCGCAGGCAGATCGTGCTGCGCATGACCATCACATTTCTTTCCCGATCCACAGCCGCCATTTCGATCGCAGCCGCACTTCCCGCTGCAACCGCCGTCTTTGATCGCCGCTCGTTGTGATACGTGCAAGGATCTCGATTTCCCGCGCGGTTCGCCACGCTTTCGATCAAATCCCACGATGAGTGAGTCGCGATCAAGCAGCGCTGATTGAAATCGTCCGTACGGACAGACAAGCGAGCAGAGTTGCTCGCGGAAGAATGCAAAGTCGAAGAGCATCAAGAGCGTCGTCGCTACGAAGATCGTGAATGCGACTGGATGCGTAAACGGCGTCGACGTAAAGATCCAACTCGTCAATCGATCAGCGCCAACGAACCATGCGAGAAACGTGTTCGCGAGATGCGCGGAAACAATCGTGTATGCCGCATACATCGCCACACGTCGCCACGCCGACACCGCTCCCTTCGGCTGCAGTGCAGCTTTGCCAAGAAAGAGCCGTTCAAGCGGTCGATAGACAAACTCAAGATAGACCGTCTGCGGGCACGCCCAGCCGCACCAGACACGGCCGAACAGCGCGGTCAGCAAGAAGATGCCCACAAAGACCGAGATGAAGAGCAGTGCGAAGAGCAGTGTCTCGGTCGGACGAAAAACCGATCCGAAGAACACGAACTTACGGTCCACGACATCGAGCAGAATCGTGGGGAGGCCATCGACCTTCGTCCACGGGATCAGTGCAAAGATCACGATCAGTGCCCACGCCACCGTACGCCGACGCTTCCACCACTTTCCCGGTGAGAGTTTGGGCCGAATCCAACGACGACGTCCATCCTCCTCGAGCGTCGCGAGGACTCGGCCTTCCGGCTTGAGGAATGGATCCTGTGCAGGCTGTGCGGATACCTGTGCATCCTGACGAAGGACTGGAAGTGAAAGGCTCGACGACATTGATGCACCTCGATCGTGAATCACCGCGCGCGCAGAACTGCTTCGCTCGCGGAGGTGGACGCCCGCAGCGAACTACTCACCGACGGCAGTCGTGACGGTTGGCGGCATCGCCGCGCCAGGAGCACTCCATGGCGCGACTCGATCACCTTGCGCATCACGCGGCGCACTTGCGTGCGTGCCCCGCAAACTCGCGACATAGGCGGCAAGTAACACGAGTTGCGGCTCGCTGAATCGCGACGCCCACTCAGGCATTCCCTTCGATGGGAGGCCGTCGTGAACCACGCGGAAGATGTCTTCCGGTTGGCGGATGTTGATGTAGTGATCGTCGGTGAGATTTGGGCCAGTCAACCCACCTCCGTCGGGGCCATGACACGTCGCGCAGTTCGCGCGGAACATGTTGCGACCCGCGAGCATCTTCTGACCATCCGTCGCAAGTGTCAGGATCGTCGGCGCGTCGGGCTTGAGATTGCCAAGCTTCGCCGCCTGTATCTCATAGAACGCGCCGACTTCGGTCTCGTAGTTGTCCGCGAGCGTCGTGCCGACACCGCCCAGGTGATAGAACGCGAAGTACGGCAGCGCGAAGAGGATCGACACCCAGAAGATGCCGGTCCACCATGCTGGCATTGGATTGTCGTACTCGCGAATGCCGTCACACTCATGATCGAGAAGCACGGCCTCTTCGCTCTTATCTAGTTGTTTCTGCTGCGTGTTCACTCGCGAACTCCTTCCGACATCGAACTCTCATCGCGCTCCATCTCGATCGTGTCCTTCAGCGGAATCTGTGCGTCTTCTTTCCAACGCTGTGACCGCGAGAAGACCAGTCGAGCCACGATGCCGAGAAACAGCGCGAGAAAGAAGAGCAGCGACAACTCAACCATGGTGATCGATGCAATCACTGGCCACCCCCCATGCTTTCGACTTCGTACGACACGTGGTGCGCCTTCACCGCCGCGATCTCCGTCGCCGGCTGGGCCGCGGGCGCTGTGAGCGGCTTATCAAGATCGGTCCCGAGTCGCAGCAGGTATGCAATCAGCGCCACGATCTTTCGATCTTCAACACCTGCAGGACCGCTTTCTGCCACGATGCGCTCAGCGATGACCTTCGCTTGCGTGCGCGCGAGCGACTCCGCGTCCGACACCTCTTGATCGGAGTACGGGACACCCAGCGCTTTCATTGCGGCCACCGAATTCCGAATCGAGGCGAAATCAAGCGTCGTATCCGACAAATGCGGATACGGCGGCATGATCGAGCCCTTGCTTGTGTCGGTTGGTTCGATGAGATGGCGCAAGTGCCAGTGCGGCGATGGCAGTCGTTTCCCGGTACGCGCAAGATCCGGGCCGATGCGCCTCGAACCCCAAAGAAATGGGTGGTCAAACACAAATTCGCCTGGTTTCGAATACTCGCCGTAGCGCTCCGTTTCCGCGCGCAAAGGGCGAATCATTTGCGAGTGGCAATTGACGCAGCCCTCGGAGATGTAGATGTCGCGGCCTGCGAGTTCAAGCGGCGTATACGGCTCGACACTTGCAATACGTGCGACATCCGACTTTCGCGCGAAGAGCGGAATGATCTCGCCGAGGCTCGCCACCACCACCCCGAGCGCCACGAGCACCGTGAAAACGATTGGAAGACCCTCGAATCGTCGGTGCCAACGGAGTTGCGTAAAGACATCAAGCACGCGTCCGACGCCGAGCACTGACGTTGTTGGATACGCCGATCCTGCGATGGGTCGCTCCACAAATCCTGCAGTCAGGGCTGGTGCCTCGTAGACAGGAACGTCGTACACCTTCGGCCGCTTCGCCCAAGTCATGACCAGATTGACGCCCATCAGAACCGTGCCGAAGAGATACAGCGATCCGCCCACAACGCGGATCCAGTAGTACGGAATCAACACGGTGACCGTCGAGAGGAAGTCGGGGAACTGCAGCAGTCCATCCGCATCAAAGGCGCGCCACATCAAGCCCTGTGTCAGTCCAGCCCAATAGATCGCGCCGACGTAGAGCAGAATGCCGATCGTCGCCGTCCAGAAGTGAAGCCCAACCCACGACGGTCGCGCGATCGGCGTCTGAAAGAGCCGCGGCGCGAGCCAATAGAACATGCCGAAGCACATGAAACCAACCCAACCGAGTGCGCCCGCATGCACGTGCGCGATGGTCCAGTCGGTGTAGTGACTCAGCGCATTGACGCTCTTCACCGAAAGCAGCGGTCCCTCAAACGTCGACATTCCGTAGAACGTGATGGCAACAACGAAGAACTTGAGCACCGGATCCGTCGCGACGCGAATCCATGCTCCGCGCAACGTGAGCAAGCCGTTCAACATGCCACCCCACGACGGCATCCAAAGCATGACGCTGAAGAGCATGCCGAGCGTCGACGCCCACTCCGGCAGCGCCGTGTAGTGGAGATGGTGAGGCCCCGCCCAGATATAGAGGAAGACGAGACTCCAGAAGTGAACGATCGAGAGTCGGTAGGAGAAGACAGGGCGTTCCGCAGCCTTCGGAAGGAAGTAGTACATGAGGCCGAGGAAGGGCGTGGTGAGGAAGAACGCCACTGCGTTGTGCCCGTACCACCACTGCATGAACGCGTCTTGTGAACCGGCGTACACCGAGTAGGAGCGGAACCAATCTGCCGGCATCACCAAGTTGTTGAAGATGTAGAGAACAGCGATCGCAATGACGGTCGCGATGTAGAACCAGATCGCGACGTAGAGATGTCGCTCGCGGCGTCGAATCAACGTGCCGATGAAGTTCACTGCAAAGACGACCCACACGGCGACGACTGCGAGGTCAATCGGCCATTCGAGCTCCGCATACTCCTTCGACTGTGTGAAGCCGAGCGGCAGCGTGATCGCAGCTGCCACGATGATGGCTTGCCAACCCCAGAAGTGCACGCGCGACAAGAGGTCGCTGAACATCCGCGCCTTTAACAACCGCTGCGACGAGTAGTAAACGGCTGCGAAGATCGCGTTTCCTGCGAAGGCGAAGATCACGGCATTCGTGTGAAGTGGACGAAGCCGGCCAAAGCTCGTCCACTGCAATCCGAGGTTGAACCTCGGATCAGCGAGTTGGAGCGCAACCAACACTCCAACCAACATGCCGACGATTCCCCAAAGTATCGATGCACCCATGAACCATCGCACGACCGCGTCGTCGTAGGTGAATCTCTCGAGCGCTCCGCCGGAACGTGGATCCAAATCATGAGCCGTGCGGGCTCGGACAAAATCGCTGCGCGTCGTAGCGGCATCCGTTTGACTGAGTGGTGTTGCCATCGCGAGTTCCAATTCTGATGAATTAGCGATATGTTTTTCTGTGTTTAGGGTCGCAAGCTGCTCAACTGATCCGTTTTCCAGGGTCATCAGGGAGATCGATGGGCCCTTGCGTGTACGGCATCGGCTAATACGGATATCTTTATCCGTAATTCATTCCACTGCAAGTCCTCTCGCGTAAGGAATTCGCCCCAGCAATTTTCAAAATCCACCGTCATTTCACGGACGCTGACGCAGAGATCCGGCCCGTGAGTCTCTTCTCTTGCGACAGGAACGCCGCGGTCTGGACCACCGCGGCTTGCGCCGAAAGGCGCAGGGACCGAACCTCGAGCTGGACACTTGAGGTTCATTCGGAAAGAGGTCGCGTTGGTCTGGACCACCGCGCTTGACCCATCCGATTTCGACGGCGGAAAGGCCAGTCGAATAGAACTCGGTGCTTTAACAGGCACCGAGTTCTTGTTTTTGGGCTGTGCACTGTCTGATGAGTCGTGCACGGCCAAGGCGCGGAAACCAAACCGTTTCCGGCAGAAGCTCTTGCTTCGTAACACCTTGGCATTCTGAAGTCGGGCGTGCCTCGAGTCAGCGTTCCAAGATCACGCGCCGGTGCTGCTCACCCCAAAAACATGAGTCGGTGACATGCACGCGGCTCTCAGGCAGCAGATCGTGTCCGGTGAGCGCGCACGCCGAAGAGCGCTCAGGCGGAAGCCGTATCGGCGCGTTGTCGTCTCGTCGTCGCAGGACTTCTGGGCCGATGCTGCTTGCGGGTCTCGGCGTTGCCTACACGAGACTTTGTTGACAAGCGGGGCGAACACGAGGCCCGAGCGCAGACGGAAGCAAGCAAACACGCGACAAAAACGAACAACCCCGCTTATGCAGCGGGGTCGTCGTTGTGTATATCAAGCAGCAGTTGGAAACCTTCATTCACTGTTACCAGCAAACTATCCCACGCTTTCGCGTTAGGACGAGGATGTCTTGACGAATTCACGATCAGGATTGCTCCCAACACGTGTCTAAGAATATTCCCTTAGAAAGGAGGTGATCCAGCCGCAGGTTCCCCTACGGCTACCTTGTTACGACTTAGTCCCAGTCACCAGCCTTGCCGTGGGCACGCATGAATTTGCGCGACTTCGGGCACTGCCAGCTCCCATGACTTGACGGGCGGTGTGTACAAGGCTCAGGAACATATTCACCGGAGCGTAGCTGATCTCCGATTACTAGCGATTCCAACTTCATGCCGGCGAGTTGCAGCCGACAATCCGAACTGGGGCTGGCTTTTTGCGATTTGCTCCACCTTGCGGTCTTGCATCGTTCTGTACATACCATTGTAGCACGTGTGCAGCCCTAGACATAAAGGCCATGAGGACTTGACGTCATCCCCACCTTCCTCCGGTTTGACACCGGCAGTCTCGCTAGAGTACTGGCTTGCGCCGAGCAACTAACGACAGGGGTTGCGCTCGTTAAAGGACTTAACCTGACACTTCACAGCACGAGCTG
>JAIXVI010000031.1 GCA_027483065.1 Planctomycetaceae bacterium
CGCTTGAAGAGCTCGCGGATCCGGCGGCGGACGGTGAAGCAGAGCGCGACGCGGCTGAGCCTGATTGAGCGCGAAGTGTCGTGAAGAGTCGTGCTGGGTTGCGTGCGTCGGAAACGAGTGTCGAGCCGAGTGTCAGACGTTGTATGCAGACATCATTCGACATCCCCAAATCGCTCGCCGATGAACTCTCGCGTGCTGTCAGCGCGTTGAAAGATGCGCTTTCGATGGCACCCTCGACGGCACCATCGACGGCACCCTCGACGGCACCATCGATGGCACTGCCTGTTGCAGTGTCTGAGTCTGTCGCACACGTCGATCTTGCGCTCGCCGATCTCATCGATCTCGACGCGGCATCGTTCCGCGCGTCGGGATCGGCCACTCTCTCGGCGACGTCAACGCTCACTCGCTACCTCGACGCGCTTCACGCGTATGGCATCGATTCCGCGCCAATCGCGCGTCACTTCGCCTCGACACTGGAGGCGGCGATCCTCGCGGCGTTGGTTGCGGCGACAAGCGCTGGTGAGACCACTGACCAGCACGCAGCGGGCTCTTCTGCCAACACCTCGTCGATCCAAGATCGCGCGTTCGCGCTCGCGCTTGAATTCCCCGCGTTGCGCGATGACATCCTCGCGGTTGCGCTTGCGTTTGGAATTCCAGAGGAAGCACCGACTGCGCTCGAGGTCGGCACTCTTGTCTTCGGGCGCTGGCGCATCGAATCGCTCCTGGGAAATGGCGCGACTGCCCAAGTCGCCATCGCGCGCGATGAACTCCTTTCGACCGCGACTGCCTCGGTCGAAGTCGTCATCAAGCGATTCGACGACCGTGAAGGCGCGGCACGCGCGCATGCGCTGCGCGAGTTGCGTGCGATCGTGTCGGCACCCGCGGGTATCTCCCCACAACCGCTCGCGATGCATGCTCCGCCGGGTGCGGCGGCGCATCTCATCGTTCGCGCAGAGCCTTCGCGCCCGGCGAGCAGCGCCGACGACATCGCCGCTGCGGCCGAAGCACTCGAGCAACTCCACGCTGCGGGCATCGCGCACGGCGATCTCAAGCCCGCGCACATCCGCGTTCGACCAGACGGCCGCGTCTTTTTCATCGACTTCGGCTGCGCAACCGACGCGACTGCAGCGACCGCGCGCGCAGACTTTGAACGCTTGGCGGAAATCGCGCGACCGATCATTCCGACGATTGCAGGCGCCGCCGCACGTACCGCACTTGCGCGCGGCCAAACCACCGTGGCGCGCCATGCGCTCCACGCCTTCGCGCCCCGCGTCCTCCGTCGACGCGGGCGCAAACTCGCGATCACCCTTGTGATTGTGAGCGCAACATCGATTTCAGGGCTTGCCTTCGGTCGATGGCTCGCGACGCCGGCCTGGCGTGCCACGCGCACAAACCAAGCCGCCTTGGTTGGCGATCGGCTCGGGTTTCTTGCCCAAACAGGTCGACTCCTCGGCGCGAGTATCGGGGCTGATGGGCGGCTTGAGTCCATCACGCTCAACACGCCAGAAATCACGATTCGCTACAACCCCGACGGTACACCGCGACTGCGCGAGAAACTGAAGTACTTCCGCTTCTTGCCAAGCGGCGGCGTCGACTACGCCTACGCGGACGAAGTCCAAGAGTAGGACAGCCCGTCGACCAACTGGCTGTCGGAGGCGATCGGGCCTGATTTCTCCCTAGACCCAGCGAAGCATTTTTCTGTCAAATTTTCGCTCGTACCTGTCACTCGATTGGCTGAACGGTCAGTTGTTGTTGATGGACGTGCGGTCGGCGCGCGCCCGAAAGGTGAAGGCTGGTGCGCGGTGTTCGGGCCTTTCGGCGGCCCATCATCGCCAACGATTCGGAGTCGGCACATGTGGTGGAAAGAAGTAGCCGAGGCACATGCCGCCTCGCAGGAGTGCTCACGTCACGCGCGTCATGAAGCGCCAGTTGGGACGCCGCGTGGAAGTACGCGGGACGCGTCGATCCACGCTTCAAAGTTGATGGTGGGCGAATCGGGAAATGCTCTCGGCGGAAAGGATGCGCTCAGGCGCGCGGCACACGTCACCGCAGAACCGACGCGCACCCGCCGCGATGCGCGTCGGTTCGGGGTGGCGGCCGGACTCGGTCTTGTCCTCGCGGCCAGTATTGGTCTGGGCGTCGTGCTCTCCCGTCGCGATACGAACGCCTACACCCTCCCGAACGCCCACGCTGGCATGACCTCTGATTCAGCACTCATGCAAAGCAATGGATATACGCCCGCGCGGCGTGGGGCTGAGGGCGACGGCATCGTGGAAGTCATGGAGCACGAACTCAACGCACACCCGAGCACTGCCGCCGTGATCGCGTGGCTCAGCGAGCAAAGCCTGCTTCAGTCGGTTGGACTCGATTTGACGATGCAAGTCCAGCGCGTCTCCGCGAAGGCCGTCGCCACAGCGGGCGTTGAACTCCCAACGACAACGTTTTCTGCGCGTGGAATTCGCTTCAACGAGGCGGGAGAAATCGTAGAGATTCTCCCCGCGTCCGATGTCGATTCCAATGCGTGCGACCTGACGATCGTTGTTTCAACCGAAAACCCGCAGCATTGGACCTACTCCTGCGAAGGTCGTTGCACACCGCCAGAAGAGTGCCTTCTCAGTATCGACGGTGCGACGCGCGAAATTGCCTGCAGTTGTCGAGAAGAACTTCGCTAAAGAAGCGTGGATCAAGTTCCCAAAGTTGCTCAAGACGACGAAGTTGGGGAATGCCATTCTTCTAGAAACAACTTCGCGCGTGAATGTATCATCGCACCCCGTTCGATGTCCGACTCTGTACCCAATCCCCAACTCGAGCCGAGTGCGCTGCGCGCGGAGATCGCGAGTCGAATGGTCGCACAGCGCGCACTGCTTCTGACGCGCATTCGTCGAAGACTCGACGCACGTGGCCTCGAGGGCGTCGATGCCGACGACATCTTCTCAACCACACTTCGCCGCGTTGATGTGCTCGCGTCGGCGGGCAAGCTCGTGGATGCGATTTCGGATGACCATCTCACCGCGCTCGCGTCGGCCGTCGCGCACAACGCCACGCGCGAAGCCGCCCGTCGCACGCACCGTGGCGCCAACGCGCTTCGGGCGCTCGCTCGTGCGCACAACGACACACGAACCTCGGCCGACGGCGATCCGCATCACGCGCATCCCGAGTCTGACCCTGCGCAAGAACTCGCCGACCTCGATGAACTTTCCGCCGATCGCGCGAGGTCAGAGCGGCTGCTCGCGACGCTCGACAACGCCGACTTTGAGATTCTCGGGCTTCGATTGCGCGGGGCTGATTGGCCGGTCGTGGCTTCCACGCTCGGAACGACGCCCGCGGC